>NZ_CP014854.1:0-311136 GCF_002214365.1 Thermococcus celer Vu 13 = JCM 8558
TTTGAAATCCGGAGACGGTCAGGATAACTGGGGCATCACCTCCTGAAGCCATTCAGCAACATCACCAGGTGGTCGACCAAACCGAGAATGAATTCTGATAAAATTATACCAGAAAGCAAACAGAAAAACAAACCTGTGAACCTTCCTCCAGTCCCTACCCCTGAAATTATTCCAGAAACGCTTTGTTCTCTCCTTAAGGGTCCTGAACCAGCGCTCAATACTATTCCTCGGATCAAAAATCACGTGAACAAAATTCAGTCTCAAAGACTTAAAGGCAGACTTGTACCAATGCCCACCATCAACCAGCTTCGCAGGATTTCAAAACAACCAGGATAAAATTCCTGGCAATCCACCAGTTTCTGATTGTTGTAATCCAGACTGCTAAAACTTCCCTGCTTTCAACATCAATCGCAGCCCTTCGCTTTTCCTTGATTTTTATTAGGGTCTCGTCAACTGTGATGAGCCTGCTTCTGCGGTGGTTGAATAACACTCTTCAGCCTGCTCACCGCCTCGTGACTCATTGTCTGGAATACTCATGAACTTTTTTTCTGAGGGAGATTCCGGGGTAGTGCAGGATTGCGGCAGGTTTGATGTCTTTCTTGTTTCGCTTGAAGCGTTTAACCTCCTTATAGCCAACGCCATCCCCATGATCAGAACTAATCCTCAATTAATACTTCACTGTTATCTTGACAGTCTCTTGCTCAAAAGAAATAGAAAAGAGTTCATGAAGGAGCAAATCATGTATGATCTATCTAAAGTCAATTAACTGTGAAATTCTCCTAAGATCTGGGACCTGACATTCTCTTTCCAACAGTTGTCGAGATGAACATTCCTAGGATGCTAGCCAACGAAGACAAAGCATACATATACTCACTCAGAACCCCATACTCATTGCAATAACCGCTGGAAGTGCAACTCTCGGCACTTGGCTGTACTTAGGAAAGCCATTCGTTTTTGCCTTAGAGAGGATGGTAACTGTGATGGTAATTACATGTCCTCACGCTTTAGGATTAGCAGTTCCTTTAGTGGTTTCAGTATCAACATCAATATCAGCGAGAAAGAGAATACTAATTAGGAATAGAGAAGCCTTTGAGAGGGCAAAAGATGTTCAGGTAGTTGTTTTTGACAAGACGGGAACTTTGACCGAAGGAAAGTTTGAGGTAACGGATATAATTCCATTGGATGAGCTTAGTGAGGAAAGAATCTTGAAATACGCGGCAGCGTTAGAAAGTTATTCGGAGCATCCAATCGCTCAAGGAATAGTGGAGAAGGTTAAGGAGAAGAAGATTGAGCTTTACGATGTTAAGGACTTCAAAGCAATTCCCGGAAAAGGTGCTCAAGGCGTTATCAACGGCAGAGAAGTGCTTATTGTAAGTCCACAGTTCTTGAAGGAAAAGGGACTCTGGAAAGAGGATGAGCGCGTTAACAATGTCTTGGAGCAAGGAAAGACGGTGGTGTTCTTAGTCATCGGTGGAAAGCTCGTCGGTGCTTTAGCTTTAGCCGATAAGATAAGGCCAGAATCAAGGGAAGCTGTAAAAAGACTTCACGAGATGGGGGTAAAGGCATACATGCTCACAGGAGACAACGCTAAAGTTGCAAAGTGGGTTGCTGAGGAGCTTGGTTTAGATGGCTTCTTCGCCGAGGTGCTACCCCATCAGAAGTCTGAAAAAGTGCAAGAGTTACAGAATAAGGGATTAATTGTTGCGATGGTCGGCGATGGAATAAACGACGCTCCAGCCCTGATACAGGCGGACGTTGGAATAGCCATCGGGGCGGGAACCGATGTTGCCATAGAAAGTGCTGACATAATTTTAGTCAAAAACGATCCAAGAGATGTCATAACGGGGATACACCTTGCGAGAGCTACATACAGGAAGATGGTGCAGAACCTGGCATGGGCAACGGGCTACAACACCTTCGCCATCCCGCTGGCGGCAGGTATTCTCTACAGGTATGGTATACTATTGAGTCCAGCAGCCGGTGCTTTGCTGATGAGTCTGAGCACGGTGATAGTTGCCATCAACGCGAGGTTTTTGAAGGCCTGATCTTTTTAATTCATGCCTTAATTTTTATCCGTTTTCTAAAGTTAGTTTGGTGCCTCTAAAAGCTACATTTCTTGAGAAAGAATAGATGAGAGATAAGTTTTCCAGGCTTTCAGAGGTATTAACCCCAAAGCCAGCAATAGAGAGCATATTATCCATTTTACGTGGAGTTCCCCCAAGGACAAAAACAACGGGAGGATCACAATACCTACGGCAGAGTTTACCAGAGAAATCATAGATATTGCAGATGCCCGTATTTCTGATGGGACTATTGAGTTTCGGATATAACCCATGAAGACATAGTATAAACCAATAAGAACCTCAAGCACGTATAAAAGTGCCAGCACTATTATGTATGAGTCAATGTTCCACTTTAATACCAACGCTATGGCGATTGTAATGGCTGTTCCAAATATCAGGAAAAAACTCACTCCCCTGAGAGGCATCGAAACCTTTCTCGCAATGTAACTACCAAGGGACATGGAGAGCATCAAAGAAAAGTATACTGGACCCAGTATACTCTTAGGTGCTCCTAAGTTCTTTAGTGTTACAGGCCACACCACAAAGAATACTGAAAGCATTGAGGATACCAGCAGACTTAAAAACACAAGCATTGAAAAATCGGGGTTTTGGAAGAGTTTTAAGTTTTTCCTCAAAAGTGTCCTGCCTTCAGAATACCCTCTATTGTCTGGAAGGGAAAACAGTACTGCCGGGGAAAACACTCCCAAGAGACCAGATATAAACAAAGGATATTTTAGTCCTGCATATTTGACAAGGATGCCCGACAGTATTGAGGCAATAACACCTGCAATATTTTTTAATGTCCCCATGTCAGAAAATAGCCGCTTTACATCTTTTTTCCCAAATTCATCCACTGCCCATGCTTCCAAAGATCCGGAAATAAACGCCATTCCAGCCCCTCCGAGGAATGCTGAAAGTAGTACAATGTAAATCGGAAGTCTCTCAAATATTGTCAGCAATATCATACTCATCCCAACCAAAAACGTGCCCAGCATTGTAGATTTGAGTCTTCCGACTTTATCAGCAAATATTCCAGATGGGTATTCAAACAGCAGGTTGGAGAGTCTATTTAATGAATATGAAAGGCCAATCCATGATAATGCGATATGGGCATTAAGATACAATACAAAATAAGGTCCCGGAAGATATATGGAAGCGGACAATGCAAAATAAAATAAGAGGAATATCAACCGTTCATTTGAAGCTTTTCTATGTGGGGACATAATGGATCCTCTCTTTCTATTGTACCGTAGAATGCATAGGAGTTGTAAGCGCATCCCCCTTTGCATATGTTAAAAAATTTGCATTTTGAACACTGCGTAGTTTCTAGAGACCCTATTCTACTACTCCTGAACATGTTTAGCACATTTGAGTTAATCCAAATGTCATAAAAGTCTTGTTTAATAAGATTTCCTGATATGAACTCTTTATGTCCTAGAAACAGGGAACATGGATACACATTTCCAAAATTATCTATATGAAGTATTGTTCTCCCTGCAGCACAAACCCCCGCTAGATTTAATTCTCTCAGTGTACTAAACGAATCCGGATGTTTTTCCCAGGTAAATGTATATCCAAAGTCATCTAGCATTACTTTAAATGTGTCTGTGGAGTATTTATCTACAAGACGCTCTAGTTTGTGTTGTATCTCCTGAATCTCATGTTTGTCAAGGCTATATTTCTCAAAAACCTTTGAAGCCCTACCTGCAGGGGTAAATACCATAAAGTGTACTCCATCTGCCCCCAGATCCCTGCTAAACTTTATTATTTCCTCTAACCTATCCTTGTTGTGTCTATGTATTACAGTTCCAATTATAAATGGAATTGTAGTTTTGTTAATCTTGTTAATGAACTTCACCGTTCGTTCCCACGCTCCATCAGTTCCCCTGAATTCATCATGAATTTCACTTTCTACATCATCAAGACTTATAAAGAGACCACCAACATCCTTGACTTTGTCTTTGGATAGAAAATTAATCACATCTTTCCGGAATATAGTCCCATTAGTCAATATAGTGAAATTAAGTTTAGTTGAAGCATAAATATATTTAATTATTTTGTCTAGATACGGATGAAGAAAAGGTTCCCCTCCAGTAATAGCCAAATGGGTGACTCCTGATAGATCCAATTTTGATACTATTCTCACAAGATCCATGAAGCTAATATGTTCCCCTTGATGTAGTGCACTCGCATAACAGTGCTGGCACGATAAGTTACAAACATTAGTTATGTCAACTGAGACATCATACGGAGCAGATAGACTAAAAATAGGCGTTTTATGTGGTGCCAGTGTTCTAATATTGATACTATCTCCTGAATTGGGGAGAACTTCAAAGATTTCTTCCACCATGCTGTATGGATCCTCAAGAAATCCTGAAACTACATCCTCCACTGGAGATACTATCCTAACTTGAGCTCCTTCCCTTAAATGGACGTATGCTCCGAATGGTTCTTCTCTAACAGTTATATTATATACCGCCATCTTAACACCTCCATTTCACCAATACTCTCCCAATAACCAAAAAATAAAATACCAAAAATAAAAAATCAAAGCCCAACGGAGTCATGGCTGTTCCAGTGGTAGCATCCCGCATTCGAAAGTTTTCTTATCTTTAGTTTTTTCTTCATTATATATACCTCAAATAGAGTTTTTGCATATTTGAATAAGAAATTAGAATATTTAAGGTTTTCTTAAACTTATAGTTAGTAACTCAAAGTTAAGAAATTTCTAAAAAAGTAATCCTACAAGAGCTTTATTTTAAGAATTTAAATGATGTAAAATTATACAATTTTGAATAGTCATAGTTGGTAAGGATGCCTACAAAATAGCCGAGGGGACAATTGGGATGGTATCAAGTTAGTCCGTGCATCAGTTGTGAAGAGTCCCCTATATCAAAAACCAGATAACCCTCCTCGCGCAGCGCTTCCTTTTCCTCGAGGTGCTTTGCAATCAGGCCGTAGCGTTTTCCATTTCCGCCAGGGATAACGGTGGTCTCGTAGCATTCATAAACGATCAATGAATTTTAATACCGTGATATTAAATATCTCACGTTATTAAATTAAGCTCTTCTGCGAGGGATGCTGGTAGGTCAGGATGGAAGATTTTGATAATTGGATTTTTTAACCGATCCAAGCCCATCAAAATCCCTGTATTCCTTTCCGTCTCATTCTAACCTCAAGTACTCTGTAGCTTAGAATCCCCATTCCAAAGTATCCAAGGGACATCATAAGGAGAAGCATCAGCTCGGCATCAAAACCGAGGATCGTTCTGGAACCCAAAATCACCCCCCTGAGCAGATCAATCCCCCACGTGAATGGAAACGCATAGGAGAGGATCAACAGCGGCGCCGGGAGTACGGTTACGGGAAAGTAAAGACCGCCCAGGAGCGGGGCTGCGTTTCCGAGTAGCGAGACTATTTCATCGCCTTCCCTGATCACCAACGTCAAACCAAAAATTAAAAATGCAAAACCAAAAGAGGCTATCATTGAAATTAAAAATATAGATACTGCCAGAATACAAGTTTCTATGCTCAGGTGAAAGATATTTATTACCAACGCCACTATAATTAACGGCAAAGAATTTATTGTTGTTAAACTTATCGCCAAGAAGGACCAGCCGAGAATGTACTCCCACGGTCTAATCGGGGTAAGAAGGAGCTCTTCTAATTGTCCAATCCTCATGTGTTCTCTGAGTACGAAAATTGAAGCCCACACCGCTTCGATGTAGTTCCAGTAAGCGATTCCAAGGATGTAGTATTCAAAGAATTTTTTAGTTCCAACAATATGGGAAAAATCTAGAAAACCAATTTTATTCCCATACCACACGGCAATAGTAACAGGAAGAATCCCCAGAACCGGCATTAACACGTTGCCATACCAGTCTATTCTATAACGTTTTGCAGTTAATAGAGATGCTTTTGCGAGATATAGAAACCTCACCAAGCTTCCCATCCTCCCATACTCCTTAAATTATTTTCAGCCCTTTTGAGCAGTACTGTTCCTATAGAAAAGTACAGGAACGTTATGATTGTCAGGATAGCTAAATCGGGGAGAACTTCAAAAAAAGTTCTTCCTAGCAGAATTTCTCTGCCGATTTTTATTGTATATGTTAGGGGAAGAATATAAGCTACAGTTCTCATTAGTCTAGGATAAGCATTAATGTTAGCAGTGACACCAGAGGCTATCCCTAGGATTTCTTGAGTTATAAAGTTTATACCCGCGATCCTCCGGAATTGCAGCACCAAAGCCCCCCAGAGGATGGAAAACGCAAAGGTATACAGCCCTGACAGTATGTAAACGGCGAACATCTGAGGGGAGATAGCCTGCGATATTCCTAAAGCCCAGAATATTAGCATGGTAACGCCCGTTATGTACACACATTCCACAAGAATCCACATCCCCTTTCCAATCAGGAACTCCAGCAGTGAGATTGGAGTTAAAGCGATGCTTATCAGAGTCCCCTCTTCCCTCTCATCTTCGAACGCCTCCTGAACTCCAAAGAAGTACTGGTTGAGCCAGTACCACATGAGTGAGCCAACCAAAACGGCTTCCCCAAAGTCGGGGGAGAACATTTTGGCCGTCAGAACCCAGGGAGCCAACATAAAGAATGGCGTTAGGGCAAAGTTAATCCACACCACCCGATATCGAAGCTGGATTCTGCACTCTTTTTTAGCAATTGTGAGGATTCCACCCGCGTTAACCATCAAGGATCCTCCTTAGGATGGAGTACAGGTCGTCCCTCTCAATTTGAACGTTCTCGGCTCCACTCTCTGTGAGCTCCATCAGTGTTTCATTGAGCTCCTCCCGGGATACTATTCTTTCGACCTCTTTTCCGTTAATCGTTGCTTTGATTTTTATACTCTCATCCAATTTGAACTTCGAAAGTTTATCGTCAAGAACAATCCTCCCATCTTTCATAACTATCAGCCTAGCTTTTGGGGGTAGATCATGAAGGGCATGGCTAATTAAAACAATTGTTATCCCATTTTGATTTAATTCCTCAAGGAACTCTATAATCTTTAAATAGGACTTGGGATCAAGACCGTTAAGTATTTCATCAAGAAACAAGATTTTGGGGTTATGAATTGTGGCTTTAGCTAAAAGCAATTTCCGTCGCATGCCACTTGAATATTCCTCTACAAGCTTATCTTTTACATGTACTAGATTAAGTTTCTCTAAGATTTCTAAGGCCTTTCTTTTCCCTTTTTTGACCCCATAAAGTCCGGCAAATATCTCTAAATTTTCTAGGCCTGTAAGCTTCCAATATAGGGTCCTTTCATTTGCTAACGCAACACCAATATACTTAGAAAGTTTTTTCCAGTCTTTAGATACATCAAACCCTAAAACCCTAACTTTGCCTTCATCTGGGATTAACAGACCTGTCATTACTTTGAGAAGTGTTGTCTTACCCGAACCGTTTTCTCCGGCTATTACCACGAACTCGCCCTCGCGGATTCTGAGGTTTATGTCCCTTAGCACCCGGACATCTCCAAAAGACTTGGAGACGCCAATGATTTGGATTACTTCATTATTCATAGTAAGTCACCATACGTTGATAATTTCCTGTCCTTTTTGAAGTAATTGTAATTTTTATAGTTTTGTTATACCGTGGGGACTACTTTTCTAAGGGTACCCAAATATCGGGTTCTATTTCATCCACCTCTAATAACATCTCTGCAAATTTTGGTAGTGTTTTTTGGTGAAATATAGCCCAGCAGTCCTTCTTTTTACCCTCAATCCACGCATTGTATACACATCCTCCCCCACACACCGGGAAATACTGACAGCTCCAGCAATAATTATCGCCCTTCCCTCCTTCAATAAACTGGGCATATTTTACTAAAAATAACTCTGGGTTATGAAATACCTCTTCTTTTGATGCTACTTTGAAGTTATCCAATCCAATGGCTGATGTACACTTATAAATGGAACCATCTGGACCCACAAGTAGTTCGTTGTCTTTATTGTAGGTGCACACTGATTCCGAAAGGAAAGAGATTATGGGCACTTTCCTGTTTATAGCTTCCCTAATTGCATAAAGGAACATCGTTGCATATTGTTCGGGGTCTGGGATGTTACTTATCGTATGGGTACACGGGGAGGAGGGATGACTCTCCATCCCCACATTGAAAACAATTCGTCTGTCTTTAATGTGATCTCCAAATTTGTTTAATAGAATGTCTAGCATTTCCCCATAGTATTTCCAGTTTTGAGCATCTATGACGCTATGTATAATAATACGTATATCTGTGTGTTCTAGCAATAATCTGATGTTTTCCATTATTTTGTTAAATGTTCCATTGCCCGTAGGAAAAATTCTGCGTTTGTCGTGAATCCTTGGGGGGCCATCTAATGTTATTTGTACGTATTCAAATGGATACTCCGTGATGATCTCTAAAGTTCTCTCAGGATCCTTGAATACTCCGTTTGTTATTGCAGAATAATGTCCAACAGGAATACTAAGATTTTTGCTCATAGATAACATTTCCTCTACATAGCTAGGATCGTAGAACGGCTCGCCACCAAATAGCAGCACATCTATATATTCTTTTCTGAAAATTCTACGGAGTTGGTCCCATATTTGGACTCTCTCTTCTGGAGATAATGATAATTGTGGATTCAGCTTTCGAGTATCTTGTTGCATGCAATAAGTGCAAGATAAATTACAGTTAAGCGTCCATGCATCTATTATTATCAGTCTGTCCTCTGAGGGGTACTTTAGCTTATTATGGACATATCTGCTCAATGCCTCCTCTCCGTCAACCAAAATGAAGGAGGCCTTTAGTTTTTGTGAAATGCTTTCGTTATCAGCATTATCAGACACAACCTCAATGGATCTGGTCAATATGTTGAATAAAATAGTCTGACCATTAGGAAGAGTTTTACGAACTACATACTTCATTGATGATCCCTCCTTTTCCATGAGTCTATGTCTCCAGAGTAGGATTTGGTATTAAAATAAAAATTAAAAAGACAATTAGCTAAAACAATAAGTTTTTGCATCTCTGGCTACGGTTGCAACATCCTCCTGCGGGGGTAGGACCAGATATTAGTCTTGACAGAATTGTCTTCACCATTGGTACTCCCTCCTAGCTTAAATATCATGCATAATTTAATAGGTTGCTATATAATATTTATTCTTTTCGTAAACTTATAGTTAATAATTTGAAGTTAATAAGGAGAGAACAAACGCTTTGTTCTCTCCTTAACAGTCCTGAACCAGCGCTCCGCCCCCAAAAGTCACGTGAACAAAATCCAGTCCCAGGGACTTAAAGGCAGACTTGTACCACTTTGCTCCATCAACCAGAAAACCGGTTGTCCCTCGCAGGATTTCAAAACAACCAGAATGAAATCCACCAGTTTCTGGTTGTTGTAATCCAGACTGCGCCTTCAACATCAATCGCAGCCCAGAGGTATCTCTGCTTTCCGTTGATTTTTATTAAATTCCTGCAATTGCTGTAGGAGGCACTACACTTATTCTTATTGGAGTACCTGCTCTAATTGCTCTGGTGTTGATAATCGAGTACAGAGATGACATTGAGGACAAGGTTAAAAATGAATACGATAAAATTAAAAACACAAAATATAGCATTGAGATCAGAGAAGCCATCAACACTTTTAGAAAGAGATCTTTCAAAACTACTGGAAGAATGGCTCTCAGTGCAAGCACCATTGAAGTGCTCCTCCGAAACTCTACAATACCCTCCCTTGAGCCAGCGATAAGTACTCTGAAAAAGGAAACTTTGTTCATTTCATTGATCACATGCTGCCTGCAATAGCCGGGGAACTTGTAGCCGTGCAGGTTATAAGGGAGAAGTATGGCAGGCAAATTCGTGAAATTAGCAAAAATGGGAAAGCAGGCCCAGATTTTAGAATTAGACTACCAAAAGAGACAAAAATAGTCCCGTGGGAAGCCAAAGGTAGGTGGTGGAGGAGCCCGAACGGGCAGCTTAAGAGGGGCTACTGCCAGATACAAAAATATACCGACGAGAAAAGAGGCTATGTTTCGGTTCTAGTAATACTGGAAAAATTGAAAGAGGTACTCAACGGTGATCCAAGTATCATCTTCATAGGATGGTACGACAAAGCGGGACTGGTGGACTGCAAAAAGTACTGAGGTGGTCTTAATGGAGAACTTCAAACTGCTTGCGGATAACCTTCTGAAAGCTGCAATCGAACTCTTCACAAAGATCAAAAATGGCAATCCCTATGAAAAAGAAGACCTTGAAGATCTGGAGCATTTCATCAACACCGCTGCCCTTTACTATTTTTCCACTGGAGAATATGAAAAGGTTCTGGAGTGTGGCAGGCTCTATCATGAGGTTGAGGTATACTTAAAAGAGCTGGACGAGGGTATTCCTGCCTCTTTAAAGAAACTTCTTGCGTAGGAGGGATTCAAGCGCGCAAAATATTTGGAAGAGGTATCCATTCTCATCCTCGCTGGAAAGCCCATTCCGTGGAAGCTCATGAAGCACTTCCAGAAGGTCGTCGGAACTGCCGAGTCCAAAGACACCGAGTTCAGAGCCTTCCTCCTTGCCGCGAGGAGAGTTCTAGACTACCAGTTCGGATTTGGAAGGATAAACTGCAGACTTGAGACCCTTATCAATCCCCATCTTCTCGAATTTGGACTTGTAGGAGAGGTTAAAGGTTTTCAGGTGGTGAAAGGCAGAAACTGCTATGTTGGAAAATTCAAAGGAGTTCTTGACATTCGAGGAATGGACAGGGTAACATGGTCTAATCATGTCGAACTGTGGCTGAAAACCGAAAAAAGCAGATTCAACATAAGCTATGACCCAGAGACCAAAATCGGACTCTTTACCGGAAAGGGGGATATTAAAGAACTCAAGAAAAGGATACTCCCTCCAGAAGACGAAAAAGTGGAAGAATTTTTAAAGCTGCTTCCACGTAGAGTTACTTTCCCACCCTACTTCGTTGGGACCTTGAACCTCTCCAAGGGGGTAATAGAAGGTGCGTTTCACAAAGCAAAGCTCGAAGTGGAGTCGTGGCAGGGAGATGTTCTTGGGGCTAAAGTCTCCCTGAAAGCGGTTGGTGAGCACGACCCCAAGGTTGAAGTAAAAGTTGAAGGGCTTAAAGACTACCCTCACGTGAGGGGGGTTGTCGGTCACATCAGGAACAGCCTTATCCATCCCACGGAGAGCAGGCTCGTAGAAAGGGATGAGTATGCGTTGATTACCAACCTTCGCAACATTGAGAACGATAAAATTGTGCTCCTCTCCCGGCATCCCAGCTCTGTGGGTGGCTATTACCTTGGAAAGCTCAAAGAGGGTAGGTATACCATCCAGGGAGAACATAGGATAGAAATAACCGTATATAACGAAGGAGACTGGTCTGAATTTTTCATTGAATGGGTACAAAAAGTCGACCATCTAAGGAGGGGACTCGAGCACCTTGAAGAGTTAGAGAAGGGAGGGAGAAAGGGAACAACAGTATTCAGACTGACATTCTCATTGTCTTAAATTGTCGTCATTGCCCGGGTTTGTGAGTACATCACTTCTGCTTCTCTTACTTTTGATACAGTGAAAACCCCTCATTCATCCTGACAGCATGATCTTATTCCGGCGAAAAGGTTTTTAAGACTGAAATCATCCAGTAAATAATGGTTCCAGTCTTCATTTTCCCCCTCTCTTTTCTGAAGTATCATCAGGCACTTAAACCTAACGCCTACTACTTATCCTGACGGTATCCTTGAAGTAACCTCCGACATTCTTTGCCCACGTTTTCTCACCTTCCGGTTCGCAACTAAGCTTTATAATGTTTTCCATCTTATAAAGGTAAACATCCTTTATCGTCATGTAGAAGTAGCTGAACCTAGAAGCACGGGAGTACCGGGTATAACTCAGCGCTCAACCTCAACCGCAATCCTGAAGTTCAAAAGCAAATACAGCAACAAAATCAAAGCCAGAACGTTGATGGCCGTTGAAACCCTCCGCGGGAGCTCCGGAAACTCTTGGGTGGACCTCATGGTGGTGCCCTCGTCCACGAGCAGGGCATCTTCCGGCATCCCGGGGAGCAACGTAAGAATGAGCAGGTCTCCCGCCATACCAGAGGTGTTGAAGAGGAAGACGAGGCCCCACCAGGGGCTGTGGAGGGCGAATGCGAGGATGTACGCAACAACGGAGAGCAAAACCGGCTCGATGATAACGTAAACCCACTCCACCTTTCGTAACGGGGTTCTCACGGCAACGTAGGGGGCCAGGTTTATCTTCCCGAACACGGAGAGCCCGAACTCAACCTTCCCGCCGAGGAGCCTCGCAACACCCGCGTGGAGTCCCTCGTGAACCGCGACGACAAAAATCAACGGGGCAATCAGGTAGCGCAAAAGATCGGAGGAAGAGGTAAAGGTAATCTCAAGACCCAGCGGCTTCAGGATTAAGGCGGACAGCATAAACAGGAGGAAGGCAAGGGAGACTATCTCCCATTCGTACCTCTCCAGGGTGAAGGGGTGAGGGAACTCCTCGGGGTTCACTAATAATCCCTCTCCACGAGGAACTCTGCGAGGAGCTCGAGATCCCTCCTGGCCTCGCTCTTCGGGAGAACCTTCAGCGCTTCGTTGGCCTCCCTGACGAGTTTTCTGGCGTACTCCGCCGCGTAGTCGATGCTGCCGTACTTCCTGAGGAGCTCGATGGCCCCCGCAACATCCTCCTTGACCCTCTCGTCGTGTATCAGCGCGTCGCCCCGAGCGTCGCCCGCGTACTTGCCGAATACCCTCATGAACTCGGCCCTGTCCTCATCGTTCGCGTGCTGGAAGAAGTGGCTCACTATGAGCGTCTTCTTGCCCTTCCTTACGTCGCTCCCCACGGGCTTGCCGAGTTTCTCCTCGTCGGCTATGAGGTCGAGGACGTCGTCCCACACCTGGAAGGCTATCCCGACGTTCCTGCCCCACTTCGAGAGGGCCCGGATGTACTCCTCGTTCTCGGTCCCCACTATGGCACCTATCGTCGCGGAGCCGTCGAAGAGCGCCCCCGTTTTGCCGCTTATCATCCGGAGGTACTCGGCAACGGTGACCTCCTCCCTCGTCTCGAACTCGATGTCGAGTGCCTGACCCTCGCAAAGCTCGTTGGAAGTGCGGACGAGAACGTCCAGGATCCTCGCCTTCTTCTCGGGACCGACCTCGGCCCTGGCAACGGCCTCGAAGGCCTTGGAGAAGAGCAGGTCGCCGGCGAGGATGGCCATGTTCACGCCCCAGACCTTGTGGACGGTCGGTCTTCCCCTCCTTAGCTCGTCCATGTCCATTATGTCGTCGTGAACCAGCGAGTAGTTGTGGATGAACTCGACCGCCGCCGCCGGGTAGAGCGCCTTAGCCGGGTCCCCGCCCACCGCCTCGGCCGCACGGAGAACCACGAAGGGGCGAACCCTCTTTCCGCCGGCGAGCGGGTAGTGCCTGGCCGCTTCGTAGAGTTCCCTCGGCTCCTTCTCGGGGATGAGCTCGAGTATCTTCCCGTCAACGTCCTTCGCCATCTCCTTAACCCTTGCGAACAGTTCATCGTACTTTCCCATTCTATCACCCCGTGAGCGATGAAGGTAATTCAGAAGGAGAAGAGGGCAACCCTTTATCAGTTTTGCCCTAACCTATCTCGACGGTGTAGCCGTTCCTCGACACGAAGACGTCCCTACCTATGAGGTAGCCCTCCTCCTCGGCGAGCTCGGCGTAGTGGGTGAGCATCCTGAACTCTCCGTGGGCCGGGACGATGTTCTCCGGGTTCAGCATCCTCACGAGGTAGCGGTGGTCCTCCCTGCTGGCGTGTCCCGAGACGTGGAGGTCCTTTATCATCCTCACGCCCTTCATCCTGAGCTTGGTCTCGAGAACGTAGCGCTGGGCCCTGTTGAGCGGGTTGGGTATCGTCCCCGCGGAGAAGACGACCGTGTCGCGCTTGCCGATGTCGTAGAGCTCGCCGTTGGCCATCCTGGTCAGGACCGCCCCGGGCTCGCCCTGATGGCCCGTGACTATGAGCAGGTAGTTCTCCCTCGCCCCGGAGACCTCCTTGAGAACCTTCCTGACGGCGTTGGGACTCCTCACCGCCCTCGCGCCCTTCATCTTTATGAGGCCGAGCTGTTTGGCTATCCCGGTGTACTTGGCGAGGGAGCGGCCCACCAGAACGGCCTGTCTGCCCATTTTGTTGGCTATCCGGATGAGCTCCTGAAGGCGGGCTATGTGGCTGGCGAAGGTCGTCGCTATCAGACCGTCCTCGTCCATCCCCTCGTAGAGGAAGAAGTCCTCGAGGAGCATCTGGGCGACGGCCTCACTCGGCGTCTTCGTCGGCTCCGCGACCCTCGTGGATTCGGGTATGAGGACCTTCACGCCCTCCTGCCCGAGCTCCTTCAACCTTTTGTAGTCGGGCCTCTCGCCGAGGGGGTTGTTGTTGTCGAACTTGAAGTCGCCGGTGTGAACCACGGCCCCCTCCGGCGTGTGGACGACCACCATGGCCGCCTGGGGAATCGAATGGGTGCTTCTAACGAACTCTATCGCCAGGTTCTCACTCACCTGGACTATCTCGCCGTAATCCGTCTCGTACATCGGGTTCTTGACCTCGAAGTACTGCTCGCTCTTGACCTCGCCCTTGGCCAGCTTTATCGTGTAGGGCGTGCCGTATATCGGGACGTCCGGGTAGTGGGGCGCCAGCTTGGCGACGGCCCCGATGTGGTCGAGGTGGCCGTGGGTGAAGGTGATGGCGACAACCTTCTTGTTCCTTATGGAAGAATCGTCGGGAATCGCGCCGAGCCTTTGAAGTTCCTTCGTGGGAAACTGCTGAATGTTGACGTCCTCGTGGATGAGAACGCGGTCGAGCCTTATTCCCATGTCGATTATAACGACCTCTCCGTTGTATTCCACCGCGGTCATGTTCTTGCCGACTTCCTCGTAACCGCTAACCGTATGGATCTTTATCATGCATATTCCTCCTTACGCCCCCAGGCCTCTAAGAGGCGTGGGGCTGCGTTGGTCTTAGTTGTCGCGAGGGTTTAAAAAGGTGTGCATTTCGGGTTTCCTGCTGAGATACCATATTATCGGAATGCCCAGTTCCCACCGCAACGGCCATCGTGAACGGATTCCACGTAACCGCGAGACCCTCAATGAGACTCAAAAGAAGTCCTGACCACTTCTCTTTCTTCACCCATCACCACCTAAAAGAAACTACGAGTAGAAATTAAAAATGTTGTGTAGAGGTGTAGATGAGGCTATCTGCGCCTGAGATAGGTCGATAGCCCAATCCTTCCCTCCAGCCACTCCCGCGTGAAGCCCGTTATCACGAGCGGGACCTTCCTGAGCTCCCCGACGTCCCTCGCCCCGACGAGGAACATGGCATTGCGGATCTCCTCGATGTAGCGCCTCAGGATCCTTATCACCCCATCGACGTCGCCCTTCACCGCAGGTCTGAGTAGTGGCAGGGCGACGCCCGCGAAGGTGGCACCCATGGCCAGGGCCTTCGCCATCGTTATCCCGTCGCGCATTCCGCCCGTGGCTATTATCGGAAGGTCCGTGGCGTAGCGAACCTCGGCGACGCTTATCGCGGTTTTTATCCCCCAGTCCCAGAACCTCAGGGCGAGGTCTCTCCCCATCTCGTCCTTTGCCCGGTAGTACTCCACGCCGCTCCAGCTCGTCCCCCCGAGGCCTCCGACGTCTATCGCGTCGATGCCTATACTCTCGAGCCTCACCGCGACCTCCATCGAGACACCGGCCCCGGTTTCCTTGGCTATTATCGGGTAAGGAAACTCCGCCTTGAGCTCGGCGAGGGCGTTGAGAACGCCCCTGTACTGTGTGTCGCCCTCGGGCTGGACGCTCTCCTGAAGCGGGTTCATGTGTATGGCTAACGCATCGGCTTGAATCGTCTCGACGGCCTTCAAAGCCTCTTCAATCCCGTAGCGCTCCGGAATCGTTTCCGAGAACTGCGGCGCCCCGAGGTTCCCGACGAGGAATACATCGGGGGCGACGTCCCTGACGTAGTAGCTCTCCCAGGTCTCGGGCTTTCGTATCATGGCGCGCTGACTGCCGACGCCCATGGGTATGTTGAGCTCCTGCGCGGCCTTAGCTAAAGTCTTGTTTATCCTCCCGGCCAGCTGAGAACCCTTCGTCCCGCCGGTCATCCCGGCTATGAAGATTGGGTAGTCAAACCTCCTGCCGAGGAACTCGACGCTCAAATCAACCTCGTCCTTGTCGATCTCCGGCAGGCTCGTGTGGACGAAGTGAACGTCCTCGAAACCGTTGCTCACGTGGGCCTGAACGTTTCGCCTGAGGCAGTGCTCGATGTGCTCGAACTTCCTGATGACCGTGAGTTCTTCCCTATCGAACTCCCCCATTCGCACCACCGGGAAAAGAAGGGCGGGAAGGTTAATAGGTTTTTGGAAGGGCCTCTCAAACTATCCTCGTGCCGAAGCCGTCCCCCCTTATCGCCCCGCTCAACCTCCCCCTAACCTTGCCGTTCACGAACCAGACCTCCGAGTGCTCCGCTATCTTCTCCGCCTCTCTAAGCTTATTGCAGATGCCGCCCGTGACGTCGGTTCCCGCGGCGGTGCAGTTAAGCCTCTCGAGGAGCGCGGGTATCCCCTCCCTCGGAAGGTTCTGGATGAGTTTCCCCTCGCCGGGCCTTCCGTCGTAGATCCCGTCGACGTCCATCAGGAAGATGACCTTATCCGGCTCGAGCATCCTGGCGAGGTAGGTTATTATCTGGTCCCCCGAGAGGATGTCGATGCCCTTCGAGAGGTCTATCGACACGTCGCCGAAGAGAACCGGGATGAACTTCAGCTCCAGGAGCCTCTTCAAAACCTCGAGGTCCCCGTAAGCCACTTCCCCGTTCTCGGTGATGAAGACCGAAGAGGTCGAGACGGAGAAGGCCGGCAGACCCTTGCGGACGAACGCGTCTATAAAACGGGCGTTGGCCCTCAGCATGGCCTCATGGGTCAGCGTGAAGCCCATCCTCCTGAAGTCCGCGGTAGCCGGATCCTCAGGAAGGCCCTCCCGTATTCCGTACCTCTTCGCCTCCGGGTGCCCGAAGCTCCCGCCCCCGTGGACGACTATGAAGTCCTCGCCCGGGTAAAAGCTGGCCAGCTCCCTCGCTATGCTCCGAACGACCTCGCCCTTGAAGTTCTCCGGCTCACCCCTCTTATCGCTGAAGACGCTCCCCCCGACCTTAACGATTATCATGGGAGGACCTCCTCGATCCTGAGCCCCTCGCGGCTTATCTTCGTTATCATCGGCGTTCCGCCCGCTATGGTTATCGCCGTCGCGACCTCGCTCTGCTTCTCCGGGGCCAGGGCGTACATGCAACCCCCGCCGCCTGCTCCCGTTATCTTGGCCCCAAGAGCGCCGGCGGTCCGGGCGGCGTACACCAGCTCGCTGAGCTTCTTCGTCGAGACCCCGAGGGCGTCAAGGAGACCGTGGTTGATGTTCATTAGCCGGCCGAGTTTCTGGAAGCGCACCCCATCCTCGATATCCGAGAGGAGAACGTCCCTGGCCTTCTCAACTATCTTGCCCATGGCCGTGAGTATGGGCTCGACTATCTCCGGCATCTCCTCGTAGGTTCTCCTGACCATGGCAACGAGCTCCTTAGTTGAGCCGCTCGAACCGGTGTAGCCGACGACTACGGGCAGTTCCATGAAGGGAAGACGCTCGAATCTCCCGCCCTCGTAGTGGATGAAGCCGCCGATGGCAGAGACAGTGGGATCGATACCGCTCGACGCCCCCTGGACGAGGAGCTCGACCCTGTGACCGAGCCTTCCGATCTCCTCGTTCGAGAGCTCGAGGCCCAGGAGCTTTGAAACGGCACCTATGGTGGCGACCGCGACGGCCGCGGAGCTCCCGAGACCGGCACCGACGGGAATCTGAGAGGTTATCGAGACCGTTACGCCCCTGCTCCTATCCGCCTCGTCCCTGACGAGCTCTATCGCCTGACGGACGTAGCTGAGGACTTCGGCCGCCTTCCCGTAGTCGCTCTCGAAATATATCTCGTCCTCGGAGAACGAGACGGTCAAACCGGGCGTTTTTATGTCCCTCGCTTCGATTTTAATCGCGCCGTTATCGTTGAACCTGGCCTGGACGTAGGTTCTGAGGTCTATCGCCGCGGCTATCGCGGGCTTTCCATAGACGACGCTGTGCTCGCCGAAGAGGATGATTTTAGCGGGCGCGGAAGCCAGAACCCTCATCCTCGACCCTCCAGGAAGTTTTTAACTGATTTTTGATTTTCAGGTAAAATCCCAACGTTAAAAAACATCGGCTCGACCCTCATTCTATCGCCTCCAGCCCAAGGTAGTCGTAATGGTAACGCTTGAAGTCCTCCCACTCCTTGATGGTTTCGTAGGCGAGGTCGTAGAGGAAGGTCTCGTCCCTGCAGAACAGAACGAGGCCCTTCAGGCACTCCTTCCTGACGAAGAAGGGCAACAGGCTGAAGATCTGCACGTCGTAGTTGTCCGGAAGCTCCCCGAGGACCCTCATCCTGAATTCGAAGGCCTCCCTCCTCGTGCCCTTGTAGTAAACGCAGAGATCAACGTCGCTGTCCTTCCGGGCCTCCCCCCTCGCGTGGGAGCCGAAGAGAATGACGAACCTAACCCGGTCCCCGCCCAGCTCGAGCATCTTCCTCAGGGCATCGTTTAGCTCCATGTTTGAAAGATAGGGAGAGGCATTTATGGCCTTTTCGTTCATCGCCTGAAGACGATGCTCGCGTAGCCGACCACCGCGTCGGTCGAACGGCTCACCTCGTAACTTGTCGTGTAGTGGAGCAGTTCCGCCTCAACGGCCCCCGCCAGACGCGAGTAAACAATAGCCGCCCCGACCCCACCGGGCCCGCACATCGTGTGGTTCATCTCCCTCAGCTCGCGGAACATCCCCACAACGTCGAAGTCGAGGATCCTCCGTATCACTCTGAAGTCCCACTCCTTTATCCTGTGCGGGAGCTCCTCGGCCCTGGCACTGAAGGGCACGTAGCCGTACATCGGCCCGTAGTGCATGAAGTCCGTGCTCGCCATCACCACGACGTCCCTGTCGAGCTCCTTAGCGGCTTCGAAGATGGCCTTCCCGAGGTCTTCGGCGACTTCCTCGTCCTGGATTCCGAGGGTTATCGGGACTATCCTGACGTCCCTACCGGCCCTCTCCGCCAGGTGCTGGATGAAGGGCACCTGAACCTCCACCGAGTGCTCGTACCTGTGGGCCAGGTCGTCGAGGTCCGCGATGCCGGAGAGCTTGGCTATGGCCCTGGCCATCTCAGAGTCAACTTCAACGTCGCCCAGGGGCGTGCGCCACTTTCCGGCTGGATAGACAGCTATCGGCGAGCCCAGCCCCGTGTGGTTGGGTCCGAGGATAACGAACGTCTCGGGAAGGCCGTCCTCGAAGATGGCTTTGTAGGTTCTTGAGGCCGTGTAACCCGAGAAGACGTAGCCGGCGTGTGGGGCCACGCCCGCGGTTATCCTCCTCTCGCTTCCCTCCTCACCGAGGTCGCCGAAGAACCGCTCCAGCAGCCCGATGAGCTCATCTCCAGAGGGATAAAAGCTACCCGCGACGGCAGGATACCTTACCTCAGGCATTCCCTCACCTCCGCCTCTCTTTGGTGTTCAGACCTTAAATACCTTCCACACCCTTCAGCCCGGAACCCGTGAGCGGGAGAAGAACGCTCGAGCCCGAGCGTATGAAACTCCTCTTCCGGAGCTCCCACAGGGCCGCGAGAACCGTTGCCGAGGTTGGCTCCACAGGGAAGCCCCGTTCCCAGAGCCACCTCAACGCCCGCTCTATCCCGGGGTCGCCGACGCTTACGCAGGTTCCGCCGGTTTCGTCCAGAACGGCCTCCATCTCTTCAAGCCTCGGCGGTTCGGTTATCGCTATCCCCTCCGCGAGGTGGCTTTTCCGGGTGGAGCGCTCGCAGAGGCTCTCGTAGCCTTCGGCCTGAACCGCCACAAAGGTCGGGAGCTCGTCTATCTCGCCCATGCTCCTCAGCTCCGAGAACCCCTTCCAGAGGCCGAGGAAGAGGGTCCCGCTCCCCGCTGGAGAGATGACGTAATCGGGAACGCCGGCCTGTTCGTAGGCCTCAAGAGCTGCAACCTTTGTCCCCTCGAGGAAATAGGGGTTGAGCCAGTGGGATACGTAGGCTATCCCTTTTTCTTTGGAGAAGCTCACGGCCTCCCGGTGGACGGCCATCCTGTCGCCTTCGACGACGTGAAGCTCAGCGCCAAGTCTTCTCAGAAGGGCGAGCTTTCCCGGGCTCGTGTGCTCTGGAACGAAGAGGTGGGCCCTTATCCCCTCCATCCTCGAAAAGGCGGCCAGACTTATCGCTGCGTTGCCGGAGCTGTCGAGGACAACCTCGGTGATGCTTTCTCCCTTCAGTTTGGCCACGGTTACGTAAGTTCCTCGATCCTTGAAGGAACCGGTCGGCTGGAGATATTCGAGTTTGAAGAGCGCGGTAACGCCGTTAACCTTCAGCCGGGAAACCGGTGTTATCGAAGGAACCAGCCGCGGGAGATGCTCTTCCGAAACGGGAATGAACGCAAGGTATCTCCTCATGTCGGGATAATTACGCAGGCCCCCTGAGAAGTCCGCCGGAAGTTCACGCGCTACCGTTAACGTGCCCCCGCATTCGCAGGTTAGCCTGAAATCCTCGGGATACTTCCTTCCGCATCTGGAGCACACCAGCACCGGAACCACCCAAGACTTTTTAGGAGAGGCGTTGATATCTATGGCACAGAGGATAAAAAGGTGGTCGTCATGGGAGAGAAGTTCGTTTCGGCCGAGAGGCCCCAGACCGAGGAGGGCTACCAGTACCACATCGCCTGCAGGCCGGGGGACGTCGCGAGGTACGTCCTGCTCCCCGGGGATCCGGAGAGGGTTCCGAAGATAAGCGCCCTCTGGGACGAGGCGAGGGAGATAGCCTTCCACAGGGAGTACAGAACGCACACCGGGAAGTACAGGGGGGTTCCGATAAGCGTCACCTCGACTGGGATAGGTGGTCCCTCGACCGCCATAGCGGTGGAGGAGCTGGCGGCGATAGGCGCGGACACCTTCATCAGGGTAGGCTCGACCGGCGCGATACAGCCGGGGATGGAGATAGGGGACCTCATAATAGCAAAGGCGGCGGTCAGGCTCGAGGGAACCTCAAAGCAGTACGTCCGCGTTGAGTACCCGGCCGTTGCAGACCTCGAGGTCACGCTCGCATTAATCGAGGCCGCGGAGACGCTGGGAATGCGCTACCACCTCGGCATAACGGCCTCGACGGACAGCTTTTACCTCGGTCAGGGGAGACCGGGATTAAACGGCTACTTCCCGAGCTTCGCGAGGAGCATAATGGACGACCTGAGGCAGGCCAACGTCACGAACTTCGAGATGGAGGCGGCGACCCTCTACACACTGGCGAACATCTACGGCCTGCGGGCGGGGTGCGTCTGCGCGGTCTTCGCCAACCGCGTTACCGACGAGTTCGGAAAGGCTGGGGAGAAGGAGGCGGCCCAGGTCGCCAGTGAGGCCGTGAAGATACTCGCGGAGTGGGACGAGGAAAAGGAGAAGGCTGGAAAGAAAGTCTGGTTCCCTGGGCTGAGGAAGCTCTAACGCCCCTTTAATTTTGTCCCTTGCCCAACCGATACCCGCCCTAAACAAACTTTTCGCCAGCGAGCTTCTATAAAAAGCTTGACAACAGCCTTTTGGGAAAAGGCTGGCGAAAAAAGGGTCCCTTCTCATAAAAGGCTGGGATGAGAGCGTGCACTCTAAAAGTTGGAGAATCAAAGAGGGATTAGCATTAAGACCAATCCCTGAACAGGTTTCACTTTTTATTCTGGCGTTCTCCGAACGCCTTGTGAGAGTGAAACACTACAAAATCAGTTTGAGCGTTAATCCACGCTAAAACACCGAACTTTAAAACCGCACGCCAGTTTTCCGTCAACGCTTTCCCAAAGGGTTGTAATCAGCCTTTTGGGAAAAGGCTGGCGAAAAAATGGTGATTCCTTTTAACTGCCCTCTCGTGAGTGTTTGCACCCTCAAACGGCCATTGAACTCCGAATTAAGATTAAAAGGCCAAATTCAAGGGGTTTAGGATTCTCCCGCGCTCCGAAGGAGCGCCATCCAAAAGCAAACCCCACTATAAAAGCTTTTAAGAAGGGTGAATTCAAAACCCAAGAGCAGTCTTTATCTTTAGCAAACACCCTTAAACTGCTCCTTGAAAAAAGAATCACGACCTTTCCGTCAACGCTTTCGCAAGAAAGGGTTGCTATGGTGGGCCCGCGGGGATTCGAACCCCGGACCTCCACCTTGTCAGGGTGGCGTCATAACCAGTCTAGACCACGGGCCCAACCCAGGGATGGTGGACCGGCCGGGATTTGAACCCGGGGCCTCCGCCTTGCCAAGGCGGCGCTCATACCAGGCTGAGCTACCGGCCCACTCCCAAAGACGCCGTAATCACCTATCGGAGTGGGTTTATAAATCTTGCGGTCAGCCGTTCCGTTTAGACTTCTATCGAAAAGTTAATATTGTGGTTTTACCTTCCCTCTTCGGGTGAGCCCATGAACCCACTCACCGAGGCCATGAGAATTAAAGACGAGATAGTATCCTGGAGAAGGGACTTCCACATGCACCCCGAGCTCGGCTACGAGGAGGAGAGAACCTCAAGGATAGTGGAGAAACACCTCCGCGGGTGGGGGTACAGGATAAAACGCGTCGGAACGGGAATAATCGCGGACATTGGCGAAGGAGAGAAGACGATAGCGTTGAGGGCGGACATGGACGCTCTACCCGTTCAGGAGGAGAACGACGTTCCGTACAGGTCGCGCGTTCCCGGGAAGATGCACGCCTGCGGCCACGACGCACACACCGCCATGCTCCTCGGAGCCGCGAAGATAATCTCGGAGCACGTAGATGAGTTCAATGGGAGGGTGAGGCTCGTCTTCCAGCCGGCCGAGGAGGGGGGCAACGGGGCCGTGAAGATGATAGAAGGAGGGGCGTTAGATGGCGTTGACGCTATCTTTGGCCTCCACGTCTGGCATGACCTCCCCAGCGGTGTAATCGGAATAAGGGAGGGGCCGTTTCTGGCGGGGGCTGGTTTCTTTGAGGTCCGGGTAATAGGAAAAGGTGGCCACGGTGCCTCACCACACCAGACGGTTGATCCGATCCCGGTAGCGGCGGAGGCGGTACTCGCACTCCAGACGATAGTCAGCAGGAACGTGCCCCCCATCGATACCGGGGTGGTCAGCGTTACCTCGATACACGCCGGAACGGCCTTCAACGTGATCCCCGAGGAGGTCGAGATGAAGGGGACCATACGGTTCTTCAAGGATGAGATAGGTGAGCTGATCCGGAAGCGCATGGAGGAGATATTCGAAGGCGTCTCAAGGGCTCATGGCGCTTCCCACGAGCTGTCCATAAAAGAACTCGTCCCGCCGACCGTTAACGATGGGGGGATGGCCCGCTTTGCCAGAAAAGTGGCCGAAAAGTACGGTTTGAGATACGGCGATGTCGAGCCGACCATGGGCGCCGAGGACTTCTCCTTCTACCTCCAGAAGGTTCCGGGAGCGTTCCTGGCCCTTGGAATCTACAACGAAGAGAGGGGGATAATATACCCGTTCTGGTTAGCCGTAACTTTTGTAAATATTGTTACGGTTAACCTTCCCTCCTCAGGCTTCATTGGAGGGCTTTCGGGGGGAACGGAAACTCCCCACATCTTCGCCACAACCCCCTCCCCAGTCCCCATTCGGGCTTAAAACCCCACATATCGGGGACATCAATAGTTAAACACGGAGCTATTTAAAGTTTTTTGAAAAAACAAAAATATTCAAATGTTGTGATAGCTACTATTTAGAGAACAGCCCACCACCATCCGCGCTTCGACGTTGACGAGGAAGTGCTCCACCTCGGCACGGCGATGGAGGTTGCCTTAGCCCTCGAGTTCCTGAGAGGTTAAGTCCTTTCCTTTGTTTCGGGGCCTCCTTTTTATCCCATCTCAGCGTTACTCCATGTAACCGAACTCCCTCAGCACGTGGAGGATCCCCTCGGCCCCACCCGCGCCGTATGTCTTCTCCGTCACGTAGTCGGCCTCCCCCTTCAGGCTCTCCGGGGCCTGACCGACCGCGACGCGGTAACCGACGACGCGGAAGGCGTCGAGATCGTTCTCGCCGTCCCCGACGTGGGCAACTTCCCTCGGCTTTATCCCGAGCACCTCGCAGGCCTTCTCTATTCCCGTCCCCTTGTTTATCCATGGTTTCTTGACGTGTATCGCGAAGCCGGAGTCAACGGCGATTAGATTAAGCCCGAGCTCCTTGATCAGTTCCCTTACCGCCTCGACCGGGACCGTCCTGAGAATAACGAGCCCCGCCTTTCTCTCCGGCATCGAGAAACTCAGGATGGCCCCGGGATAGCGCTTCTTCACCTCGCTCCACAGGATCCACTCCTCGTCCATCGTCGTGAGGTAGACCCTCTTCCTCAGCCTGCCGTCCTTGATGGATAACGCCCCGCCGTCCTCCGCCACCACCGGCCCGCTGGTCCCTATCATTATCGCCATCGCCTCGGCGAAGGGAACGGAATTGCCGGTGACGAGCATAACGGGAACGCCGAGGCTTTCAGCGAGCCTTATCGCCCTCATGGCCTCCTCGTGGAGTCGCCTATCCGGGTAGGTTATGGTACCGTCTATGTCCAGGGATATCGCCTTCACCCGCCCCATCTTTACCACCGTTGAAGTTCAATAACATTCAGCGCTCACATAAATGGTTTTGGCGTTTAACCTTAATCCCCGGCGGGCTCAGTGGTCCTTGGTTATCTCCCTGAGAACGCTCGTCGCGTAGACTCCCTTCGGAAGGAAGAACCTGAAGCACATGCCCGTCCCGGGAACGTAGCCGTAGGTCATGCCGAGGGGCCTGATGAGCAACTCCCTCCTCCCGCCGGGTTCTCTCATGGGCTTCGGGAGTTTTTTGAAGGCTTCCGGGTTAATCCCTTCCTCCTCCAGAATCCCGCGCTCGAGCTCTCCCGGAAGACCCGCCGCCCTCCGCATGGCGAAGCCGAAGAGGGGCCCCGAGACCATCGCCCGGTTCTTCCTTATCTTTCCGTTGACGAAATTTACGTTGGTCTCAGTTACGCGGTAGGTCCTGTCGCGGTATGGAATTCCCCCCTTGACCCCAACCACGATGTCCCCCACCAGGGCCTCGTTCAGCGGTAGCTCCTCGATGCGCCTCGAGAGGTAGAGGTTGAAGAGGTAGCTCTGGTAGGCGTGGATGAAGATGCGCATTATCGGGAGCGGAAGGCTCAGGAAGGCCTTCTTCCAGCTTCCCGTCTCCTTGTAGCGGTGAAGGAGCGTCCTCTCGTAGCGCAGGAAGTTCGGGAACTCCTCGAGGGCCCTCTCCACATCCCCACTCTCCCAGAAGTTCCTCCTCGCCTCGTCGCCCTCCATCCCACCACCATGGGCCCCGAGGAAGAGCCTCGCCGCGCCCTCAAAGTCCCCCCTGAGTAACAGCTTTCCGATGAGGTGGTTCGTAACGCGCCTCTCACCGAAGCGCTGGTAGCCGAAGTAGTTGGGAAAACCGCCCTTCTCCCTGAGTTCGCGGATTATCTCCCTCGTCAGCCCAAAGGCGCTCTCATCGACGTCCCGCACGATTATCCTGAACCGGTTTCCAAGGAGGTGGCCGAGCTTTATGAAGCGGCCGTAGGAGACGAACCTCAGCTCGATGTCCCTTATCCTGACGTTCTCAACCCTTTCCTTTGCCTCGGCCGGCACGCTCACGTACTGGTGGGTCACCGCGTGCCTGTCCTTCGTCCCGGCGAAGCCTACATCGCGGTAACTTATCCCGGCTCGCTTCGCTATCTCCTTGACGGCGCTCATCGTGTCCCAGTTGCGTTTTTTCAGGAGGAAGATGGCGTTTTTCCTCCCCTCGAATATCGCCGGTAAAGGCTCCTCGATGACGACGAAGTCCTCCGGTTGGGCTTTGATTCGCCCGCCGATGCCGGGCCCCTTGCTCAGATACCTAAACCGGGAGAAGAACTCGCGGTGGTCCATGGCTCACACCAGTTTTAAATGTCCGGTAACCCTGTCAACCAGCTCTTCCGGGGCCGGCCCGATGGCCAGGACGGTTATCGTACCCGGGGGTATCTCGGTTAGTCCGGCGTCCCTGATGAGCGCCGTCGGGATGTCGAGCTTCTCGGCCTGAGCCTTCAGCTCGAATAGGCTTTTCTCGTTCTCCGCCTTGACGACGACCTTCTTCTGCCCCTCGTGGAACCAGGCCTTGAACCACTCGGGTTTCTCCTTCTGGGCCTTGAGGGCGGCGGTTACGGCACCGTGGGCCACCTGAACAGCGAACTTGCCCCTGCTGAGTTTCAGATCCTTCCTCGCCACGATGACCTGCTTGTACCGGAACATGGTCCATCCCGGATAGGATGGGAACGGGAGCTTATAAACTTAAGGAGGGTAATGGAAGAGAAGAAAAGGGGCAAAACCTTCAGAGCTCTAATTCTTCCTCGCCTTTGGGTTTCTCCTCCTCTTCCTCGGTCTTCTTGGGCAGTCCTCCGGGGCGCCTGCTCTTCTTCCTTTCGAGCTTCTTCCTGAGCTTCTCAGCCTCGTCCCAGTACCTGTAGGTGGCGCCCGCGAGCACGATGGTCAGGATGATGAAGAGGACCGCGAGCGGCTTCCACGGGTTACCCTTCTTGGCCGGGATGTAGTACTCGGTTACGTTCTTAAGTTCCTCCGCCAGGGGCCTCGGGTCGCTCATGTTGGCCAGGGTCTCGTTGACGTACGCTGGGAGCTCCTTAGCGGTCGGCCAGACCTTGACCTTCTCGACTTTAACTATAACCTTAGGCGGGATGCTGTTGATGGTAATGAGGTTGCCGAGTTCGATCCTGTGTTCGTTTCCGAGGGGGTCGAGGTAGACGAGCGTTGCTCCCACGTTGGTGAGGTTCTCCTTCAGCACCTTCAGGTCCGCCTGAACGGTTCTGGTCTCTCCAGCTTTGATGGTTCCCAGCTTGATCGAAGAGGGGCCGTCGAGACCGGAGGGCAGGTTGAGGAGGAGGGTGGCGTTCGTCACGAACTCGTAGTTGGGGTTGCCCTTCCCTGCGGAGAGCGTGAACCTGGCTTTGACGGTATCGCCGGCTTTTGCGTCCACGTAGTTACCCCATGTGCCATTGTAGGCCTGGGCGGTAACCTCTATTCCCGGTATGCTGTAGACCCTGATTCCCTTTAGAACCGGGGAGTACACGGTTCTCTTCTCCCCCGTCTCGAGGCTCTGGTCGTCGTAGAAGGTAACGACGGCCTTGCCTATATCGAACTCACCAACCTTTGTCGGTTTGAGGACGTAGATTAGGGCGGGCATGCTCGTGAAGGCGGGGAAACTCTTGAGCGTCCAAGTCTTGGTCATGCTCACGAGCTCGAAGTCGTTTGGTATGGGCGCCGCAACGCTGACGTCGTAGGCGTCCCCCCTGCCGAGGTTCCGGACGTTTATGGTGACCACGAGGTTGTCACCGAGGAGTATCTCCTTTGGAACGGCGTCTATATCAGCGACGACGTTGGCCCGCCTGAGTATCGGGGTAACCTTAGCGCCAACCGGTCCGTAAACCCTGACGATGGCCCTCTTGTAGTCGGGCTCGACGTTCTGGACCGAGAGCTTGAGGGGAGCGTTGGGAACGTTCTTAGGTTCGTCGCCGGCCTCGAGGAGCATAGCGCCGAGGCTGGTGCCGCCTTTAAGGACCTCCACCTTAACGACGTTGGGGATGGTCGAAACGAGCCTGACGTAATAGGTTGTGTTGTCAGCGGTCACCGGGAGTTTCTCGTTGACGTAGAGCAGGTCGTTGTAGAGGAGAACCGTCTCGACCTGGACGGACTGGTTGGTCTCCCCGCTCTTCCTTACGATTTTGAAGTCCGTGGAAGCCACTCTGGGGACGTAAACGTTCACGGTTGCCCCGTTGTTGACGGTGTTCGTGACCTCTATCGAGAGATAGTTGGAGTAAGAGTGGTCATTATCGAGCTTGTAACCCACGCTCCCGGCGGAGCCTTTGTCTATGGTCAGGGTGTAGGACTCGCCGTAGGGCATCGTGACCTTGAATGATGCCGTATTCCCTGAAACGGAGGTCAGCTTTATCTTAATCCCCGGGAAGCCCTCGGGGAGGGTTATCTCGTCCCCCACGAGCATGTTCTTGTCGGAGAGGATCCTCTGAAGCGGAGACTTGAGCTCCAGCAGGACGGACTTGGTATCGTACCTTACCCACACCAGACTCACGTTGAGGTACACGTTCGCGCTCGACGGGTAAAGGAGGTACCCTCCCTGGCTTAGGACGTACCTTAACGGACCCTGAGGACCGTTAACCTCGATGTAGATCTTGCTCCAGTTGGTGTTAACGTCCGCAAACTGAACCTCAAAGGGGCCCAGAACTGCCTTATCGCCAAGACCGAGGGAAACGGTCGATACGCTGGCGGACTCCGGTACGCTGGCGGATTTCACTAAACGCACCCCGGGTGCCAGGGAGAAAATCATAAGGCCCAGCAGGATTAGAGCGGTTACCTTTTTCATGCCTTCAGCCTCCGATGGATGTTAACTAATCATCAAAAGGAAAGGGGATATAAAGATGTTACGGTGTTAGCCTTCTCCTATCCCTCGGGAACAGAATGACCTCACGGATGTTGTTGAGGTCGAGCATCTGTTTTATCAGCCTCTCCGCGCCGAGACCGAAGCCGCCGTGCGGGGGCATTCCGTAGCGGAAGGCCCTGAGGTAGAACTCGAAGCTATCCGGGTTGAGCCCCTTCTCCCTGATCTGCTCGACGAGGACGTCCACCCTGTGCTCCCTCTGGCCGCCGGAGGTTATCTCCACACCGCGGTACTCGAGGTCGAAGGCACGGCTTATCTCGGGGTTGTCGTCGTACTTCATTATGTAGAACGGCTTCGCCTCGCTGGGGTACCGGTAGAGGAAGTAGAGGGGCGCGTTCTCGTTCTCCATCATGTACTCCCCGAGGAGCTTCTCGCCCTCCGTGTCTATATCCTCGCCCCACTCTATGGTTTTGCCAAGGTCGGAGAGTATCTCAAGGGCCCTATCGTAACTCAGCCTCGGGAAGGGAAGCTTCGGCTCCTCGAGCTCGAAACCGAGGGTCTCAAGCTCTTTCCCGTTGTTCTCGCGAACGTGGTCGATTGCGTGGGCGACGAGTCTCTCGAGGAGGTTCATGACCTCCTCCTCGTTCTCTATGAAGGCCATCTCGGCGTCGATGCTCCAGGCCTCGTTGAGGTGCCTCGTGGTGTTGTGCTCTTCGGCGCGGAAGATGGGCGCTATCTCGTAGACCCTGTCGAGGCCCGTGGCCATCATTATCTGCTTGTAGAGCTGGGGGGACTGGGCAAGGAAGGCATCCCTCTCGAAGTACCTCATCGGGAAGAGCTCGGTTCCCCCTTCGGTGGCCGTGGCGATTATCTTGGGTGTGTGGACCTCTATGAAACCCTCGCCGTAGAAGAAGTCCCTCACAGCTTTGAAAACGCTGGAGCGTATCTTGAAGATCGCCATGACCTCGGGCCTTCTGACGTCCATGAACCTGTTGTCGAGCCTCGTGTCGAGCTCGGCCTTCACCTTCCCCGTCGGATCGAGGGGGAGGGGAGATTCCGCTTTACTAAGCACCTCGAGCTTCTCGGGAAGGACCTCGAAGCCCAGCTTCGCCTTTGGAGTGAAGTTCACAACGCCCTCGACGGCCACGACGTCCTCGGCCTTCAGCTTGGGTATGAGCTTGAAGATCTCCGGAGTAACCTTCTTCTTGGGGGCGGTGATCTGGACTATCCCCTCTCTATCCCGTATCCAGAGGAACTTTATTCCACCGAGGTCCTTGATCTCCCATACCCATCCGGCGACCTTGACCCTCTGGCCGTTCAACTCCTGCGTAATCTGGCTGGAGTAGTGCGTCCTGTACATAACCCCCACCCGGAACGGTCACTAAAGGAAAAATCAGATGAAGTTTATCTTTACCTCCGAGCCAACTATCTGGGAGAGTATGCTCTCGAGCACGTCTTCCTTCGCGGGAAGCTTCTTCCTGTCCCTTCTCAGCACGAGAACCTTGTAGTAGGTGCCCCCTCCCGGCTTGTAGACGACGTTGACCCCGAAGACGCTTGCTGGATATAAGAGATCGGTGGCGAGCTTCTTAACGTCCTCGGTTCCTTTAACCTCTGCGGCCTCTATAACGCGTATCCTCTTCCCAAGTTCCCTTGTTAAGGCCTTTATGTTCTTGCCGCCCTTTCCAATGGTTATCGGGACGTCGCCTTCCCCGACCATGATTACTATTAGATCCCCGGCCTCAACCGCCTTCTTGAACTCCATATCAGCGTCATCGATGAGCCGGTAAAGGAGTCTCGCGACCTTAACGTCCAGCTCGGATATGATCCCTTCCTGAAGTTTTTTCTCGTCGGCCGGACAGAGAATACCGTCGGTCTTCAAACACACCTCACAGATCGGCGCCTTCATCTCCTCACCTCCGTCCAAAGAATGAACCTAAGGGGCTAACCCTAAATTCTGGAGGTCATTTAAAAACCTTATTATGGGAGAAAAGGCGGGAAAAGTTCAGATCTCGCCCTCCATCTCCCGCCTTATGCGCTCGATGAAAGCAACGGTGAAGGCGTGCCTCCCCTCCGCTATACGCCGGGCCGTTTCGGTGTACATCAAATCCTTGAGCCTCAGTATCTTCTCCTCGAAGTGCCTCAGCGAGGCCTCGACGTCCCTCCCGTGCTCGCCCGAGTACATGAAGACCCTCGCCACCCCTATCGCGCCGATGGCGTCGAGCTTGTCGGCGTCACTCAAGATCTTCGCCTCGAGGGTTCTCGGCTCGGGTCCACGGGAGAAGCGATGGGCCTCTATGGCGTGAGCGACGGCCGCTATCCTCTCCTCGGGGTAACCCAGACTTTTGAGATAGCTCCTCGCTATCCTCGCCCCCTCAACGGCGTGGTCATCGACCTTCCCGGCGCTCTCCAGCGGTCTGGCAACGTCGTGGAGGAGCGCGGCGAGGGCCAGAACCTCGAGGTCAGCCCCTTCCTCCTTCCCCATGTGCATGCAGAGGTTGAAGACGCGCTCGACGTGGCTGAAGCCGTGGGCTCCTTCCCTATCGAAGAAGTGCCTCGCGTACTCGCGGGTTCTCTCTATGAGCCTGCGGCTCCCCTCGTCCGTTATGAACTCCTCGAGCCTCATCCCATCACCTTAGCCTTTCATCCACCAGGGCGTTTAAAAGCTCGACGATTCTCTCGTGAACCTCGAGGCTTATTCCATCGACCGTTGGCGTCTGCGTTTTGGTGACACCATCTATGAGTCCGAGGCTCGATACCGTCTCGACCACAGCCCGCTCATCCCAGCGGGAAAGAAGGTTCTTACCGAACTCCAGAGAGGCCTGGGCGATGAGCCCGTAGGCCCCCCAGTTGGAGACGGCGGAGAGGATCAGCCCGTCGGTTTCAACGGTGCTCGCTATCCTCTCCCCGTGGGGAACGTGCTTCTCAACGAGGTCGCGGATCTTTCCCATTCCGGCCTCGTTTCCCCCGTCTCCTATCCCTATCGTGGGTACCCCGAGTTTCTTTGCCTCCAGGATTATCCGATCAAACGTTTTCCTCGTTATCTCAAGCCCGCTCATGGAGTAGTAGCTTCCATCCTTCGCCCTCCCGGGGGTTTCCACCGCTACGACGAGGGAGTAGTTCTCGACCGCTGGATCGTCCACAAAGCCAGGACGAAACGGTTCGAGGGCCTTCCTGACCTCGGGGTAGGTTAGTATCTCCGCCCGTCCACCGAGGGCTTCCACGGCCTTAACTATCGCAAGCGCCCCCGGCGGACCGTCGGTCTCAGCCTTCATCGCTGGAGGAATCGGGAAGCCCGTTACGACCAAAGTCCTTCCATAATTATTCAAAAATATCTTCGCAGAATTATGTAAAAAATTGGGACTCTCCCGGCGGTAGTCGAGGTAAACCCGGAGGACCCCCCTGTTGCCGACGTCGGTGTTGATTAGATGGGCTATCACTCCCGTTCGACCTCGTAGGCGATTATCCTGACCCTCTTGCCCTTTATCGCCTCCTTGAGCTTCCACCACAGCTCCGTCGGTTCCTCGCTCCTGTGGGTCAGCTCGTGGCCGTTCTGGAGCTTGACCTTTTTCTCCCTGTAACCAACGAACACGCCTTCCAGGTCGAATATCTCCTTCATTCCCATCCCCCCAGTATCTTTCTAAGCTCGTGAAGGCTCCTTACCTCGTAATCGGCCATGTTGTATCCGTTCTCACCATCCCGGTTTATCCACACGGCGGTCATCCCGAGGTTTTTGGCGCCGTAAACGTCCTGACTGAGGGAATCTCCAACCATAATTGCCTCCGACGGCTCGGCGCCAAGCTTTTCGAGGGCGTAGAGGAATATTTTTGGTTCGGGCTTTATTGCGTTAACGTCATCACGGGTGACGACAACGTCAAAGTAATCCAGCAGTCCGACGAGTCTGAGTTTCAGCCGCTGGTACTCCGGCCCGCTCGTCACGACGCCGAGCCCGTATCCGGCGTTTCTAAGCCACTCCAGGGTCGGGATCGTGTCGGGGTAGACGTGAAGCTTGTGCGGGTAACTCCTCAAAAGCTCCTCGTACCTGAGGTCGAGCTCAAAGAGCTTGAAGAAGAAGTTCCAGTCGTGCCAGTCGTAGGTGTCCCTCCTCCCGAAGATCTCGCTTAGAAACCGCTCCCTGGCCTCTTCTCTGGTGATCCCGAACTTCCTGGAGAGCTTCTCGTAAACCCTGGGGAGAAATAGCTGGATGAGAGGCATCTCCGTCAGTATCGTCCCGTCTATGTCGAAGAGAACCGCCTTCATTTTACCACCCCTTGACCAGGAGCGCCAGTATCTCGACCTCTCTGGTTAGGTTCTCGTCCATAACCACGCCCCAGATGATGTCCTTCTCGGCCAGTATATCCTGAAATCTCTTGAGGATCCCGTGGGCGTCCTTCAGCGGGAAGTCCTTTCCAACGAGGATCCCCACGAGCCCCCTGTCCCAGATGCCCCAGTGCCACCCGAAGTCGACCTTCCGAAGGGTGCGGAGGATCCCGACGTTGCCGCCGCGTATCATGTTGAAGAGGTCCGCGTAGTCTATGTTGACGAGCATCTGGGTCTCGAGGTAGTAGTGGAGCCGGGAGAACATGTCGGCGATGCTCCTTGAGGCCTCTTCAAACGCGGCTGACAGCGAGGCCTTCTCATCCGTGAGAAAGTCCCAGAGGGAATCGTAGAAGACCGTTTCAAAATCCTTAGCCCAGGGGGGCTTCTTCCCAACGGCGAGTTCCTTTCCGGGGGTTAGAACGTACGCGAGTTTTATTGTGTCACCCGGGGCACTATCGATTATTATCTCCCTGAGCTCGTGGTTCACCTCCTTGTCCTCGAAGATTAGCCAGAGGAACGTGTTCTCGGGGAGGCGGGAGAAGAATCTCCTGAGCCGCTCCTCGTACCTATCGGAGTTGGGAAGAAGGTAGTAGGCGGGGTTAACGGTTACCTTGACCACTCCATCGGCGGTTATCCCGTTGACTATCCTTGCCCCCGCGTTTCCGATTCCAACGAAAAGATGGGCAAAAGACCGCATGACGACCCCTACTCAAGGGTCGCATGCTTCCTCTTCATATCCTTTTCGGTCTTCTGGAAGGTTGCCATCAGGAGGGCTATGACGCCATCGAGGAAGACCATCGTGGAGTCCTCGAAGAGGGTTCCCATCGGGGCCGTCCATTTGTACTTGGTGAGCATCTGCCTCGCTATGTAATCGGCTGGAACGTCCGTCTTGGCCCTCCCCGGTATCTCGACGACGACATCGGCGAGTTTTCCGAGGGTTGAGTTCGCGTAGGACGTTATCGCCACGACCTTTCCGCCCTGTTCCTTGGCTATCTTAGCGGCGTCGATGATGGTGTTGGTCTCACCGGAACCGCTGATGGCCACGAGCAGGTCCCCGGGCTCGAAGGCGGGCGTTATGGTCTCGCCGACCACGTAAACGTTGAAGTCGAGGTGCATGAGGCGCATCGCAAAGGCCTTGCCGACGAGACCGCTCCTCCCGGCACCGTAGATGAATATCTTGTTGGCCCCTATCATGGCATCAACGAAGCCGCGAACGTGCTCTATCCTGAGTTCCTGCGCGACGTTGTTTACATGCTCGGTTATGTCCACCATGGCCTTCCTTATCGTCATCATGTACTCTCCCCAGAAGAGGTCTATTATCTTCCTGGTTACTTCCTCCGGATCCTTGGCCTTTGTTATCGCTCCACCCACTATCACAATCGTCGCCCCGAGCTCTATGACCTTCGGGATGGTCTCGAGGTTGAGTCCGCCCGCAACCGCAACGGGAACGTTGACGGAGTTGACGACCTTTCCGAGGTCTTCGAGCGGACTCTTGCCCTGAACCTGCTCGTCTATGCCCGTGTGAACGAGGATGTAGTGAACACCCATCTTCTCGAGCTCCTTGGCCCGCTTGACCTTGTCCTTAACGCCGATTAGATCGACCATAACCCTGATTCCATACCTCCTGGCCACCTCAACGGCGTCCTTTATCGTCTTGTCGTCCGCGACGCCGAGGATGGAAACGACGTCCGCACCGTGCCTCGCGGCCATCTCGACCTCGAGGGCGCCGGTGTCCATGGTTTTCAGATCCGCGACGATCTTCCTGTCCGGAAAGCGTCTCTTGAGGAGCTCAACCGCGCGCATGCCCTCCTTCTTGATGAGGGGTGTTCCAACCTCCAGCCAGTGGGCGCCACCGCGGGCCGCCTTCTCCGCGATAGAAATGGCGGTTTCGATGTCCGTAAGATCAAGGGCAACCTGAAGTATCATTCCCTCGCCTCCAGGGAGTTTTCGTTTTAACCTTACGGGGCTACTTTTTAAACTTTGGCATCAGAATTTGACAGAATTGTGTCCAAGGACCAACGTCGGGAACTCCCACCAACGTTTAAAAGGTGGGGAGGTGATTTTCGGTGGGTGGAATCGATGGTAACGTTCATCCCCTTCGGCGAGAAGCCCAACAGGGAGGGTGTTCTCTACGTTCTGAAGCTCCTCAAGAGGAACAAGCTCATCGACGATTACATGATAGTGGAGTCGAGCCGGGTTGAACTGCTGGCCGACCGTGTACCGATGGATAGCGCGTACATAATCGGCGAGCACCTCGCCACCTACGGCATAATAGAAAAGCTCCGTCCGCAGTCCCTTATCAGCGTTGACGCCCACACCGACCTCATGCACGACTACCTCGACCACGGCTCGTGGTTGGCATACTCCCTCGAGGAGCGCAAGGTAAATAGAGCGGCCGTTCTCGCGCCGGTTCTAATGATACCGACCACCGAGAGGACCCAGCTTTGGACGCGGAGGGTCAAGGTATTCCCCGCGTTGCTCAGAAGCAGAAGGATCAGAGGGAAATGGAGGGCCTACAGAAACCTTCAAACCAGCTCCCTTGAGGAGATAATCGCGGAAACGAAGAGGTACCTGGGGGAGGAGATCTACCTGACAGTTGACCTCGACGTCCTCCGCCCGGAGTACAGGATAGCCCGCTTCCAGCACGGCGAGTTAACGCTTGGAGAACTCCTCGATCTGCTCGAGGCGATAAAGGAGAACTTCAGGATAATCGCCTTCGACATAGCCGAGGTCTCCGATAGGATCCGTCGCTCGAGACTTGGAAAGAAGGCCTTCCTGGAGGTATTTCAACTTTTAGCTGGGTGATCCGAATGAACGGCCCGACGGACGAGGAGATAAGGAACGTCATAATGCCCCTCATGCTCTCCGGGGCGAAGATGCTCGACAGGCACTGCCCCAAGTGTGGCTCGCCGCTCTTCGAGAAGGACGGCAGGGTCTTCTGCCCGGTCTGCGAATATCGAGAAAAGCGGAGAAAAGCGGAGACGAAGGGCGTCGAGGAGAGATTAAGGGAGAAGCTGAACGAACTGGCCAACTCCCTTCCGGACGATATAGGGGGGCTTGAGAAACATTTAAGGGTGATGGAGAAGATAATAGAGGTGTTGGAACGCTATAAAAAACTGGAGGGAGGGGAATGAAGAACGTCCGGGTTTTAAAAGCGCTGGAGGATGGCCCCAAGACCATAAAAGAAATCGCTGAGGCCACGAAGCTTTCGGAGGCGGAGGTAAGGAGGTACCTCCTCCGTTTCGCGGAAGGGGGTAAGGTGGAGAGCTATCAGAAGGAAGGAAAGATTTTCTGGAAGATAAAGGAGCCCAGCGAGGCCGAGGAGGAGTTCAAGTACGTTTGAACTTTCTTTTCTCGTCCTCTGAGAACCATCGGATGACTGAAAAAGCAAGTAGATAATAACAGGATAGAAAAGAGAAAGGAGTTCAGGCCTTCTTGGCCTTCTCCCAGTACTCGTTGAACTTGCCTTCGAAGAGGGCCTTAACGCGGAAGTCCTTGATCCATATCTGGGTCTCGTAGTTGAAGTACCTCGCCGCCATGTCCTCGAGGGCGAAGAAGACCTCATCGTCGCAGATGAGCATCGGGAGCTCAAGCTTGTCGATTATCCTGAGCTCGAGCTTGCCCTGTTTGTAGTAGTCCAGTATCTTAGAGGAGCTGAGCCTGTGGTAGACGTTCTCGGTGACGATTATCTTCGCCTTGGCCCCGTTGTCGATGGCCTTTATGAGGTCGTTTTCGAGGTTGATGGCGATGTAACCGTCGTCGGCGAGTAGTATCTGGTCCTTGACGCCCTCGAACATCTCCTTGGTCTTGAGGGTGGCGTTCCTTATTCCCCTGACGACCCAGACCCTCTCGACGCCGTATTTCGGAATCTCGGTCTCGATGAGCGGGCTCATTAGCTCGAGGAGTTCCTCCTTGGCCTTCTTCTTGGCCTCGAGTTCCTCCTTGACGCGCTCCTGCCACTCCTCGATGAACTTCTCGAGGATGTTCTCCGGGTGCACCGGCCTGTACTTGTTGACCTTGCCGGGCTGGCTTATGGCGAAGCCCTTCTTCTCAAGGCTCCGGAGGACGTCGTAGGTCCTCGGGGCCGGAACCTCGGAGACGCTGGCGAGCTCGGCGGGCGTCAGGACTCCAAAGCCAACCAGTGCCACGTACGCCCTTGCCTCGTAGAGGTTCAACTCAAAGTGCTCCTGAAGGAGCTCAACCATCCTGTCCTTAACCATGTTTACCACCACCGTATTTTCTATTTCTGTTTGGGGCTTCATCCCATATAAATTTTTTCCATAGGTGCTTAGTGTGCGGGGTTATGCCCCTTTGATTATCCGGGCATGACTCTGCCAAATATTACCCGGATTGCATAGACATACAAAGGGGTTACTACTGAATAGATTTTAAAATTTTTGGTTTTACTGGGGAGCAAAATTTATGGGGGCCGTCGGGCCCTCAGACGGACAGGACATGATAAATTATGGGAACATCATGTAATCTTTTTCTGGATCTTTCCCCCTATTGTGTACCATAAACCGAACAAAATGACATAATTTAAAACCAATACCATCCACTTCCCGAAGAGATAAAAACCTCGACGGGAAATGGAAAGAATTCACCCCAGGTATTCCCTTATCTCCCCGTAGAGCCTTCCCAGAACCTCCTGGTAATCGGCCTTCCCGTCCTCGATGAGGTCCATGGTCTCCTCGAGCTCCCTCGTCTTCTCCTCGCTGACGAGGTCTTTATATTTGCTTATGAGGTAGTGGTAGACCTTGATGCCCTGCTCTGTCGGTACGAGCTTCTTCCGTCCGCGGGTCTCGATGACGTAGTACCGCCTCACGAGCGTCTCGACTATCTTCGCGTAGGTCGAGGGCCTTCCTATCCCCCGCTCCTTCATCAGGGCTATGACATCTCCCTGACTGTAGAGCGGGACCTTGGGCGCCTTCCACCTCTTGGACTCGACGACCTTCAACCTCGCTCCGGGTTCGAGCCTCGGTAGTTGCCTGAAGGGCGGGGAGCGGAGCTTCGTCCACCCGTCCTCAAGAACCTCAACGTACCCCTCGAGTTCAACCTTCCCGACTCCCGCGTTGATGAGGGCCTTCTCCATGAGGAGCTTCGCCGCCTTCATCTGGCCCGTCATGAAGCGGCGGAATATCATGTCGTAGAGGCGGTAGTGGTTCCTGGTGAGGTTCTTGGGGAGCTGGATAACGCCGTCACGGATCAACTGCATCAGTCTCCCGGTATCTATCGGCCGCGTTGGCCTTATGGCCTCGTGGGTTCCCTCCTCCCCCCAGTGGCGCGGTTTGAAGTACTCCTCGCCGAGTTCCCCGGTGATGTACTCCTTGGCTACCTCTATTCCGGTGTTGCTGACGTGCGTGCTGTCGGTGCGGTGATACGTGCAGTTATGGGACACGGCGCCGTTTGCTATGAAGTTCCCGGTTGTGGTTGTGAAATCGTAGAGCTTGCCGGTGTAACGAGTTTCCCTCACCTCGGAGACCTCAACCCAGGTTACGTTGGCCTCAACGAGTGAGCGCAGATATTCCTTGATCTCTCCGTCTTCCGCGTAACTTAGAACCCTCACGAGTTTATCCCGGGGAACATTTCCGGGCTTTTTCAACCAGTTCCAGACGTCTATGCCCTCCTCCCTAAGTATTTTGACCTTGACCCCTTCGGGGAATCCAAGGTTTTTGATAACGTTCCCGACGGGTATGAGGTCTGACTCCATGGACTTCCTCGTTCCCCTGTATGCGGAGTAAGCTTCCTCAAACTGCTTCCGTCTTATTCTTAGGTGGGGGTATATCTTTTCCTTAAAGGCTCCAAGACTGCGGTTGCTTATCGTGAGATCCCAGCCACCTCTTCTCCCGTTCTCTCTCAGGTAGTTGAGGATACCTATACGATACAGGTAAACGCTTAGTCTTTTGAGAACGTCCCCTCGCTTTGAGGTGAGAATCACCCTGAGGTCAACGCCTCTTTTATCGTGTAGCAGGGAGAACGTTCCGTCCGTATCGAAGTAGCCTGCCATCATGGCGTTCATCATGTTCTCGGGGATCGTGAAGATAATCGGATGGAGTTCACCGGAACGGGCCCCGAGACGCCTGAAAACTTCCGCCAAAATTGAGTTTGAAAAGCCCACCTGGTTCGTAGTCTCGAAGACGTGAAGGAAAGGAAACGTTTGCTCGAGGCTCTCCTTCACCCCTTTGAGGGGAGTCTGAGAAATGAGGACCTTGCTTCCCCTCAGTGTTCCGTCCCCCAGGACAAGTCCAAAGATGTACCAGAAGTTCTCATCAAGTTTAAAGTTTGGAATCCTCTTGCTTCCGGTCCTCTGGCGGTAGAGAGAGCGGACGTGGGGCTCGTATCCATTGACTCCCCACTCAAGGAGTTTCTTCAGAGGGACGACGCGGTTACGGAGGTATTTATATTTGGTGCTGGTTTTTATCCTCTCCCTGATGAGGGGGGCGATTTTTGAATCGAAGTATTCTTTCTCGAGCTCAACCATAACGTCGGTGATTTTCAGTTCAACGAGCATCCGAAGGAGGGTGTACTCCTCCTTTCCGGGATGCCCCGTATTGTACGCGAAGGCAACGTAGTCACCGGGTTTTATGTTCTTCGCGGAAACCCATCCGAGTTTTCCGTCCCTGATAACGAGGAGCCCATGGTCGGGAGTCGCCTTTATTTCGTGACCGTTCTTGAGCTTCAGGATCTTCAAAGGTCCATTCCAGTTGATTTCCCAGAATTCCGTCGCTTCGGCGTTTTTAACCTTTAGCCCGTTGATCCCCAGGAGATTCCCTTCCCCGCCTTTAACTGCAGTCTCAATGCTCATTATCCTTCCATCGGCCATGCTAACTACCGTATCGGGCGTAACGCAGAGACCTGCCTCGAACAGGTCCTGAGCCAGCCTCATCGTCTCCGGCGCCGAGAGCTTCAGGAAGGTCGAGGCGTCCTTCAGCATCTCGTCGGTGGTGTATGGGGGCATTGGATTGAGCTCTCGCTCCTCAAGCCGAACATCCTCCACCGTCACGTACTCGGGGAGCTCGACGTTCTTGCCGTCCTTTCCGAGTTCAACCGTCAACTGGAGGCCGTTCTCAAGGGTCAGGCCGAGGAAGTAGACCTCGCTCTCCGTGAACTCTTTATACCTCTCGATTATCCAGCCCAGGACGGGCGTCTGGACCCTCCCGGCGGAGAGGTTGTGGTTCTCGAAGACCCTCTGGAGTTCCTGGCTCAGCTCGAAGCCTATCCACCTGTCCTCTATGCGCCTCACTATCTGGGCGTTGACGCGGCCCTCGTTTACCTCTCTCGCCTCCTCGATGGCCTTCAGTATCGCGGGCCTCGTGACCTCGTGGAACTCTATACGCTTGATGTTGGGCGCGTAGGGGCCGAGCACGTTCCTTATGTCCCAAGCTATCTTCTCCCCCTCGGTATCAGGGTCGGTAGCTATGAGTATCTCGTCGACCTCCTGCGCGAGCTCCCGCATCGCTTTAACGTTCTCGAGGGCGTCGCGGACGTTCCTGCTTCCACACCGCGGGCACACCCCCTTCTCCTCCCAGTCGACGAACTGATGCCCGCAGTCCCGACAGCGCTTGATGGTGTCGTAGACGGGAACGAACCTCATAACCCCGTCTCTCTCCTCTGTCAGGACGCCGTGGTAGCCCTCGTTCGTCACGAGGTCGAACATGTGCCCGCCACTGGCGAGGATCGTCAGCATCACCTTCCCTATGCTCACCTCGTAGGCGACCAAATCCCCTATCCTCGTCTTGCTGGGCCGGCCGAAGAAGTTGGCTATCGTCCGGGCCTTGTTCGGACTCTCTACTATCATGAGGGCGGACTTCACGAGGTCCTTTACCTTCGAGCTTATCTTGCCCTCCATGACGAGCCTGACCTTCTCCCTGTCCTCGTCTATCTCCCTGAGAACCCCGTCGAGGTCGAGCTCCTCGAAGGGAAGCATCTTGAACTCCGTGAAGCGCCAGCGCATCTGCCGCACGAGGCCGTTGAAGACCTTCTCGTTGTCCACTATGAGGACGCTCAGCCCCTTGGTGATTCCACCGGCGAAGAGCCTGCTCGTCCTCCCCGTGGCCTGGATGTAGGTCCTCACATCCGGAATCTCTATGTACCACTTTCCACCCTCTTCCTTCACGCTGACGAAGGGGTCCTCGGCGAGTTTCCTGAGAACCTCCTCGTCCTTGAGCGCACTCCTGAGGAAATCGACGAGCTCGCGGAAAACGTCGAGGACGTGGTTGTGGAAAGCGTTCTCCATCGGGAGACCCTCCGCGAGGGCCTCCTCGATCTTTAAAAGCTCGAACTGCGGGATGTTGCGGATGAGGCGCCTCAACCTCGCGTGGAGCCTCTCGGCTTTCTTCCTGTCCTCGTCGCCCAGGAAGTCCATTATCTCGCTCAGTAACCCGAGGGAGCGGTATATCGTCGGTCTCTCCAGATCCATGCCGAAGCGGAACTTCGGAACCCCCGTGAAGACCGCGTAGCGTATGAGATGAGGTAGATCAAGCCCCCTGACGAGGGAGCCGTAGTAGGTGGCGGAACCTATGAGGTAGTCGGCCTCACCGTTCTCGAACCGCTCTATCGCCTTTTTGTTCTTCGAGCTGACGAGCTCTATCCTAAAGCCCCTCTCGCGGAGATAGGCGGCCAGCTCCTCGGCGTAGCTCAACCCCTGATCCACGGGCGTGAAGATTATCCCGCCCTTTCCGAGCCTCGCGAGGAGCTCCTCTACGTGCTCTTTTATGCCCTTATCCGGCTTTAGGTAGGTATCAACGACGTTCCTGAGGGCCGAGCGGCCGCTCCCGACCTCGAAGCCGAGGAGTTCGCGGTAGAGCTTTATCCTGTCGCCCCTCGCGGAACCGGTCGCCGAGGCGATTATCATGATGCCTATATCGTTCCTGGCCTTGAACTCATCTATCTCCCGCTGGAGCTTCGATATCTCCGCGTTCAGCTCCCTGAGTTTCTCCTCCCCATCCTTGGCGCGGCCGTTCAGGTATCTGCTCATCTCCCTTTTCAGGCGGATTATCTCCCAGGCCTTCGCTATTACCTCATCGTCGAAGCCGAGGAGGTGGAGGGAGCGGTCTATGTTCTTGCTGGCCTTCAGGAAGGCGTCTACGTCGTCGACGAAGATGAAGTCGAAGTGCCTCCCGTCGAGAACCTCGTCGTACTTCCTCGCGAGCCACTGGGCGCTGGTGACGAGTACGTCGTAGTCCCCGTTCTGGATCTTCGCCAGCATCTCCTCCTTCTCCCTCTTGCGGAGGTTGCCGTGGTAGTAGGCGAGGTTGACCTCGACGCCCGCCCTCTCAACTATCGCCTCGATTTTCTTAACCGTCTGGATGACGAGCGGCGTCGTGGGGACGACTATGTAGCTCTTCTTCCCCCTCGTGGCGTGCCAGACGGCCATGACGGCCCCGAAGGTGCTCTTGCCCATTCCGGTGGGGGCTATGATGGAAAAGCTCCTCCCCTTGAGTAGACGCTTCACCCACGTCCGCTGGGCGCTCCAGAAGGTGAAGCCCGTGGCCTTCCTGAAGAAGTCCTCGACCTCCCTCAATCCTTTCTCGAGGGAGTGTATCCTCTCCCACTCCTTGAGGGTGCCTTTAAGTTGGAGGGCGTTCCTAACGCCCGTGACGAGGTCAAAATAGGAATCAGCGTGAACGGGTTCATCGAGGCAATCGTCGCACGGGTTCTTGAGGTAGAGCCTCTCGTCGGAGATCCTGCCGAAGCAGTTCGGGCACATCTCGCGGTAAATCGCCTTCATCTTCCCACCCTCTGGGTTTCCATCTGGGGTTGAAGGGATTTATAAGGGTTTTTGGAGGGTCGCCTCGAGCTCCCTCAGCTCGTCCTCGAGCCTCGCCGAGAGCTCGTAGTCGCTGAAGACGTGTCTGTACTCCTCGAGGACCTCCTCAAGGACGTGGAGGGCCTCCATCCTGCCCGTCTTTTCCACGAGCTTCAGGGCCCTTCTGAACAGCCTGGCGACCTCGCTTCCGCTCTCGTCCGTACTGAGGGAGAACCTCAGCTCCTTTAACGTAACGTCGAGCGCCAGATCGGGCACTTCAGCCAGAAACTCCATGGCGACCGACTCGGGGAAGAGCTCCGCGTGCCTGTCGAAGCTCTCGAAGTAGAACCCCTTCTCGTATGCCGTCCTCACGGCGGCCACATGCTTGCAGTCTCCACCGAGCGGGCAGGTACAGCTGTTCTCACCTGTTGAGAGGTCGAGCTCGACGTAGTACGGATACGTGCCCAGAACCTTGGAGAAGAGCCTGTTTCCATGTTTGACTACCCAGAGAACCTTTCCCGCCCTGTAATAGCGCTCCCCCTTTTTGAGGGTCTTCTCGTCCATGGCGCTCACGCTGGGGCTTTGGGCAGCTTCGATTTAAGCCTTTCGTAAGCCCCTTAACCGCAACCGTTTTATTCCCCGATGAGCACTATACCTGGTGGTGACCATGGACGTTTTTGAGCTCGCGAGGCGCTATCACGATGAGCTTGGCGTGGAGGAGCCGAGCATGGCCACTATGGCGGCGGAGTTCTTCGACGACCTCGGGCTTAAGATGGCGGAGTTCCTCAAGGGAGAGGGCTACGCGGTGATAAGCACGAAGTTCGTGGACTACGACAAGAGCCTCGTCCTCGACGTGACAAAAGGGGAGAAGAGGTTCGAGATAACGCTCCGCAAGAGCTAATAGCGGTTCTCGTAGTCGAAGACTATCTCCTTCTTTTCTCCCGGGTTGACCGTGACCCTGAACTCGACGTACCCCTGGGTCTCGTCGATGGGTTCGACGCTCGAGCTCAGGATCCTCCCCAACTTGTGGTGTCTGACGATGACCGTCCTGCTCTCGTTTCCGAGGTTCTCGATGGTTACTTTGATCTTGTAGTAGGCGTAATGGTCGCCGTGTTTCTCCTGGAGAACGGTGGTGCTTCCCTGGAGGTCGTAGTCCCTGCCGATGCCTATCCTCAGCGTATCACCCTTGGGGGTGTGGTCTATAACCCGCTCACCGATGAGGAGCGCCCCGTCGTCCGTTTTCCTGTAAACCTCGACGATTCCTGCCGGAAGAACCTTCTCGGTCTTAAAGGATATCGACTCGTAGACGGGCCCCTCTCCGCCGTATGGCCAGCTCTCGTAGAGGTACTCCCTCTTGAAGGGCGCCTCGAAGTTTATGTACGGGTACATCATCGTGCTCGCCGGGTTGATGTCCGCTATTCCAAGCTTGTAGAGGTAGAACGCCTCCACCTTCTCCGGCCCACCAGCGTTGACGCTCTCGGCTCCCTTCTCCGCGATGCTGTAGAGAACCCTCGGCTGGGGCAGATTCTGGTACAGCTGGACGTCGCCCGCGACCAGGAGAACCTTCGCGTCCCTGAACTCCTGGGCCGTGGGGTTGTTGAGGACTATGTAGCCGTAGAGGGTCGCGTTGTCGCCGACGTAGAGCTTGTACCTGCTTTCCCAGCTCATGTTCGCGACGCGGTAGGTTACGCTCACGTTGTACTTCCCGGCCTTCCCGGCCTGGAGAACAGCGTAAACGCTCGCCTTTCCCTCGAGGTTCTTGGCCTTGAAGTAGGCCACCTCGCCCGGGTTGATGAGGTAGTAGCCGTCCCCCTCTATCGCGATGTTCCCGTTCTTGAAGCCGAGGAACCTGCCCATCACCGTTTCGCCGCTCCTCAGCTTGACCTCGACCTCGCTTCCGATGTTCGAGGAGTAAACGTCTCCCCCCTGGCCCCTGCTGAAGACCCCGAGGACCTCAACTCCGGGGTCGAGCGGCCTGAGGGTAACCTCGGCGATGTTGAGCCCTGCGAGCTCGTTGAGGGGAACGTCGTTCATGCCCTCCTTGAGCTCAAAGCTCATGACCCTCTCAACGACCCCTATCTTGGCGGAGTTGTAGAGGACCACCGTTGTTTCGCTCCGCGAGGCCTCACCCGTATGGAAGGAAAAAACCGCCAGAATCACTATCAAGACTCCCGCGATACCCGCGAGGATTTTCTTCTTCACAGCCATCACCGCTGATACTTTGGTTCTCAAGGTATTTATACCCAGGACATCGCTTCAAGTCCGTTGGAAGCGAAAGGAGAACAGAGGTTTGCAAATGGAAACCCTTTTAACCACCCGGGCCGATTGAGAATCGTCAGGCTGATGGGGTGATTGGTATGGACAGGATTGAGAAGGCTAAGGAGATCATCGAGAAGGCCAAGGCCGAGAACAGGCCGCTGGTCGAGCCCGAAGCCAAGGAGATACTCAAGCTCTACGGCGTCCCGGTTCCGGAGTTCAAGGTCGCGACCAACGAGGAGGAGGCCGTGAAGTTCGCCCGGGAGATAGGCTACCCGGTCGTCATGAAGATAGTCTCCCCGCAGATAATCCACAAGAGCGACGCCGGCGGTGTCAAGGTCAACATCAAGAGCGACGAGGAGGCGAGGGAAGCCTTCAGGACCATTATGGAGAATGCCAGAAACTACAAGCCCGACGCGGACCTCTGGGGCGTCATAGTCTACAGGATGCTCCCGCTCGGCAAGGAGGTCATAGTCGGTATGATACGCGACCCGCAGTTCGGTCCGGCCATCATGTTCGGCCTCGGTGGAATCTTCGTCGAGATACTCAAGGACGTCTCCTTCAGGGTCGCCCCGATAACGAGGGAGGAAGCCCTCGACATGATAAAGGAGATAAAGGCTTATCCGATTTTAGCGGGGGCGCGCGGCGAGAAGCCCGTTGACATCGAGGCCCTGGCGGACATCATCGTCAAGGTCGGTGAGCTGGCCCTCGAGCTTCCGGAGATAAAGGAGCTCGACATCAACCCGATCTTCGCCTACGAGGACTCCGCGGTCGCCGTCGACGCGAGGATGCTCCTCTGAGGGCTTGTTCTTTTCTCTTCCATGTTTCCTTGCCGTAGTTGCATTCGGGGCGGTTTATAGGGGCCATGTATAACGGCGGTTATATACTAACCATCGTTACAGGGCATGCGGACTTAATTGTCCTCTGAGAAGATGACAGTGCCCGATAAGTCCATCCTTCCACGTGAGCCCGAGGGAATAGACGTCCCTGACTGGAATGACTTCCTGGAACTCCCGACGGGGTGAGTTACCCCGTTGAATTTCCATTTAAGGTAACATAATGATATTTCTGGGACTCATCTGGGCGATATCCGATCTCAGGTCCTACAAGATCAATCTCTTAACCGTGGTGTTCATGGGTCTGCCCCTGCTCAACGTCACCCTGAGAAGTATGGACTCCCCCGCCGCGGAGTGGGGGCTGCTGACGGGTTTCTTCCTCGGTTTCTACGACTGGGCGATAACAAAACGATGGGCCTTCGGCGATTTTCTCATGATGACGGTTTACGGTGGCGCCCTTGGGCCGGTGGCGGTGCTGACGATATACCTGGCCTCGTGGGGACTGATGCGGACGAGGATGTACATCAGCAACAAGGGCCAGCCGGCCCGTACTTCTTCGCGATCTTCATTCTGCTGTTCCCGTTGTGGGACGCGCTACTCCACTGGTCGGGCACGGATCCACGCGGAATCGAAGAGATGGCGCACGAAGTCCTCCGGTACCTGTTCACGATGCTGTGATTTCTTTCCATTCCCGGCACATGGCTACACGTTGGCGAAGTTCTACTCAAGAAGTATCCCGAAGGCGCGCTCGAATATCTCCCTGTGGCCACCGAAGGCCTCGAACATCCTCTCTGAATATGCAGATGAGGCCACGTGGAGGAATTCCCGCAGGTTTTCCTGTATCTCGTCGGTCATCGGAACGTGGAGGGGCATGGGCTCGTAGTAGTCGAGGCCCTTCATAAGGGCCGTGGAGAAGTACCAGAGGGTTTTCCTGACCTTCCTCCCCTTGATCGTCGAGAAACTCGCGCCCGAGCAACGGAAGGCGGCGTGGAGCACCACCATCTTGTCTATCTCGACTCCCTTCCTGAGGAGCGCCCTACGTTCTGAATCGTCCGACAGGTCTTTTATCCTGTAACCGCTCCTCGTCTGGGTGTCGTGGGGGATCCTGATGTGGTGGATCTCCTCGACCTTCGGGTCGTAGACGAGAACGTTCGTCCCGCCAACGACGACGAGCCTCCCGTCGCGAACCTCTATCACCGTGTTCTCCGTGCTGAGCACCGTTAGTCCTCTGGCGAGGGCAAGCGCCGACATCGTGCTCTTTCCGGTGTGGGGGTAACCCACGAAGAGTACGGCAGTTCCATCGGGTTTCACAACAGAAACGGAGTCCGTCAGGAATATCCTGCCCCTCTTCATCGCGGCCCTGGCGGCGGCCTGGAGGAGGAAGAACACCGGTGCCTCGTTGCCGTAGGCTGAAGGAACTCCCGCCTCGAGCTTGTACCTGTCAACTCCGGAAACGTCGTAGATGGCACCAAAGACCCTGAATCTGTCACCCCTGAACCTCTCTATCGCGATATCCGGGTCTCCCGAGCCCTCGAGGACGTCCGGCAGGTACCTCCTCGCGAAGAGACCCATAAAAGCCTCCTCGAAACCATCGTCCAGCTCACCGGTAAAAAGGACCTCCACCCCTCCCACGTTGAGCGCCATCTCCTCACCCACGGGGGGCTGAACTTGGTGACTTATAACCTTTCCGCGAACCCAAAACCGCACGCCCGAACCATCGGGAAGAGGTCAATACCGGGGTGCCAAAACAGACATCGAAGGTATTAAAACGGGAAACGAGGGAAAGGGGAACCCTCACTCGAGGGCCGCGAGGAGCTTCTCCATGAACATCTTCTCGGGGTAGGCTCCCTCGAACTGCACCCTGTCCTCGCCGTCCACCTGTATGACGATCTTTGGCACGGCCATGACGCTGTACCTGTCGGCCCACTCCGGGTATTCGATGGCCTCGACCATGTCGCCGAGTATCCTGCCCTTGCCGGCGTTGGTGTTCTCGATAGCGAACTTGTGGGCCATCCTGACGGCGAGCGGGCAGTAGGGGCAGGTGGGGGTCACGAAGACGAGTATCCTGACGTCCCTGTCGATCTTGGCGAGCTCCTCCTTGCTCTCCGGCATGAGGTCGGTCCGGGCGTTGCTGACGTCGACTATGTCCTCGAGGAAGGCCCCGAACTCGTGTCCGGCGGGGAGGCCGAAGAACCTGACGCCCATGTCCTTTCCGTCCTGGGTTATGGTGACGGCCGGGGCGTTGTCTATCCTGTACCTTTCCGCTATCTTCCTGCCCTCCTCGGTGTCGAAGTCGTGGAACTCGTAGGTGAGCTTGTCGCTGAGCTCGCTGAGCTCCTTCATGAGTTGCTTGAGCTGGTCGCAGTACTGGCAGTGATCCTTTCCCGTGAACCCGATGATCTTGACGGGGTTCGTCAGCTTGGAGAAGAACTCCTCCTTTATGACCTTCTTATCGGAGTCGCTAATCAGTCCCATCATGCACACCTCCACATAAGGTTTATAACGATTGGATTGCAATGTCTTCTTGGAGTTTAAACTCCAGTTTGCAACCTAAGGTTAAATGTTCACTATATAAGCTTTACGTCACAGATTTGGGTGGTGTAGGCCATGGATGAACCCGACATTTTCTACATCCTCGGGAACAGAGTGAGGCGCGACCTGCTGAGCCACCTCACCTGCACCGAGTGCTACTTCAGCTTCCTCAGCAGCAAGGTTAGCGTGTCCTCAACGGCCGTGGCGAAGCACCTTAAAATCATGGAGCGCGAGGGCATACTGAAGTCCTACGAGAGGGAGGGACCCTTCATCGGCCCCGCGAGGAAGTACTATAACATAGCCATCTCGAATACCTACGTCGCAACGGTAACGCCGAACATCTTCTGGTACAGGGGGCTCGATATCGGCGAGGGCCCCTCCGAAAAGCTTGAACGCGTGGAAATCGACCTGACACGGATACCGGTAGATGGCGGGAGTCTCCTCCAGATGGTGAATTCTTTCCTGGAGCTGACGTCAGAGCTCGAGAAGATACTCGGGGCTCTTCAGGCGGTTGAAAGCCGGCGCGACAGGCTCATGAAAAGGATCAAGGAGCGCTACCTCGCGGAAATAGGCGACATGACCCAGCTGGCGATACTGCACTACCTCCTTCTCTACGGCGAGGCCACGATCGACGAGCTGAGCGACAGGCTTAACCTCAAGGAGAGGGAGGTTCTCGTGAAGGCCCAGGAGCTGGACAGGTTCGTACCGTTAACGATAAAAGAGGGGTTAATTAAAATCGACGGAGAAAAACTGAAACAAAAGCTTGGCGGTGTCAAATATGGCGGAGAAGATAAGGGTCGTGGTTAACGAAGATAAGTGCTACCTCTGCGGCGGCTGCGCGGGCGTCTGCCCAACGCTCGCCATCGAGGTCCACTCAAGCGGATGGGAGTTCTTCCAGGATAAATGCATAGGCTGCAGGATATGCATCAACGCCTGTCCGGTCGGAGCGCTCAGCGCCAAGCCGCTGGAGGTGAAAGAATGAACGAGATGAAATACGACGTCGTTGTCGTCGGCGCCGGAATCGCCGGCCCCATAGTTGCGAGGAACGTTGCCAGAGCCGGTTTCTCGGTTCTGCTCATCGATAAAAAGCCCGCCATAGGCGCACCGAAGCAGTGCGCCGAGGGGATAAGCATCAAGGTCTTCGACAAGTACGACATCCCCTACGACAGACGCTACATCAACCGCGAGATCTACGGGGCGAAGCTCTACTCGCCGAGCGGCCACGAGCTCGAGCTCCGCTATAAAGAGGTCAGCGGGGTCATCCTCGAGAGGAAGGTCTTCGACAAGATGCTCGCCTACTACGCCGCGAAGGCCGGTGCCGACGTCCTCGCCAGAACCGAGGCGACGGACGTCATAAGGAGGGACGGAAGGATAGCCGGGATCAGGGCCAAGCACGAGGACGAGCCCGTCGAGATACGCGCGGATATCATAGTCGCGGCCGACGGTGTGGAGAGCACCATCGCGAGGAAGGCCGGCATAAACACCTACGCCCCGCCGCACGAGTTCGACTCCTCCTACGAGTACGAGATGCTCATCGAGGGCTACGACCCGGATCTAATCCACCTCTGGTTCGGCAACGAGATAGCGCCGAGGGGCTACGTCTGGGTCTTCCCGAAGGACGAGGACAGGGCCAACGTCGGGATAGGCATAAACTCCGACAACCCTGAAACTGCTAAGTACTACCTCGACAAGTGGTTGAGGGACAACAACATCCCCGCCAGGAAGCTCCTCGAGGTAAACGTCGGCGTCGTTCCGGTCGGCGGTTTCGTCAGGGAGCTGGCGAAGGACAACGTTGTAGTGGTCGGCGACGCCGCGAGACAGGTCAACCCGATGCACGGTGGTGGTATGGCCGAGGCCATGGAAGCGGGAACCATAGCGAGCAAGTGGATAGTTAGGGCCCTCGAGGAGGAGAACCTCTCCCTGCTCCAGAACTACACGAAGGAGTGGTGGGAGACGGACGGAAAGCGGCTCGAGAAGGTTCTCAAGGTCAGGAAGGTAACTGAAAAGCTCACGGACGAGGACCTCGACCTCTTCATCCAGGTTCTCAGTGGCGCCGACGCCGAGAAGATAGCGGGCGGCGACTACGTGGAGGTCATCAAGGCCCTCCTGAAGCACCCGAAGGTCATACTGAGCCCCAGGAGGATAAAGCTCCTGAAACAGCTGATTTGATCATCCCATTCCTTTTCTGCCCTTTTTGCCGTTCCCGTCCTTCTTCCAGTCCCTGCAGTTCATGTCCACGCATACCTCGTACTCCCTTCCCCTCTCGCGTATCCTGACCACCGGCGCACCGCCACAGCATGTCTTATCCGTCGGGATTATCTCGCCGCGCTGGAGGAGGGGGTAGGTGACGTCGCACTTCGGCCAGTTGGAGCACCCGACGAAGCGCTTGCCCGTTTTTCTGTTGTAGCGCACCACGAGGTCGCCGCCGCACTTGGGGCACTTGCCGAGGACGAGGGGTTTTCTGCGTTTCTCCCCGTCGTTTTTCCCATCGACGGCCCCCCTAACCGCGTTCTCCTCCTCTTCGCTCAGCTCCTTCACCGCTCCGGCTTTTTTAGCCGAAGATCTTGATGTGGTCACGCCGGTTCCGGTGGTCTCGAGGAGCATCCGGCCTATATCGAGCTCCTTCTCCTTGAAGACCCTCAGGATTCTGATAAGCCCCTCCTTGCTCTCCTCGATGACCTCATCCCTCTTGGCCTTCCCGGCCATTATGTCCTCCATCTTCTCCTCGAAGGCCCTCGTCAGCTCGACGCTGACTATGTCCGGAACGTTCTTCTCGAGAGCTTCCACGACGCGCATTCCGAGGGGGGTGACCTTTATCTTCCGCTTTCCCTCGATGTAGCCCCTGCTGTAGAGGGTTTCAAGTATCTGGGCGCGCGTGGCCTTGGTGCCTATCCCGAGGTCTTCCATCTTTTTTATGACCGCGGCGGGCGAATAGCGAGCGGGCGGCTTCGTTTTCTTCTTCTCGCGCTTTATCCCGAGAACCTTCACCGGCTCTCCTTCCTTAAAAGCCGGCAGGAGAACCTCGTCGAACTTGACGTACTTCCCGTAGACCTTCAGCCAGCCCTCCTTGACCGTTCTCGCCCCGCTCAGAATGAAACGGTGAGAGTTGGAGTTGATGATGAGCTTCATCGTCTCCCTGACGGCGGGGTCCATGAAGAGTGCTAAGAAACGCCTGACCACGAGGTCGTAGAGGTTGGCCTCGTCCTTAGTGAGCTCTCCTGCCTTGGGGAGTTCTCCAGTTGGATAGATGGCCGGATGGGCCGGGTCGTCCTTCTTACCCTCGACCGGCTTGAGCCTTTCCCTGCCAAGGAGCTCGTGGGCGAAGGGCTTGTACTCCTGCAACTTGGCGAGATTCTGGAGTATGGAGCGGAAGTTCAGGTTCCTGGGGAGCTTCTGCGACGAGGTGCGGGGATAGGAGCAGTAACCCTTCTCGTAGAGCTTCTGGGCTATCTCCAGCGTCTTCTTCGGGCTGTAGCCGAAGGCGGAGTAGGCCTCCCTCTGCAGGGTTCCGAGGTCAAAGGGCACGGGTGGGTTCCTCTTCTGCTGTTTTATCTCGATTTTCTCCACGAAAGCTGGGCCCTTCTTCGCCTCCTTGACGATGCGCCTGGCCTCTTCCTCGTCGAGTATCCGCTCCCTCTCGTAGTTGGCGGTGTACTTCTCCCCGTTCTTCTCGATGAGCATCCTTATGACCCAGTACGGGGTGGGCTTGAAGTTCTGGATCTCCCGCTCCCGGTCCACGAGGAACTTCAACGTTGGCCCCTGAACCCTTCCCGTCGAGAGAACCATCCACTTCCCGCTGGCGCGCTTTATGGCAGATGTCAGGGCCCTCGAGAGGTTGACGCCCCAGTACCAGTCCAGAACGTGGCGCGCTATCCCCGCGTCCGCCATCCCGAAGTTTATCGTCGGCTCGATGTTGTACCAGGCCTTTAGCAGGTCCTTCCTGGTTAAAGCGGAGAACTTCATGCGCTTCGCCCTCGCCGGGTCAACGCCGCAGGCGTACTTCAGGACGGTGTATCCTATGACCTCGCCCTCGGTGTCGTAGTCGCATGCAACAACGAACTCGTCGGCCCGCTTTGCGAGGGTGGCTAAGGCTTTTATGTAGTCCTTGGCGTAGGCCTTCCCCTTCTCTGCGACGTAAACCGGCACCCATTCTATATCGAAGATGGGGTAGCCGTAGGTCTTGACCTTCGGGGCGAGGGAGAAGAGATGGCCAACGGCGGGAGCGACGATTATCCTCTTCCCATCGCGGGTGAACTCGTAGTAGGGGACCTTTCCGATGGTCTTCCTCACGGGTTTACCCTCGGCCAGGGCGTAGGCTATCTTCCTCGCGACGTTGGGCTTCTCGGCGATGATGAGCGTGACCATGACGACACCGGAAGCGATTGGAAGAGAGGTATAAAAATCCTTTCGTGAGTTGCCCAACAAGCTTTGCTCCGCAAAGTTTGATCGAAAGTTTGCGGCTCCTCATCAGGGGATTGTTATTGGGGGTCTCAACGGGGAACCCTAAAGGACAGACCTTAAAAAGGGTTTATTCCCCCGATGCCCGAAGGGTGCCTTTCAGCCTTTTGGGAAAAGGCTGGCGAAAAGGGTGTTTTCTTTTGAAAATTCAAAGAATGATAAGCGTGCGCTTTAAAATTGGGGATAAGATAGTGGATTACCCTTAAAACAAGATATTAAGCAGGTTTCACGGTTATTCTGGCGCCCTTCGGGCGCCTTGTGGACAGGAAACCCTGCAAAATGGACAAGTTGAGTGTTAATCCACGCTAAAACACCGAACTTTAAAACCGCACGCCAGTTTTCCGTCAACGCTTTTCAAAAGGGTTGTGATCAGCCTTTTGGGAAAAGGCTGGCGAAAAATGGTGATTCCTTTTGACTGCCCTCTCGTGAGTGTTTGCACCCTCAAACGGCCACTGAACTCCGAATTCAAGATTAAAAGGCCAAATTCAGGGGGTTTAGGATTCTCCCGCACTCCGAAGGAGCGCTATCCAAAAGCAAACCCCCCACCACTAACACGTTAACTGTGAATTCCAGATTGAAACAGCGCTTGCGAAGCAAGGGCTGAAGGATGTTCGAACGATAGTGAGAAGGGCGCTTGCGGAGCAAAGGGCTGAATGGCGCCCCGGCGGGGATTCGAACCCCGGACCTCGAGGTCCGCAGCCTCGCGCCCTATCCAGACTAGGCCACCGGGGCACACCCGCTAACCCTTACCGGGGAGCGTTTATAAATTTAACCGTCCCCGCTCACCGAAAGATTTATAAATTGGGCTTGGGTGAGTATTCTACGGGCTCAACTGCGGTGGTAGTCTAGCCTGGTCTAGGACAGCGGCCTGCCACGCCGCTGGCCCGGGTTCAAATCCCGGCCACCGCACCACAACCGTTTCTGGGAGCTCTTGGGTGGGAGTTCGGGTTTCGTTCTGAATCAAACCTCCAAAGATCGTAAAAGAGAAGGGACGTCAGGTTCTGAACTTCGCCAGGGCGTCCTCCGCCGCCATGAGTATCGGGTAGGCCACGGGTGATGCCGTTAGGAGCGGGTGCGTTGCTATCTGAAGCGTGTAGAGCTCGCTCGCAGTGAGGCGCCGCTGTATGGCCAGGGCGAGAACGTTTATCATCTCGCCCACGCTCTTTCCGCCCGCGATCTGAGCTCCGAGTATCGCCCCCTGTCGCGGGAGAATACGAGCTTGACCGTTACCATCGAGGTATCCGGGAAAATCGCGGGGTGTCTGTCGGGGCTCTTTCCGTAGCCGGTTATCACCTCGAAGCCCTCCTTTCTGGCGTTCTCCTCCGTCAATCCGGCCGCAGCGAGTGTGAGCCCCGCGACGTGGGTAGCGTAAACGCCAATAGTCCTCCTGTTCTCCCTGACTATGTGGATCCTGAAGAGGTTTGCACCGGCGATCCTGGCCTCGAAGGTGGCCGTTGAGGCGAGCATCAGTGGATAGGGCCTGCCCGTGAAGAAATCCCTGTGCTCAACGCAGTCGCCGACGGCGAAGATGTCGGGGTGAGAGGTCCTCATGTACTCGTCCGTCCAGATACCGTAGCGCGTGACCCTGAGACCGGCCTTGACGGCGAGCTCTACGTTCGGCCTGTAACCGATGGAGAATATCACGACATCGGCCGGTAGTTTCCTACCATCGACGAGTCTGACCCCTTCAACGCTTTTCTCACCGAGAAGTCTCTCGACGTGGCCGTAAACCACTTTGATGCCGTTCTCCCTGAGCCTCTCCTCAACCATCGCGCTGAACTCCGGGTCAAAGGAAGTCCTGAGGAGCCTGCTCCTTACGACCAGGGTGACGTTCTTCCCGAGTTTCCTTATCTCGTCCCCAACCTCGAGGGAGATGAAGCCGCCACCGACTATGACGACGTTTTCGGCCTCTTCCAGCCGCTCTCTGAACTCCTTCAGATAGTCGTAGTCCTTTGAAACGGTGTACACGCCGTCGAGCTCCGACCCGGGGATCTCGGGGAAAACGGCCCGCGAACCCGTCGCTATGACGAGTTTTTCCCATTCGATCTCCTTTCCACCGCGGGTCTTCACGAGCTTGGCCCTGGGGTCTATTTGAACCACCTCGTCCACGAGAACCTCTATTCCCGCGGGCTTGAGGAAGGCATCGATGGGTATGAGGTCATCGTCAACGCTCCTGAAGGTTCCAAAGACGTAGGGAATACCGCAGGAGACCACCCCGGCCTCTTCCTTCTTGATAACGAGAACGCTCTTGTCGGGGTAGAACCGCCTCGCCGAGAGGGCCGCGGTCATTCCCCCGGCGCTTGCCCCTATAACCACAACATCGTACTTCACCATTTTCAAAGTCACCATTGATGAGTTGGCCTAAGGGTTTTAAACGGTTTCGTTATCAAACAGATTGTGATGTAAGCAATAATCGTAACGGAAGAAGGGATAGAAGACGTCACTCCCCCGTGGCACCCTTCAGCGCGTCCTTGCAGGGGCAGTGCCTCTCTTTGGGGATGTGCTTGATGGACTCCATCAGAAGGTACTTTATCTCCTCACCCTTCTTCTCCATCAGCTCGACGACATCCCTGTGGGTGAGCTTCTCCTTGCTTATCCCCGCGGCGAAGTTGGTGACTATCGCGACGCTGGCGTAGCACATCTCGAGCTCCCTCGCGAGGGCCGCCTCCGGGCACTGGGTCATCCCCACGACGTCCGCGCCGAGGATCTTCAGCGCCCTTATCTCCGCCCTCGTCTCGAAGCGCGGCCCCTCCATGCAGGCGTAGGTGCCCGTCGGATGATAACTGAAGCCAAGCTCCCTGGCGGACGTTATCAGGGCCTTCCTCAGCTCGGGACAGTAGGGGTCGGTGAAGTCGACGTGGGCCACGAACTTTCTCTCGTGGGGGCTCTCCTCGCCGTCGTAGAAGGTGTAGTGCCTCGTCTTGGTGAAGTCGAGGAGCTGGTCGAGGATGACGAAATCGCCGGGTTTCATCGCCTCGTTGAGCGAACCGACGGCCGAGGTTGCGAGTATCCTCTCGACGCCGAGCTCGTGGAGGGCCCAGACGTTGGCACGGTAGTTGATCCTATGCGGCGGGACGCTGTGCCCCTCTCCGTGCCTCGCCAGGAAAGCTATCTCCTCGCCGTTGTACTCGCCCATCTTCACCCTGACCTTTCCGTAGGGCGTGCTCACGAACTCTTCCCTGACGTTCTCCAGAAGCTTCGGGTCGTAAACTCCAGAACCTCCAATGATGGCTATCCGCGGCATGCTATCACCTGAAAAGAAGAGACGGAGGAAGGCTTAAAACGTTAGTGCTTCTCCCAGAGATTCCTCTGGAGCTCCGCCCTCTCCTCGATGTCCTCGCTGACCTCTCCTCCGGCCTGCAGCTCCAGTATCTTCGTTAGTATCTCACTCAGCAACCACGAGCCCCACTTCGGATCCTTAACCTCGAGGGCCGCGTCTATCGCCCCGTCGATGTCTCCGGACTTCAGCTTGGAGACGGCTATGCTTCCGAAGGCCAGGGAGCGGAGGTAGTTACCGCGAACGAGTTCGGCAGATCTGAGTGCCTCATCGAACTCGCCAAGCTTCGAGAGGTACGTAACCACCTTAACCCTGACCGCATCTTCGCGGGTGCGATCTCCGATGGTTTTAACGAGGTGCAGATACCTGGGGTGGGGCCCCGTCGAGAGAAGCTGATCCATCACGAGACCGGCCACTCTTTCGAACTCCTCGCCTTTCAGGTAACCGAGGAGAGCCGAGAGGACGTCTTCTTTATCGATAGAGGTCTTAACGATACCCTCCAGTACGGGCAACCTCTCGTCGGGGTGCACCCGTTCGAGGATCTCCATAACGAAGTCCAGTTCGCCCTGGTTGCCGAGACCTATCAACAGCGACCTCAGAACGTCGACCCCCGTCTCCGAGGACATTCCAAGTGCGATATCCACGAACTTCTCGTACGTGCCCTTCGGCACGTTGGATCTCTTGAGGTGAACCGCAACCTCCTTCATGGCCTCCCCGAGCCAGTACTCGCTCTTAAGCTCCGACAGAACGCTGAGGGCGCTTCCGAACTCCTCACGTTTTAGATGCTCCTTTATCACCTCAACGGCGGCTATGGAGTGCCAGGGTTCCCCATCTATCTGCCCTATCATGAGCTTCGCCTTTCTCATGTTGCCCCTTCTCAGGTAAACTCTGAGTATCTTTAACAACAGGTCGTTCCGCTTTACGGAGTCCTCGATGTCCGTGGCGTAGAAGAGGGCGTCGTCGGGCATGTCCAGTGCCAGAAGTTTGGTGACCAGCTCTACCAGGAGCTCATCCTTAAGGGGCTCCGGGAAGGTGACGATGGACTCATAGGCCTGCTGAAAAACCTTCTGGGATGCCTTACCATCCACCTTGCTCAGGTACGTCCCTATCTCCAGGAGTGCCCTGATCAGAAGGACGGGGTTTTCAATCGACGCGGCGGCGTTGAGGGCGTATTTAAAAGCGGTTTTGTACTCTGGTTTTTTCGCCCGGTACATGTAATAGCCGATCTTGGCGTAGGTGACTGCCCGGATGTGTCTGTCCCGTATGCCAGCGGCCAACCGAAGGGCTTCACTATAGATGTCAGGGGGCATCGTTTACACCCAAAAGATTTATGATCCGGATATATTTAATCATTTCCTATTTTCCAGGGGGGCAAAAACGGCACACAAGGAGTTAGTCAAAAAACGAAAGTTCAGCCGAGTTCGTCGTAAACTACCCCAACGATCTCCCCATCGTCGAGCGAGACGAAGCTCACCTTGGTTTTTTTACCGCTCTTGGGGTCAAGAACAACAAAATCCGGCTTGGACAGGTACTTACTGGCGGGCATTCTCCAGACATCGCCGTAATGGGACCTGAGTTCCTTCAAAAATTTCTCCGCATCACGCCTGATAACGGTTGCCATCGGTATCACCACTATTATATACCACATCATGATATAAAAAGCTTTCCTATAGACATTCGTTAAAAATAATATCGACAACTGTCGATTCCGGGAAGACACCAGGCCTCGGAAGAATAAACCTGACAAAAAGGACAGAAAGGGCAAAAATCGATAAATCAGGACCTGAGCATCTCGACGTACTCGAGCTCCTCAGGAATGGGCCTCCTCCTCGCCCTCTCCATCTCGCGCTGGCGTAGGTAAGCGTAAAGCTCAGCCATCCAGATCATCTCTCTCACCCCCTTTTAGACTCCCTCGATTTACAGTAACCTTTTTCGAGTTTAAAAAGGTTGTCAGACCTCTAAATTACTTTAATGGACCTTCAAGAGCAACAGTATCTTAAAAAAGCAACGTGGAGCGACTTCTGCGTTTAATGTACAAATATGAACTACCAAAGGGGTTTTGAGAGGTTTGATTATTTTAAATGAATACATTTTAGGGGCCCCTTTTGACCCAACCGTTTATAAACTTTGGGGACTTCATCCTTACGGTGGGAGAAAATGGCCCTGGAAAAGCTCGGGAAGGCACTCAACAGCGCCCTCAAGAAGCTCGCCCGTTCGAGCACCGTTGATGAGGCCACCATCAAGGAGGTCGTGCGAGACATCCAGAGGGCCCTCATTCAGGCGGACGTCAACGTCAGGCTCGTCCTTCAGCTGACCAAAACGATAGAGAAGCGAGCGCTGGAGGAGAAGGCCCCGGCTGGGGCATCGAAGAAAGAACACATAATCCAGATAGTTTATGAAGAACTCACGAAGTTCCTCGGGAAGGAGGCCAGACCCCTCGAGATAAGGGAGAAGCCGACCGTTCTTCTGACCGTTGGTATCCAGGGCTCTGGTAAGACCACGAGCGTGGCCAAGCTGGCGAGACACCTCCAGAAGCGCGGTTATAAGGTCGGCCTCGTCTGTTCTGACACCTGGCGTCCGGGCGCTTACTACCAGCTCAAACAGCTCGTCGAGCCCTTCGGGATAGAGGTCTTCGGCGATCCCAACGAAAAGGACGCCGTGAGGCTCGCCCGGGAGGGCGTTGAGTACTTCAAGAATAAAGGTGTGGACGTCATAATAGTGGATTCCGCGGGAAGGCACAAGGACGAGAGCGGTCTAATAGAGGAGATGAAGCAGATAAGCGAGGCGATAAAGCCCCACGAGGTCATTCTCGTCATCGACGGAACCATCGGACAGCAGGCCTACAACCAGGCCCTGGCGTTTAAGGAGGCAACCCCCATAGGCTCGATAATAGTCACTAAGCTCGACGGTTCCGCAAAGGGCGGTGGCGCCCTCTCCGCGGTCGCCGCAACGGGGGCGCCCATAAAGTTCATCGGTGTGGGCGAGAGGATAGACGACCTCGAACCCTTCGACCCCAAACGCTTCGTCTCCAGACTGCTCGGAATGGGTGACATCGAGGGACTGCTCCAGAAGCTCGAGGAGCTCCAGAAGGAGCGGGAGTTCAAGGAGGAAGACGTCGAGAAGTTCCTCAAGGGCAAGTTCAACCTGAAGGACATGTACGCCCAGCTCGAGGCCATGGGGAAGATGGGGCCGCTGAAACAGATACTGCAGATGATCCCGGGGCTCGGCTATTCCCTTCCCGAGGACGCGGTTAAAGTCGGGGAGGAGAAGTTAAATAGGTACAGGGTCATAATGGACTCCATGACCGAGGAAGAACTCGAACATCCCGAGATAATCAACTACTCGAGGATAAAACGGATAGCGAGGGGTTCCGGAACCAGCGTGAAAGAGGTCAGGGAACTGCTCAACCAGTACAATCAGATGAAGAAGATGTTCAAGGGCATGGACAAGAGAAAGCTCTCCAAGATGGCAAAGAAATTTAACTTCGGGGGGTTGGGGATATGATGGAGGCCTTCGTGCTGGTCGTTGTTAAACCCGGGAACGAGGAAAAGGTCTACAACATCCTCGCCGGGGAAGAGCGAATAAAGGAGATATACCGGGTTTACGGGGAGTACGACATCATACTCCGGGTGGAGGTCGAGAACATCCACGAGCTCGACAGGTTCCACGACGAGGTTCTGAGGAAGATCCGGGAGATAGAGATGACGGAAACGCTGATAGCCAGCTCCTATCGGGGGTGAATCTTTGGAGAAGAGGTGGGTGGCAACCATCCACCTTGACACCCTCGAGGTCGAGTACGACCCCTCTTTTAAATTTAAGTGCGTTGAGAACTGTGGAAGGTGCTGTCGGGAGCTTGAGATACCTCTAAGAGACGAGGACGTAGTTGCCATGGAGGAACTCGGCTATAGCGCGTGGGAGTTCGTGGACTACGAGAAGATGTTCTACAGGGGCGACAGGTTCCTCGGTTATGCCATTAAAAAGCGTCCCTTCGACGACGCATGCGTTTTTCTCGACCCCGAGACGAGGAGATGCAGGATATACGAGAGAAGGCCCCTGGCGTGCAGGCTGTATCCCTTCGTCTTTGTAAAGCGCGGGAACCTGATGGAGGTGTACGTCAAGGTGGACTCCTTCTGCCCGGGTATCGACCATCCGGGCGGGGAGCCCGTTACCGGGGAGTTTCTACTCCGCGAGTACGGGGATATCGTAGAGGACTACCGCAGGAAAGTTGTGAACGATTCGAAGTAACCGAAACGTATTTAAACATTTTTTTGTTAATTCTTGGCCACCGGAGGTGAGAGGATGAGCCAGCTAAAGTCGGTGCAGGAAAAGCTCAGACTGGTCAGGGTGCTCAGACTGCTCAAGAAGACCTACACCTACGAAGAGCTCTCCAAGATAACCGGCCTGCCCATCACCGTGCTCAACAGGTACGTGAGGGGAAAGGTCCTCCCAAGCGCCGATAGAACCCAAAAACTACTCGAACTGCTCCTCCCATACATCAACGTTGAGGAGGAGGTCAGGAAGAGGGTAAAGTTCGACGAGCGCGGTTTCTTCGACAACATGCCCGTGCTCAGCGATACTGCATTAATGAGCCTAATCGCGGAGGACGTCGCGGCCAGGTACATGGAGGAGAACGTGGACAAGGTCCTCACCGCGGCGACGGATGGAATAGCCCTCGGCGTCCACATAGCCAAAGAGCTGAACGTCGACCTCGTATACGCCAAGAAGAAGAAGGAAGTCGGTGTTGAGAAGTTCTACGAGGTCAGCTACGTCCCAAGCGCCTCTGGAAGCGTTACGACACTTTACCTTCCCCAGTGGGCTCTCAGAAAGGGTGAAAACGTTCTCATAGTTGACGATGTGATAAGGAGCGGCGAAACGCAGAGGGCCCTCCTTGAGATGTGCGGGCAGGCCGGGGCGAAGCCCGTGGGGATGTTCTTCCTGATAAGCGTCGGCGACGTCATCGACCGCCTCAAGGAGGAGTACAGCATCCCGGTGGAGAGCCTCATAAGGCTGGAGTGATATCATGAAGGTCTTCATATACAACGTGGACGGCCTGACGGTACCGGTGGAGGTCGAACCCGGCCTCCCCTTCAAATTCGTCTGCAGCGAGGAGGAATGCGGCAGGGAAGTTGTGGTGGAGGGAATCGTCAGGCCCGCGAGCGAGGAGGAGTTCACCCGGATCCTCGAGGATACCGTGGCGGAGAACCCCGACTTCGAAAAGATACGCGAGATAACCGCCAGGACGCTCATCTTTGAAGGGAAGGTCAACGGGAAAGAGGTAAAGCTCCCCGCCGAGAGTTTCAATGACTTCGCCAAGCGCTTCCTGGACGGGGTTTTAGTCCTCCGTTAACTTGAGCCGGGGGTCCTCTTTCACCACCTGCATGGCCACGCTCGTGTTCGTTTTCTCCACCCCGTCGAGGGATAAAAGCCACTTAACGAACCGGTTCATGTCCGCCCTGTCTTTGAACTTCGCAACCACGACGATATCGAACTCTCCGGTTATGTCGTAAACGATTAGGACCCTATCGTTGCGGGCTATCTCCCTCTCTATTTCGACTATTTTCCTCCCCTGCGCCTTGACCCCGATAACCGCCGTGAGGCCGAATCCAAGCTTCTCGTAGTCGACGAGCGGCGCGAATCCTTTGATTATGCCCTCTTCCTCCATCCTCTTGATGCGGTTGTAAACCGTTCCAACGGCCACCTTGAGCTCGCGTGCTATCTCGCGGTAGGAGAGTCGAGCGTTCTGCTGGAGCAGCGAGAGTATTCTGAGGTCGAGCTCATCCACCATCTCTGTCACCGAGGAGACTACACCGCAAACTTTAAATACCCTTTCCCTGGAGGGGATAGCGGGTAGAGGACCGGTAGCCTAGCCAGGACAGGGCGGCGGCCTCCTAAGCCGCAGGTCCGGGGTTCGAATCCCCGCCGGTCCGCCATACAGCCCTTGCTTCGCAAGCGCCCTTCTCACTATCGTTCGAACATCCTGGCGGATGGCGGAAATTTGCGTGCGGTTTTAAAGTTCGGTGTTTTAGCGTGGATTAACGCTCAAACTGGCGGTTTTTGGATGGTTTCACTCTCACAAGGCGCCCTTCGGGCGCCAGAATAAAAAGTGAAACCTGTTAGGGATTGGTCTTAATGCTAATCCCTCTTTAATTCTCCAAATTTAGAGCGCACGCTCTAATCTCGTTCTTTTATGAGAAAGGGCTTCTTTTGGTCAAGCTTTTTCTAAAAGCTTGAAAAAGTTTGATCAAAAGGTTGTGATTCTCTTTTTTAGGGTGGTTGTGATGTGTTTGCATTGTAAAGAAGTTTTTGAGTTTGGAATTCACAGTTAACGTGTTATTGAGAGGGGGTTTGCTTTTAAATAGCGCTCCTTCGGAGCGTGGGAGATTGCAAACCCCCTGAATTTGGCCTTTTAATCTTGAATTTGGAGTTCAATGACCGTTTGAGGGTGCAAACACTCACGAGAGGGCAGTTAAAAGGAATCACGATTCTTCGCCAGCCTTTTCCCAAAAGGCTGTTGGCCAAGCTTTTAAGAAAAGCTTGTTCCAGGGGCAAAAAAGATAAAAAAGAGCGTTACAGCTTGATGGGCGCCCCGAAGGCCCTGTCGCCCGCGTCCCCGAGGCCGGGCAGAATGTAGCCGTGGTCGTTCAGCTCCCTGTCTATCGCGGCCACGAACATCTCGACCTCTGGATGGGTCTCCTTTATCCTGTCTATTCCCTCGGGCGCCGCGAGGACGCCAACCACAACGTAGCGCTTGGCCCTTCCGTACTTCTTCACCTCGTCGAGAACCTTGACGAGAGTCGAGCCCGTCGCTATCATCGGGTCCGCCACGATTACCGTGTCCTCAGGCTTTATCCGGGGCACCTTAACGTACTTCATCTCTATCTCGAACTTTGGAGCCTTCCCGCGGGATGCGGAGACGATGCCGACGCGGGCGTGGTCGAGAACCTTGATGAGACCCTCCATCAGCGGTATCGCCGCGCGTAGAACGGTTATTATGACGACGTTTCGCCTGTCCTTGATCCTCGTCCCGGTGGTTTCCTCGAGCGGCGTCTTTACCGGGATTTTCTCGACCTCCATCGTTTTGGTGAGCTCGTAGGCCATGTACCTGCCGAGCTTGACGAGTCCCTTCCTGAAGGGTATAGGTCCCGTCCTCTCATCTCGGAGTTCCGTCAGAACCTCCATGATGAACGGGGAGTCTTCGAAGGAGTAGACACCCTCCCACCTCGTGTCCTCTATCATTGCCCTCACCGAAGATGGGTCTGGACTGGGATTTATTAGCCTTCCGGCTGTCAAGTTATTGTATCCCTAAGTCATGTTTTTGATTTTTCCGCGATTATCCCGACCATCGCCTGTGGGTTCAGTCCCTTTCCTCTATGATGCGGCTCATCCAGCTCCCTGTCAGGAACCAGGCGAGGGCAACGATAGCGCCGAGGACGTTGCTCAGACCCATGCCCAGCCACATCCCGGCGGTGTCCTTCGCGAGAACCCCGAGGCCGTAGCTGAGGGGAAGCCTCAGCCCCCAGAGGCGGAATATACCAAGGACCATGCTCTTCTTGGTGTGTCCCGAGCTCTGGAAGACGTTGTTCACGGCGGAGAATATCCCGAAGAAGGGCAGGGAAGCCGAGAAGTACTTCACGACCTTCGCGCTCTCGGCTATTATGGCCGGATCGTTGATGAAGAACCTGAATATCTCAACCCGGAAGAGGATGAAGATCAGCGTCCCGATCCCGAGGATGGTGAAGTTTATGGCCATTGTTTTTTCGGCTATGGCCTTCGCCCGCCCGTAGAGCTTCGCCCCGACGGTCTGCCCAACCATCGTGCCCATGGCCATGCTTATGCCATCGGAGAAGGCGAACATGAAGTTGGTGAGCCTGTTGGTTATCGAGTAGGTTGCGAAGGCCACGTCGGCATCGCCGAACCGACCGCCGAGGGTGAAGATTATCCTTGTGAGTATGACGAAGCCAAGGGCCGTGCTTGATGAACCGACGCTCGAGGGTACCCCCACGCGGAAGATGCGCCCGTAGAACTTCCAGTCCGGCTTCAGGCCCTCCACCGTCAGGTGTATTCCCACCCTCCCCGTGAAGAGGAGGTAGCCACCGACGAGCGAGCCGAGGCTGTTGGAGAGCATCGTCGCCACGGCCGCCCCCACGACCCCGAGTTGGGGAAACGGTCCCCAGCCGAATATGAAGAAGGGGTCAAGTACGAGGTTGAGGAGAACCGTGGCTATGTTTATCTTGACCGGTGTTTTCGTGTCGCCTATGGCCCTCAGGAGGAAGTTGAAGGCGAAGAGGGTGAAGGCGAAGGGTATACCCGCGAAGATAACCCTCGTGTAGCTGAGGGCGTATGGATAGACGGTACCGCTGACGTTCATGAAGTCGAGCAGGTAGGGGGCCGAGATCACGCCGAACACGCCGACACCGATAGCGAAGAGCATCATGAGTGAGTAGAGCGCCCCGGCCGCTTTGTTTGCTTTCTCGTACTGCCTCGCGCCGACGTACTGGCTCACGAAGGCGAAGCCGGCCGTCGCGAAGCCCATTCCGATGGCCATGAAGAACCAGACGAGGGGCCAGGCCGTTCCCGGGGCGGCCAGCTCCGCCCTTCCGAGTTTTCCGAGCCAGAACGTGTCGGTGAGGTTGTAGAGGACCTGAACGAGCTGGTTTACGATTAGAGGATAGGCTAAGACGATGAGCGTTTTAACTATCGGGCCGTTGATGATCCGATCGCGCATCTCCTCAACTTTACCGTTCTTCATTGAGACAGGCATCGAAACGTTGGTATAAAAAGCTTATCCTGGATAAAGGAGCCAGCCCAGGGATATCGGTGCTCTGCGTTCAGAATCTATCCTTCAAACAAAAACTAAGTGGAGAAAAGGAAAGAAGCTCACTCGAGGAGCCTCTTCCTGGCGGCCTCGAGCATGATCTTCTGCTCTTCCCTGGCGACGGTCTTCCTGATGAGCTCGACCGCGTCCGGGTTCGCGGAGATGCTGTCGATGCCGAGCCTGACGAGGAGCCTGGCCATCTTCGGGTCGCTGCCGGCCTGTCCGCAGATGCTGGTCTCGACGCCGTGCTTCTTGCAGACCTTTATGACGTTCTCGATGAGCTTGAGAACGGCAGGGTGCTTCTCGTCGTAGAGCTTGAAGACGCGCTCGTTGTCCCTGTCGATGGCGAGGGTGTACTGGGTGAGGTCGTTGGTACCGAAGCTGACGAAGTCAAGGCCCTCCTTGACGAGGTCCTCGATGATGAGGGCGCTCGCCGGGGTCTCTATCATGACGCCCCACTCGACGTCCCTGTGCGGGACAAGGCCGACCTCGAGGGCTATCTCCTTGGCCTTCCTTATCTGCTCGGGGTGGCTAACGAGCGGGAGCATGACGCCGATGTTGTCGTAGCCCTCGTCGACGAGCCTCTTGATGGCCTTGAACTCGGCCTTGAGGAGCTCCGGCTGGTCGAGGCCTCTCCTTATTCCCCTCCAGCCGAGCATCGGGTTCCTCTCTTCGGGCTCCTCCTCTCCGCCGGGGAGCTCGCGGAACTCGTTAGTCGGGGCGTCGAGGGTCCTGTACCAGACGCGCCTCGGGTAGAAGGCCTCCACGACCTTCCTGATGCCCTCGACGAGCTTCTCGATGAGCTCCTCCTCCTTGCCCTCCCTGATGAACTTGACCGGGTGGGCGCCTATGCCGAGTATCATGTGCTCGGCCCTGAGGAGTCCGACGCCATCGGCACCGGTGGCCGCGGCGCGCTCGGCGACCTCGGGCATGGAGACGTTGACCTTGACCTCTGTGGCGGTGACGAGCGGGGCACCCGCGACGACGACCTTGCCGCCCTCGGCCTTCTCCTCCTTCTCCTTGACGAGGCTCTTGACAATGCCCTCGTAGACGACACCCCTGGTACCGTCGACGGTGACGAGCATGCCGTCCTTGAGGACCTTGGTGGCCTCCTTGGTGCCGACGACGGCGGGGATGCCGAGCTCCCTGCTGACGATGGCGGCGTGGCAGGTCCTTCCGCCCTCGTCGGTGACTATAGCCGAGGCCCTCTTCATGGCCGGAACCATGTCCGGGTTGGTCATCGTGGTTACGAGGACGTCGCCCTCCTTGACCTTGTCGATCTCGCTGGCGTCGAAGATGACGACGACCTTACCGGCGCCGATTCCCGGTGAGGCTCCGAGACCCTTGAGGAGAACCTTCATCTCCTCGGTCATCTCGGCCTCCTCGGTCTTAACCTCCTCCTTGAGGGTGGTTATCGGCCTGCTCTGGACGATGTAGAGCTTACCGTCGTCCTTGTCGTAGGCCCACTCGATGTCCTGAGGCCAGCCGTAGTGCTCCTCGATCTTGGCGCCCATCTTGGCGACCTCGATTATCTGCTCCTCGGTGAGAACCTGCTTCTCGACGTACTCGGGGCCCAGGTAGTCGGCGACCTTGACGAAAACGGTGCCCTTGCCGGTCTCGGGGTTGCGGACGACCATGACCTCCTTCTTGGCGATGTACTTCTCCTTTATCTTCCAGGTGCCCTTCTCGACGATGTACTCGTCGGGGGAAACGCTTCCGCTAACGACGGCCTCTCCAAGGCCCCAGGCGGCGTTTATCATTATCTCGCTCCTGTCGTTGGTGACGGGGTTGGCGGTGAACATGACGCCGCTGGTCTCGCTGTTGACCATCTTCTGGACGACGGCGGAGAGGTAGACCTTGCTGTGGTCGAAGCCCTGCTTGGCCCTGTAGAAGGTGGCCCTCGCCGTCCAGAGGCTGGCCCAGCACTTCTTGACCTTCTCTATAACGTCATCAACGCCGTAGACGTCGAGGTACGTCTCCTGCTGGCCCGCGAAGCTGGCCTCGGGGAGGTCCTCGGCGGTGGCGGATGAGCGGACGGCAACGTAAACCGCGTCCTTGTTGAACCTCGCGGAGAGCTCCTTGTAGGCCCTCTCGATCTCCTCGGCTATCTCGGGGAGCATCGGGAGTTCGATTATCTTCGCTCTTATCTTGGCGGTGTTCTCCTGGAGCTGCTTGGAGTCGTCGACGTTGGTCTCGGCGACGACGCTCATTATCCAGTCCTGGAGGGTAGTACCGTCCTCCAGCTTGACGTTCTCGACGAAGTACTTGTAAGCTTCGGCCGTGACGCAGAATCCGGGCGGAACCGGAATGCCGGCGTTGGTCATTTCACCAAGGTTGGCACCCTTTCCACCAACAAGAGGGACGTCTTCCTTTCCGAGTTCCTCAAACCACTTTATAAACCTGTATTCACTCATGCAAATCCCTCCGCAATTGTTTACTGCGGGTGATATATCGAGGGGCCGTATTTAAAATTAACTATCCAGGGCTGTTCCCTGGCGTACAGGAATGAAAAAGAAGGCGGATGTGTTCATTGGTGGAATGCGAACGCTCCGTATCCCCGCACTTTAATTCTGGATGGAAAGAGGTAAAAAGCACGAAGGGCTCAATCGAACCGCACGAGTGGATGGAGACTCAGCAGTTCGTTCGTCATGTCCAGGGCTTTCCCCTGACCGTAGGCGTAGCTGAGGTAGCGGTAGATGGCCAGCACGGCATCCAGGGGGTGAACTTCCTTGTTGGGGTTGAAGGTATCGAATATGAACTTCACGGTTTTGTTTTCCTCCCCGCTGAATCCGGCAACGTGGTATATGTAAAGCATCTGGGCGTAGGTGGAGCGGGAGTAGGCGTAGTCATATCTCTCGGCCTTTAGCTTTCCATTCTCGTCCTGTTGCTTCATCAGCCACCCGGCGGCGTTCTTTATCGACTCGAGTACGGTTTCATTGCCAGTCAGCTGGTAGTACCTCGCAAGACCCGAGGCTATCGCAACCGTCGTCCCCACGTTATCGTTCCAGCTACCGTCCTCCCTCTGTTCATCGAGTATCTTCGCCAGCACGTTTCTCTCGGTGGTTTCGTTGAGTATCCCCAGCTCCCTGTAAATCGGGAGCAACATGGCGTTGACGACGAGTGAGCCCCTTTTATCCTTCGGCGTCGTCATGAAGTAGTCTTCCCTCTCCCTGCTTTTGAGGAGCTCGATTGACTTCTCCTTGCCTTCAAAACTGATATCCCTGAGGGGTTCAAGGGTGTAGGCCGTGTAGAGGGTGAAATCGTTCGGTGGAACGCCCCAGGGGAATGCCCCGTTGTCCATCTGCTTGTAGGCGAGCCACTGGAGGAGCCATTCAGCCCTCTCCCTGAACGCATCATCCCCCGTCCGGTTGTAAATGTTCATGTACAAGTCCACCATCCAGGCGTTTAGGTTGAAGTAGGCTTTGTAGCGGTCATCGAAATCAGCGTAGTTGTAACCCGTCCAGAATTTCTCGAGGAACTCAACGAGGGGTCCGTAGGTTCCGGTGTGGTCCAGCACGAAGGGCTTCCCGGGCTTTATCGGGGGTTCCGGAACGAAGCGGTATATCTGGGCGTTGCCATTGCAGAACTCAAGTTTGAAGTGGGTGTCGTACGGGGCGTACTCCATTAGGCCGTACCTGATTAGCCCATATCCCAGTCTCCTCCTGTCCACGAATACGTAGCTCACATTATATTTCCTCATAAGGAAATAAACGCGCTCCCTCTGGCTGGAGCTGAACATCACAACGTGGTCCCCGTACGCCCGACTGGCCTGCATCGCAGTTGGTGCCTCCCCGAAAAACCCCTGATAGACTTTCTTCCAGATAACAACGTCCTTTCTGTGGGTGTTGCCTATCAGAAGATAGCCCATGTCCCACCAGACGAGTATCGTGGCGTTTTCGGAGGTGTTCTCGGCAATCCACTGATACGCCTCCCTATCGCTAACGGTGGGGGGAGTTATGTAATTGAAGGCCCCGTAGGTTCCCTGAGCGAGGGGAACGAGGAGTGTTAACACTATAATCACAGTTGCTAAACCCTTCTTGGCCGTTAGCTCCATTATCCAGCCTGCCCCAAACCCCCTGAGGTCCTCAAAGGACTTTCTCAGGAACAAAGCCACCCTCGGGAACACTTCGTCCATGAGGAACTCGGAGGACATGGCCGCGAGGGGTATCGTCGCGTAGGGATCACGGAAGCGGAAGGAGATGCCCCCAGCCAGTATAAAAGCCCAGGCCCAGAGGGCAAAGCCACGCCTTATCGGGTCTTTTTCGAGGTAATACCTCGTTCCAAGGGCACCGAACACGAGCTGGACAACCCCTATCCACTTGAAGTAGCCCAGGAAGCTGACCTCGGTCTTCTGCAGCCTCAGGAAGAAGTCCGCAACGAGGGAATTGATGAACCCCACCTTGAGGTACGCCACGTAGGCGAGGATTAGGAAGGCCAGGAAGTAGTGGAGGTTTCTCTTCACGACCGGCCACAGGTAAGCAAAGACTATCAGCGTGGCCGCCATCACGAAGAATATCCACCCCCTGTGGGTGAGCATGTAGACGCCGAGCAGGAGGCCGAGGGCCATGAGGTACCTCGACCGCCCGGTCTTCAGGAGCTTTATTAGGAACAGCAGGCCGAAGGAGAACATGACCAGCCCGAGGTTCTCCGGGATGTATAGCGACGTCCTGTATATGAAGTTCGGGGCAAAGGCCAGGAGTGCAGTGGCGAGGAGAGCGCGCTTTCCGTCCTCCACAAGTTCCTTGAATGCGAGGTAGAAACCAAAAACCGCTATGGTGCCGTAGATGGCGGGGAGTATAAAAAATACGTAGTCGGACGGGAACAGCTTATACACGATCGCTCCAAGGATGTGGAAGAGCGGTGGATAGCTGTAAGCCTTTAAGCCGAGGAGGGAGGGGATGTCCTTTGAGATTGCACTCATCCCCCTTTCGACGAGCCTCAGGGTTATGTCCTTGTGGAGGTACTCATCGTATGCCGCCAGTAGAAGGGTTCTGTGCGGTGTTAACCTGATGATAAAGGACGCAATAAGGAGCAATGGGAGGTAGAGCTTTTCGACCCTGGTACTCATCTCACCGGCACCTCTCAAACCTTTTAAGCCCTTCCATTTAACATTGGTAGGTGGTAAAGTGAGGGGGTTAAAAATCTTTAGCCTCGCCTTTTTCACCTATCTCCTCATCGCCCTCTATTCCAACTACCTCGACAGCAGGCTGAAGGAGTTAATCTACGCCCGGGGGTTTTCTCCCTCCATGGTACTTCTGGGTCTGGTCTACGCTCTGATCTTCTTCCTGGCCTTCTCCTCTGGCTACCTCGTTCGATTACGTTCAAAAGGGCTCAGGGTAAACCCCTGGTTCTACATCACCGGCATATTTGCGCTCTCGTTCGTCGAGTTTCCCCTCGGCCCGCTTCTGACTGTGCTCCTGATCGGGGCCTACTGTTTCCATCCCGGAATGCGGGACAGGTTGCCGTTCCATGCCATTGGGGTGGCCATCGTAGCCCCCCTCGTCTTCTACCTAACCGTGGGGATCCCGTTATTTAACAACTCCCTAAGGTACGTACTCGTTGGGCCCCTCGTCTTTTCCGCCCTCCTGGGGGCCTTTGGCATCGTGTACACGGACACCAGCGTCAGGGTAAAAACCCTCCTGTTCCTCGTCTTCATGCTCCTGTTTTTCCTCGGAACGTTCCGCTCTTTAATCGTGCTGGTGTACCTCGCCTACACCCTCGACCTGTACTCGAGGGGCGTTTTTAGGCTCGACACCAGGACCATTGGAATCAGCCTTCTCCTGGGCCTCATCGTGGTGTGGCTCAGCGGTAGCGTCCAGGCGATTCTGGTAAGGGTGGGTTTCACCTTCCTGGTGTTCCACAACCTCGTTCGCCTCTCCATCCCGTACGGTATTTTCCACGGTGCCCTGCTGTTCAGTGATAATCCGAGACACCTGGTTGCGGGGCTTTTCGGGGCCACGGGGGTTGGCAACTACACCTACTTCTTCTTCGGGCAGGCGGTAGCAGATTTTGGAATTCTCGGCCTTATGGAAGCGTTCCTCCTGGGTTTCCTCCTGGGGGAGAGCGAGAGAAACCCAAAAAGCCTTGCTTTCGTGCTCTCGATCATGATATACGCCCTCGATCCGGGAATCGATGCCGTCCTGCTGATATCTATTCTCGGGGCTTTGCTGTGTTCGGGCGAGTGATCGTTGCGTGGATCAACCTCATGTTAGCCCAGTTTGGGGAAGGAGTTGCGTTGTTGCTCATGTGGACTTACCGATTGTTCCATCGGGCAACGAATCTGAATCAGGTGCCCAAAAAGAGTCACCGTCGGTGTTACATAACCATTGCGGCCTCAGAATAACCCCCTAAGCCGAAATCTTTATATCGATGCTTCGTCCACAATAGAGGTGAACACTAAACACGGAGGTGTCAGGATGAATAGAAAGGCCTTGAGTCTCTTGATTGTTGTAGTGATGCTACTCTCAGTGGTTCCAGCGGCGTATTCAGTGCAGGCAGCGCCATCTCGCTCCGAAAATGTTACTTATAAAAACACCACCCCAAGCGCAGAAGAAAAACCCTCTGGCTTTATTCCTGGGGATGTCCTGAAGAAAGAGATCGAATCCATCCTTAAAAGCAGTGACAAGAACGTAAGGCTCATCGTTGCCCCCGACAGGGATCACGCGATGGATGTCTACAGAGCCCTTAAGAAGCTTGGAACCGTTGACCCGATAAGCAAGCCCGAATTCCAGTTCATAGTTGTGGAGATGCCCGTTTCCAGGGTGGAAGAGCTCCAGAACATCCCCGGCATCCTACACGTCTGGAAGGACAGGATGGTCAAGCTCCTGGAGCCCGTCGTCCCCGAGGCGGGGATAGGTGAAGTTTCCCCCAAGGCGGAGCTTCCCCAGCTTCCCGACATGTTCATGAGCGTCTTCACCATCAGGGCTTACGACACATGGATGGACTACGGTGTCTATGGAGATAACGTCACCGTTGCGGTCCTCGACACTGGAATCGACGTCGGGCACCCGTTCCTCCAGGTGACCCTGGACGGAAGGCCAAAAATCATAGACGTACACGACGCGAGTGACGAGGGCAGGGCCGACATCTACTACTCAAACAACACCACCGCTAACGGATACCTCGTTGTTAACAAAAACGTGACCATCGACTGGGGAGTCTATTATATGTACTACGGACACAATTCCACCACCAATTACACCATGGGCACCTACTACGTTGGAAGCATAAGCGGTGACGACTATTACATTGGTCTCCTTCCAGAGAGATACTTTGATTTCAACAACTTCACCTCGAGGAGTGATGGGCTAACAGGCGACCTCAGCGACGTTTATCCAGTCCTGATAGTCAACCAGAGCGGGAACTTTATCGCTTACATAGACTTCGACCTTGACAACAACTTTACCAACGACCAGCCGATGGGAGTCTTCGACCTCACCCACGATTACGTCACGGTTAACTCCACAAAGGTCGACGTAGCTTTCCAGGGCTTCTATGGAGACCATGCGTACTTCATGTGGGACTCTCACGGACACGGTACCCACGTCAGCGGTACCATAGCTGGCGTTGGACTCCCGAGCGATCCTGTGTTCTACGGTGTCTACGGTGTTGCACCGAACGCCCAGCTCATGGAGGTAAAGGTTCTTCCAGGAGAGCTCGGATTCGGAAGGACGAGCTGGATAATCAACGGAATGATATATGCAACTGAGATGGGGGCTGACGTTATCAGCATGTCCCTTGGAGGCGGCGGAGAGATAAACGACGGACTCGAAACCCCGGAGATATTCTACGTTAACCTGCTCACTGACATCTATGGAGTTACCTTCTCCATAGCGGCCGGTAACGAGGGGCCGACAACCAACACCGTCCACGCCCCCGGTGACAGCGACCTCGCGATAACCGTCGGTAACTACTGGGAGAGCGAGAGGTGGGATCTCCTCTACGGCTTTCCGGGAGTTGCTAACGGTCCCGCCATGAGTTCCAGCAGGGGCCCAAGGGACGACGGTCTTCTTGACCCGGACGTGATGGCTCCAGGAACCGCGATATTCTCGAGCCTGCCTATGTGGTACACGGTAGTCAATAATAACACCTACGGGTACTACGGCTTCTGGAGCGGCACCTCAATGGCCACCCCGCACGTCAGCGGTGCCGTTGCCTTGATGATAAGCTACGCCAAGCAGCACAACATCACCTACAACCCGCTAATGATAAGGCGCGCCCTCGAGCTCAGCGCCAAGCCCACCAACCAGACGATGGTAGACCAGGGATTCGGTCTCGTACAGGTTGACAAAGCCATTGAGAAGCTTGTGGAGCTCAGTCAGGAGCCCACCACGTACATATTTGGAGGAACCACATTTACGAGCTTCAAGAACCCGATTGAGGCACCATTGATACCCATCTCACAAGCGTACATCGACTTCAACGGGTACTTCCAGTACATGTTCGGCTTCCCGTACCTATACAGGGGAGTTTACATAAGGAACGAGTATCCGGGCAGCGTCCCGATATACTTCTCACCGATGGTGTACGAGCCAGGAGGGGGCCTCTGGTACGTGTTCGAGAACAAGACGTACAAGATAAGCACCAACGTCAACTGGATAATCCCCAACACAACGCAGGTCACGATCCACGGTGCCAGTGCCATGTACATAAGCGACCTCATAGGACAGCTCTCCATAAACATCGACTACTCCAAGCTCCAGAAGAGCGGAACCTACATCGGTCTGGTCTACATCGACGACCCCGACACCAGCTACGTTGACGGCTACGTCCCGGTTGTGGTCGACATACCGATGAACCCGAACGGAGAGAGCCACGCCGAGCTATCCGACACCGCCAAGTCCGGAGAGGCCAAGCACTACTTCTTCGAGGTTCCGAGGGGAACGAAGGAGCTCCGCGTTACCCTCCGCGTTCCGACCGACGACCAGGGTAACCCCATGGGAAGGGTCAAGCTCGTCATCGCCAGGCCACTGGGAGAAGTGGTCTACGATGGAGTTCCGGGATACTACTACGTCGGTCCGGGTGGACCGCTTGAGTACACGTGGGTCGTCGAGAACCCCGTTGAGGGAACCTGGGAGATAACCGCCTACGCCAGCGTCAGCTCCTATGCCAGAACCGGCTACGAAGACGCCCACTATGAAATTGAAGTCAGCACCGGCTCGGTGTCTATATCCCCGCAGCTCATAAAGAAGGACGCAGCCCAGCCCTCGAACGTCACCGTCACCGCAACGGTGACCAACAACTACGGTGACTTCAACGCCAGCGTCATAGGCTACGGTCTCGGAAGGCTCGATGTGGCGTACGCAATGACCAGAAACGTCAGCCAGGATGAATTTGATGTCATCGGGGTATTCCCAGTTGACCCGACGACGTACTTCATCAGGTTTGGAATCACCCAGCCAGAAGACCCGAAGGCTGACCTTGACCTGTACGTCTACTATTTCCCAACCATAAATGACCTCCTGAACTTTGAGAACTACACACTATACTACGATCAGATAGGGCCGACCAGCGATGAGGTCTTTGAGAAGTTCATGCCAGAGCCCGGCTATTACCTCGTTGCAGTTTACGGATACGACACCGTCGGATACAACCCGATCCACTACACCTTCTACTACCAGATGCTCGGCGACAACGGTGACGTGACGGTAGACAGCACGCCCTTCAGCTTCGATACTGGAACCACCAAGACCCTCCACGCCACGGCCGAGGTCTCAGACACCGGAACCTACCTCGGCATACTCGGCCTCGTGAACGCTGACACGGGAGAAACAATGACCTACGCTCCGATGATGTTCCAGGTGGGCCAGCCCGAGATGTACGTCGCGGTCTATCCAAACGCCACCCTCGGGAAGCAGTCAGTGCTTAAGATAAGGCTGCTCGACCTTGCTACAATGGAGAAGATAGACGTCCCCGCCAGGGTTATCATAAACGGCAGGGAGTACTACACGGACAACGGGGAAGTACAGGTTTACTTCACACCCCTCCAGATGGAGGAAACGTTCGACATAGAAGTCATCAGCGACTACTACCAGGACACCTCCAAGGAGGTAACGGTTAAGGTCAAGGAGCCGGTAGAGAACACGGTGTACTCCTCGACTCAGGTATCTCCTCAGGTTGATGTGGGCCTTGGAACCGTTACAAGCTACCACGTCACGGACACGAGCATAAATCTGACGGTCGACGGCCCGAGTGGAACAACTGGATACGTCATCGTGACACTGCCACTCGATACCCAGTACGTTGATGTGAACTCGGATCACCCGATAAGCTACTACGTCCTCAACGGCGAGAACGCGAAGTACGTTGTGATAAGAGTAACGTACGCTTCGCCTGTGACGGTGACGATTGAGTACAAGACCTCCCGCTGGATCATCAGCACCTGGAACTACGTCTGGTACATGCTCTACCTGAGCTATGACCGCAAGTTCGATAAGTTCTACGAGAAGGCTGTCGAAGCGGGCGTCGACAACGCAACCCTCCAGAAGGCAATGGAGTACAAGCAGCTCGCCGAGCAGTACTATAGTGCGGCAGAGCAGTACATGATGCCATCTATGGGTCAAGAAGAGCGCCTCGGAGTGGCGGTAATGGCACTGCCCTACCTCCGCAATGCCTACCTGAACATCCTAAAGGCGTACAAACTCCTTGAGGAAGCAATAAACGCCGCTGAGACGCAGGGTTAACCTCGTACCCTTTTATTTTTTGCTCAACATTTTTAAACTTCCACGCGTCCCTTCTCCCGGTGTCGTCCCGTGATATACGTTAAAATCTATCGAGTCCAGGGTGAAGTCTTACTCGCGGCGTGCGACGAGGAGCTCCTTGGGAAAACGTTCCGGGAGGGCGAACTAAAGCTCGAGGTGAAGGAGCGATTCTACAGGGGGGAACTCGTCGACGAGGACGCACTGGAGGACCTGCTGAACGAGGCAACCATCGCCAACCTCACGGGGGAGAGGTGCGTGAGAAAGGCGATGGAACTGGGCTACGTCGATGAGGGAAGGGTACTGTGGATTCAGGGGGTCCCCCACGCCCAGATGGCGAAGCTCCTCTTCTGAGATTAGGTTTTTAAACCTCCCACCCCACTCCCCCCGGTGGGAGATATGGGCGAGAGGTTCTGTTACAGGTGCGGGATAAGTGAGAGCGAGGGCGGTCCGCTCATAGACGGCCTCTGTCAGGTCTGTTACCGAAAGGAGAACCCGGTTCTGCTCATCGATGACGAGATCGAGGCCGAGGTGTGCGGGAACTGCGGCAGTTACAAAAAACGGGGCGTATGGGTTGACCCCCAAACCTACGATCTCGAGGGACTCATATTCGAGGTCGCGGAGAACGCGCTTCTGGAGACCATAGGAGATTCCCTCGACGAGAGGGTTGAGGAGTTCGAGGTGGTCCCCCCAGAGGAACTGGACGGGATGAACGAGCTCCCCGTCGGAAGGGCCCTCGTTGCCTTCGAGCCGATCAACTGGCACATCGAGCACTTCCCGGCGGTGGTGACGTACGAGGTCCGTGTTAAAGCGCGGATACACGAGCTCCAGCGCGAACTCCACGATGAGAACAAGAGGGTCACCGTCTACGTCCGCCAGACGGTCTGCCCGCGCTGTTCCAAGTTCCTCGGCGGCTACTTCGAGGCGATACTCCAGGTTAGGGCGGAGGGAAGACCGCTGAGCGAGGAGGAGCGGAAGGCCATCGGAAAGCTCGTGGAGGAAAAGGTGGACGAGATAATGCGGGGGGACAGGATGGGCTTCATCCAGGACACCATCGAAAAGGAGGAGGGACTCGACTTCTACATGGGCTCGACGTCCTCTGCGAGAAAGCTCGCCCACGCGATAAGGGAGCGCTTCGGTGGGACGATAAGCGAGGCGTACGAGCTCGTTGGAGTCGATCGGCAGACGAGTAGAGAGGTGTACCGCACCAGCGTGAGCGTTAGGATTCCGAAGTTCAGAAAGGGGGACATAGTAACGGACGGACGCGGCAACGTCTACGAGGTCGAGCGCGTGGACGGAAGGGGCCTGTCCCTGAGGAACCTGTCTACCTGGGAAAGCGAACACCGCAACTGGAAGAGCGTAAAGCGGGAGGGGATGGACGTCGCGGAGAGGGAGGAGAGCGAGGCCATGGTCACGAGCGTAACCCCAACCGAGGTTCAGCTCATGGACATGGAGACCTACGAGACCTACGAGCTCGAGAGGCCGGAGATGGAGCTCAGAGAGGGCGAGGTGTACAGAATCGTGTCCGTCGGCGGCAAAAGGTACTTCCTCGGCAGGAAGGAATGACCCGCTTTTGACCCATCAACGTTTTTAACTCAAGTCTCGAACCTTCCCCGGTGGTGAATATGAAGAGGACGGTGGCGATTATAGGCGGTGGAGCGGCCGGAATGAGCGCGGCGTCACGCGTCAAGAAGCTCAGGCCCGAGTGGGACGTAAAGGTCTTCGAGGCTACCGAGTGGGTCAGCCACGCCCCCTGCGGCATCCCCTACGTCGTCGAGGGGCTCTCCCCCAGGGAGAAGCTCATGCACTACCCTCCGGAGGTCTTCATCAAGAAGCGCGGGATAGACCTCCACATGAGGGCAGAGGTGATAGAGGTCGAGCAGGGGAGCCTGCGCGTCAGGGAAGGCGATGGGGAGCACGAGTACGGGTGGGACTACCTCGTCTTTGCCAACGGCGCCTCCCCGAAGGTTCCGGCACTTGAGGGGCTCGAACTCGAGGGGGTCTTCACGGCCGACCTCCCGCCGGACGCCGTCGCCATAACGGAATACATGGAGAAACACGACGTCAGAGACGTTGTCATCTTGGGCACGGGTTACATCGCCCTCGAGATGGCCGAGGCGTTCGTCGCGAGGGGCAAGAACGTCACCCTCATAGGCAGGAGCGAGAGGGTTCTGAGAAAGACCTTTGACAAAGAGATCACAGACATCGTTGAGGAGAAGCTGAGGGAGAACCTCAACCTCCGCCTCGAGGAGCTCACACTTCGCTTCGAGGGCGACGGAAGGGTCGAGAGGGTAATCACGGACGCGGGCGAGTACAGGGCGGACCTCGTTGTGATCGCGACGGGCATAAAGCCCAACACGAAACTCGCGAGGGAACTCGGCGTGAGGATAGGCGAAACCGGGGCGATATGGACGAACGAGAGAATGGAAACGAGCGTGGAGAACGTTTACGCCGCAGGGGACGTCGCGGAGACGAGGCACCTCATCACTGGGAGGCGCGTCTGGATACCCCTCGCACCGGCAGGCAACAAGATGGGATACGTAGCAGGAAGCAACATAGCAGGGCGCGAGATCCACTTCCCGGGCGTGCTCGGGACGAGCGTCACCAAGTTCCTCGACCTTGAGATAGGAAAGACCGGTTTAACCGAAGCGGAGGCCGTTAAGGAGGGCTACGATGTCAGGACGGCCTTCATAAAGGCCGGAACGAACCCCCACTACTACCCGGGCTCAAAGCCGATATGGCTAAAGGGCGTCGTTGACAACGAGACTAACAGGCTCCTCGGCGTGCAGGCCGTCGGTGCCAGGATACTGCCGAGGATAGACGGCGCCGCCGCCATGCTGACGGCCGGCTTCACGACGAAGGACGTCTTCTTCACGGATTTGGCCTACGCCCCGCCCTTCGCCCCCGTGTGGGACCCGCTCATAGTCCTCGCGAGGGTCCTGAAGTTCTGACCTGGGCCCGGATCCGGGTTCCACCCTTTGCTTTCTCGATTTTCCGGCCTTTTACCTTCTCAGCAGGGCCACGCTCCCCCCGAGCAGGGCGAGTCCGAGTCCGAACGCCGCTCCAAACCCGGCCGAGGATACGAGGAGTCCGCTTAAGGCGCTTCCCGTTACGTAACCGGCCGAGCTCACGAGGTTGTAAGTTCCCATGGCGCTTCCCTTCTCCCTCTCCCCCGCCCTCTCGCTCACGATTGCCGTTGAGGAGACGCTTATGAAAGTCCAGGAATAGCCCGCCAGAACGTACGAAAGGAAGGCGAGTGGTAACAGTGCCGATGAAACCATGGTTCCCGCCACTATGGCGACGAGGGCTCCGGCGCGGAGCATGAGGCCCCTTCTGAGGACCCCCTCTTTGTCTTTTCCCATGCCGAGACCCACGCGGGTGTAGTTGAGCGCGGATACCGCCGAGTTGGCGATGAGGGCGAGGTAGATGACCCCGCGGGAGTAACCTTCCCCCGAGAGGAGCACGGGCATCTGGGGGAAGTACAGACCGGCCCCTATCCAGAACAGCAGGAACGCCAGATAGAACCGCCTGAGGCTCGTCGGGACGCTGAAGTTCGTGTGGAGCACGAAGGAGGGCATGTAGCGGGCCTTCTCAACAACGTAGTTCCTGAACGCCCTTATCGCTTCCCTGTTGATGTATATTGGTGCCTCCCGTATGGTGCGCCATCCCATGATGATGGAGGGAACCCCCGTGAGGGCAAAGGTCAGCAACAGCCCGGGTATCGTCAGGAACCCCGACAGGCCAAAGCCCAAAACCAGACCGAGCACCCAGCCCCACCCGCTTATCTCGTTGAACTTGCCTATCCCGTAGTCCCAGCTGTGCTTCCTGACGCTCCTCAGGACGAGGGCTATCGGGACCGAAAGGGTCGAGGCCAGGAAGAACGCGTAGGTTGTGTTCACGGCGATGAGCTGAAGTGGAGTTTTCACGAAGGCCATCGCGGTGAGGAAGACCGGCACGCTGGCGAAGCCGAGCAGTATGAAGGGCTTTCTCCTGAGGGTTCTGTCGCTGAGCCTGCCCCAGAACAGGGCACCGAGCATGGAAGATAGGCTCGCGAGGGCGAAGGCCAGACCGACGGTCGAGGCGTTTCCCCCGAGCTCGAGGATGTAAAGGCTAACCAGGGCGGAGCTTCCCCCCGTGGCCACCTTGAAGGGAACGAAGGAGTAAAACCACCCCGGGATCCTCGGGACGTAGCGGTAGCGGTTGGACACGGACGCGTTCCTCACCGCGATGGCGACCCTCTGACTCATTTTCCCACCTGAGGCCCCCGGAAGGCGCCGCCGGTTTAAAAAGGTTCGTGATGGTGGAGATGCTATGATGCCCAGAAGAGTTCATTAACTTAAGTGAGGCACATACTGTCAGGATAACTGGGGTATCACCTCCTGAAGCTATTCAGCAACACCCTCGGAGGTTAGGACGGAAAACTTAAATCAAGGAGGAGCTTCTCAGGAGATTGGGGACTAAATAGGAAGGAATCTTGATGATATTGGCCTCATGTATTACGATCTTAGTTCCTCCCTTACTCATGAGACACTTTGGCGGCAAATCCTAAAGGGGAAACCATCAAAAGAATTAGTGAAAACTGAAGTCCTCTGCATCGTTGGAGCATTTGCCTTTTATTTTCCGCCGCTCTTTTCATACTTGGTTTCTTCGGTTTATAAGCAAAGGTAAGTCTAAACGGTTTAATTTGTCTTTAAAGGCAGGTCTAAACGGTTTAATTTGCATAAGAAATATATACAACTTCATCCTAAAATTGTTAGGTGTTATAAATGGGCGGGGATATGGAAAGAGTGGGGATTTTGGTGACTCCCGATAAGTGCAGCGGATGCAGATTGTGTGAGATAGCATGCTCCCTGGAGCACGAGGGTATTATATGGCCCGAGGCGTCAAGGATAAGGATTTTTGAGCTTCTTCCGGGGATAAATGTTCCCCACACATGCGTCCAGTGCCCTGACTATCCGTGTGTGGCTGCGTGTCCAACAAATGCGCTGAGCGTCGATGAAAAAACGGGAGCCGTTTTGGTGGATGAGGATAAATGCATAGAATGTGGAGCGTGTGTGGCTGCGTGCCCCGGAGACGTCCCGAGGATTCCCGAAGGGAAGGGGAGCGTGGTAATATGTGATCTCTGTGGGGGAGAGCCAAAGTGCGTTGAGGCATGTCATGAAGCGGCTCACGATGCTCTGAAGATTGTTAGAGGAAACTACAGACCAATCTTCAGGACTTTTGCAAAGGATCCGGTGGCGAAAAGCTTTGAAATCGCAAGAAAAGTTTATGGCGAAGAGTTTCTGAGGTGAGGGAAATGTATGGTTACACCGGAAAACTTCTCGATGTGAACCTGACGGGGGAAGAAATTAATGAAATTGAACTCAGCGAAGACGTTCTTAAAAAATTCTACGGCGGTAGGGGGCTTGGCACATACCTGTTATGGAAAGAGCTTGGAGAGCAATGGGAAAAAATTGATCCCTTAGGTGAGAAAAATCTCCTGCTCGTTCTTACGGGACCCCTAACAGGTTACTATCCGGGAATGAAAACCGCCGTGCTTTCCAAATCTCCGGAGAGCAATGGGGTGGTGGGGAGCGTTTTGAGCAGTGAGGTTGGGCTTGAACTCAAAGCCTCCGGGTACGATGGGATCATTATACGGGGAAAAGCCAAAACACCTGTTTATCTCTTAATCCACAACGATAACGTAGAGATACGAGATGCGAGTAAATACTGGGGAATGGGTGGTACCGAGCTCTACAAAACGCTCCTCAGGGATGTGTACGAGGAAATAAAGAAAAAAGAAAAACTGAAGGGAGTTCCAAAAGAGCCGGCGATGATGTACATAGGCAGGGGAGGAGAGAATAAAGTTCGTTTCGCCGCAATAATGACAAAACTCATGCACGCGGCCGGTTACGGTGGTTATGGAGCTGTAATGGGAAGCAAAAACCTCAAGGCGATTCTGGTTAAGGGGAGTAAACCCCTTCCGGAGGTCTATGATAAAAACAAAATGAAAGCTCTCCTAAGAGAGTTTTGGAAGAAATCCTTCTCCGCGGTTACGTTCAGGGAGTGGGGAACCGCCGCTGGAGGATACAGTGTTGGACACGACCGATCAAGTGAGCCTATCAGGAACTGGCAGGAAGAGTACCACAACGACGAGAGGATGAGTGTCGTCAACTTTGAAAACAAAGTATGGATAAAAAAGTACTGGGCGGACTATGGCTGTCCGGTCAACTGCATGAAGATCTCTTACCTGAGGAACGGGCTCCACAAAGGCGCGATTACAGATGGCCCGGACTACGAACTGATGGCATACATGGGAACGAACCTCGGCATCTTCGAGCCGGAAAAGATAGTTTACCTCTCCCATCTTGTCGATGAGCTTGGACTTGATGGCATAAACGCAGGAAATGTTTTGGGGTTTGCCGCCGAGCTCTACCAGAGGGGCATTTTGACGAAAGAGGATCTCGGCTTTGAATTGAGGTGGGGGGACGAGGAGGCCTTTGCAAAACTAATTGAGATGATCACAAACAAAGAAGAGATCGGAGAAATTCTGGCCGAAGGAACTTACAGAGCAGCGTTAAGGATCTCAGAGATGAAGGGAGTCGACGCAACGAAGTATGCAGTTCACGTCAAGGGCATCGGCGTCGGTGCCCATGGAATACGGAGCGAGCTTGACTACACAAGGGACGTGAGCTACGCCGTCTCCGTTCAAGGTGGGGACCACACATCGACCGCTGCCCTTCCGGCAAAGGGTTACGAGGGAGAAATGACAAGCGCATTCTACGACTCCGCAGTGATATGTATGTTCGTCACACAGCCAGGCTTTGAGAATATTTTGGAATTCGGAAACGCAGTGACTGGTTTCAAAATAACTCCTGAGCAGTGGCTAAACGAAATCGGACCTAGAATAATACACCTCCAGAGAATCCTCCTCCTTCTTGGTGGGCCTGATGTTTACTGGGATCCAAGAAAAGACGATGATAATCCTCCAAGGTTCTATGAACCCTTACCAAGCGGCCCGGTCAGGGGAAAAGCCCCAAGTAAAGAAGAGATACATACAAAGGTCAGGCAATACTACGAGGAGATTGGATACGATGAGAAGGGCATTCCACGGGAAGAAATCCTGGAAAAACTGGGTTTGGGTGAAGCAAAGAGGGATGTGAAGAGAATCAGGAGGCGGCTGGGAGTTTAACTTTTGCTTTAACTTTTGGTTCAGGAAAGCCTTATATTCTCTTTTTAAAATCTTTCACCGGTGAGTGAGTTGGAAGGATGGAAGGGAAAACTAAAGCAGGGGATCCTTGAAAATGAAGAGATTTTAATAGAACTGACCCTGAGAGGAGAATGCGGTGAATGGCTCCCCAGCCTGGCATTGTATGACAAGGAGAAGGATCTATGGTATTACTTTGACAATGAGATCAGGACAGGCTTTACCGAGGATAAAGCTTTTAGAAATGCGGTTGAGTTCTTCGAGAAGCTCATCATAGGACTTGAGGTTCCTATTCTGAAGGTCTCACCCCTTAAGGAAGAGTCTCTTGGAGGGGGTTAATGAATGAAGATCAGGGTTAGGCTCTACGGTGATCTGGCCCTAAAGTATTCCCCTGATTTTGAATTTGAAGTTCCTGAGGGAAGTAAAGTCTCAGATGTCCTCAGGATTCTTGGGATAAGTGATTATGGGAACCATATAATCGTTAATGAGAAAAAAGTCGGTAGGGAGCATCCCCTAAATGAAGGAGACGTTTTAAAGATCCTGCCCGTTGTCTACGGGGGTTGACCAACGTACTCACTAAACGTGGGCGTTAGGTAGAGATCAATCTTTCCACTCTCTATAGCATGTATTATGTCTCTTTCAAGTGCCCTGAGTTCTTCTTCACTCACTACATCACGTTCGTCCCGGACGGCGAGCCGACGCTCGACATCAACCTCTCCCGGGAGGTCGAACTGCTGAGGAGCCTCGGCATCCCCCTGGCGATACTCACGAACTCGTCCCTCATCTGGCGCGAGGACGTGAGGGAACTCCTTAGAAAGGCAACGCCGGCTGGGAGGTCGTTGAAAAGCTTCTGAAGGAGGGTAAGCTGATAGAACTCGAGTATCGCGGTCAGCGCTTCTACATGCGCGCCCTTCCGAGCAGGAGAAAGTCTTAATTATATCTCCCCGACCCCAATCATGCGGGCGGTGTCCCTGACGGTGTTCGCGAGGAGGTAGTGGGGTGATGGTATGAGGGTCGGGCTCATAGTCAACCCGATAGCAGGGATGGGGGGCAGGGTGGCGCTCAAGGGCACGGACGGGGTCGTTGATGAGGCCGTTCGGAGGGGTGCCAGGCCAATAGCTCAAGACCTCGTGAGGCTCTTCCTGAACGAGCTGAGCCACTATAAAGAAGCGAAGGAAATAGAGTTCCTCACGGGGCCGGGTCCCCTCGGCGAGAACATCCTGAGGGAATTCGAGTTCGATTTTGATGTGATACGGCACAGGAAAATAGGTTACCGCGAAGTTGAGGGAGTTAGGCTTCCCGATACCACCCCGGAAGATACGAAGGAGCTGGCGAAGAGGATGGCCAAGGCGGTGGAGCTCATCATTTTTGCAGGCGGCGACGGCACCGCCAGGGATATCCTCGAGGCCGTTGAGGAGCGGGTTCCAGTCCTCGGGGTTCCAACGGGGGTTAAGATGTACTCCGGGGTTTTCGCCTACTCCCCCGAGGACGCCGCGAGGGTTCTGATCGAGTTCCTGAAGGGAAACGCGAGGCTCGAGGAGAGGGAGGTCCGGGACATAGATGAGGAGGCGTACAGGCGCGATGAGGTGCGGGCGAAAACCTACGGAACGGCCATCGTCCCCGTTGTCGAGGCCCTCGTTCAGGGGAGCAAGGAGAGGGTCCCCATCGACGAGGAGGAAGAGCTCGAGACCATCTCCGGGGCCCTGGCGGAAGAGATCCTCGAAAACGATGGGATCTACTTCCTCGGTTCGGGTTCCACGGTAAAGAGGATAAAGGACCGGCTCGGCATAGACGGGACGCTCCTCGGGGTCGATGTTATAGAGGTGAAGGATGGGAGGGCGAGGCTCCTCGTTAAAGACGCCACCGAGGGGGATCTGCTCCGCTTTGCCGGGGAAAACCCCAGGGTAATCGTTACCGTCATAGGCGGTCTCGGGTTCCTCTTCGGGAGGGGTAACCAGCAGTTCTCAGCGGATGTCCTGAGAAAAATTCCACGGGACAATATAACCGTGGTCGCCACGCCATCGAAGCTCAAAAACGGCCCCCTAAGGGTTTACACCGGGGATAGAGAGGTGGACGAGAAGCTCCGCGGTTACATCAGGGTTCGCGTGGGCCCGTGGATGGAGAGGCTCGTCAGGGTAACCCGGGCCTGATCCGGACCAGAAGCCGTTTATAGTCCGGGTTCCTACTTCCCAACGGTGAACCCCATGAAGTACAGCCGCATAGCGGTCAGGCTCTTTGAGAAGGAGGAAGAGGACGTTTTCTACGACCCGGTCTATCACGGGAGGACCCTCAAGGTGTTCGGAATGGACAAGTGGGCCGGGAAGGCCCTGAAGTACTTCGCGGATCGATACAGGGAGATCGGCTACGGGGCGGTCATCTTCGACACGGAGGGAAGCTTTTCCAAGGAGGGGTTCGATACCGTTATCGAGGTGAAGGACGGCCGGGGAACCGGCCTCGACCCGCTTGTCCTCGCGCGGAAGGGACTCCTCGACGGCTACAGCGCCGCAACGATAGTCCAGACGATTTACGGGCTCGACAGAACCCTGACCGAGAGGCTCTACGCCGATTTCCTCGCCGGGAAGGTGGAGAGCGTTCCCGAGGCGGTGAAATCCGACGGAAAATACGCCGGGGTCATAGCGGAAAGCTACACCCCGCTTGATGGGGCTTTCTACTCCGGGGAACCCCCGGAGTTCGGGGAGAACATCCTGGTGGAGCTGGGGGAGACCTACAGCGTAACCCTCGCCGGAATGGCCTTTCTGATCGTGAGCGCGGTAATCCGGCACAGGAGGAAGACGATGGTGGGCGTTAACGACGCGGCGGTCCTGGCCTACACGACCGCTGGAGGCGCTGCCCTTCCCCTCATAACGAGGCCCATCAGGGCGAGGGTGACGGTTCTCGCGACGCAGTACGCGGTGGACTCGATAACGAACCTCGCCGGCCCGAGCCTCGTCCTGTACCACGACCCGGACACCCAGAGCGTCATATACGAGGCGAACGGCGTCCCACCCGGCCCCATGAGGAAGCACGTCCACAAGGGGGAGGGCGCGTTCATCTACCGCACTCCGGAGACGATAGACGTTGAGTGGGGCGAACTACCCCTCTGATGTATCTCTTTGAGTTTCGCGGGGACAGGTTGCGATTGTTTTGTTTGAAGTTTTTGACCCTCGAGCGCTTGATAGATACCAAGAAAAAAGAAAAGATCACGCATGCCAGAGTATAAACTCATCAACCCTGTGGAGCATGTCGAGGGCAATCGCAAAGTGTGCCTTGGCTTGCATCGGCTTTTTGTGCTTCAGGAGCCCAATACCAAGCCTGACCTCCTGCATTGCAACTTTAAGGTGGAGTTCAGCCTTTCTTGTATCCACCCCTTCCTTCTTGAGCTCTCTCAATGCCTTTCCATCTTTCCTGATTCTGCCGTTGAGCTCCCTGATAAATGCCTTTGCGTCCTTTATCTTTTCTTCAACCTGCCTCTCGTAAGCCTTCCTCTGTATAAAGCTCACCGCCTTTGAAAACTCCCTTAAAGTTGCACCGTTCTCCTGTATGACACCGAGGGCATCCTCCCATTTCTCCTCCCCTGCAAGGCCGTTCACTTCATCATAAATCGCCTTTACCCGCTCCGTCAGATTCTCAAGCTTGCTTACATCAGCTCCCCGTTCATTCCAGAGTTCTATGGCCTTCTCCGCTATCTCTATTCCCCTTTGTGTTTTGTTCAGGAATACCTTAACCACTTCCTCTGCATTCTCATAGGCGAGCTGCTCCTTTAGATCCCTGAGCTGCTCATCGAGCGCCGCCTTCTTCTCCCTCGCAGCCTGCAGATCCTCCCGTGCCTTTGCAAAGTCCTTTTCTTTTATATCATCAAGCACAGCCCTGTAGGCCTCTCTGGTCTCATTCAGAAGCTCTGGAGCATTGCCAACGTCGATACCCTGCTTCTGTGCAGCGTTTATTATGTGTTCCGCCATTTTAAAGTACTCCCCCATCCTCCTGGCTTCCTCAAAAAATCTGTCCCGCAGGTTCTCCTTGCCCTTCCTGAGGCTCTCAAGAACCACCTTGTAGTGGTGCATTGCGGTTAATCCATCCAGTATTGTGGTGTAGTAATCGCCGCTTTCATAGGCATTCATGGCGCTATCCCTGTACTGCTCGGCGAGTTCATAGTGCTGCAGGATGCTCGAGTTCTCGGGAAGTGTTGTATTGCCCATAATGTTCTCCGTTATTGTGCTGAGCTTCGTAAGGACATCCACTATATGCCGGGCTATGACCTGCTCCTGGGTTGCATTCTGGATCTCCGGGGGCATTGGCTCCACGGCGCCTGCACCCGCATTCTCATCCGCAAGGCTCAGACCCGCCGGGATGAGGCTCCCGACGAGCAGCCCTATCAACACCCAAACCCTAACATTCCACCTCATGGGAATCACCGGTTAAAAGTGGGATCTCCATCTATTTTAGGAACCCGGTGAAAAGAACGTTTCGAATCGTTCCAGAAGCAAACAGGGGGAATCGGAAGGGGTAATTTTTAAAAATATGTATTATCCACGGAAAACATACGTATTAAACGGCTATAAGCCTGAGTTACTAAGATCTTCTCATGCCCTTAACCAACCTTCTTGGATAGCCGTTCATAAGCCGCTTTTATCCTTTCAAAATCCCCATTAAAGAAGACGCATTCCTTTATACAGACCCCGCATCCAAGGGTTCTGGAAAAAACTTTGGCACATTTTACGGGATCTATGTGCTGTTCCCGCCCATCGGGGAGAACTTTAGGTTTTAAGTAGATCGCCTTAGCAGGACACGTCCGAACGCATTTATTGCATATATCACAAAACTTCGGGATCCACGAATATTGCTCTATGTTGGAATCCGTGTATGGAAGCTCCAGATCAGTATATATGGCTGTAATCCTCTGGGATGGGCCGGCTTTTTCGGAAATCAAGAGGCCATGCTTTCCTATGTATCCAAGTCCCGCTTTTTGGGCCAGCAGGGAGAAGTTGGTGTTTCCTCCAACGGGTGGATCAGGCTGGGCATTGTACCCCCTCTTCCGCATAAACTCTGCCAGTTTGTATGAAGCCCTGCTGAGCTCCGCGTATGTCCTCCAGACCTCTCTACCCGCGGTTATGCTGGGGGCGGTTTTTATTTTCTCTTTGTCCATCTCCATGGTTAAGACTATGGCATTCTTAAACAGTATGGCCCTGTTTCGAAAAATGTGCTCTCTAGGGACCTCTGTGTAACCCACGGCTGAGACCCCAAGTTTTTTTGCGCATTCTTCCAGTTCTTTAAAAAATTCCGGATCAGCACTCCTGGCTGCGTTGGATGGATTTCGTCTTACACTTCTCGGACATCTCCAGGCATAAAAAGCCGTCTTCAGGAAGTGGGGCAGCACTGCCAAAATTTTTAGTATATGGATTCCCGGGCTTCCATGTATGGCCACAAACTCCGGAACCATATAGCCCACTGGAGACCTTGGAGAGGGTTCTATCACCGGTGTATTCTCCGGAACAATGTCCCGGATGTCGGGCGCTATCCAGGAAATCATCCTTCGTATAATTCGCACTTTTAGCCCCTGTTCCATATCCTTATCACTTCCCCCTTTATTTCTTCTCCGTTCTGTTAGCCGTAACTTTTGTAAACATCGTTACGGCCAACCTTCCACCCTCCCATCTTCATCGGGTGGCTTTCGGGGGGAACGGAAACTCCCCACATCTTCAGGGCTCTCAAGCGGATATTCCACGAACCAACAACGTCCCTATCCGCCTCAAAACCACACTCACACTTCACCCCCCGGTACCCATTCGGGCTTAGTTTTCCCCCACATACCGGGCACCGGGAAGAAGTGTAAGCCGGGTCAACAAAAACAACACTCACACCCCTCAACTTCGCCTTGTACTCGATGATTGACTGCAACTTTCGAAAACTCCAGCGGTGAAGCCTCCCGTTCATTTCAGCCGAATACCTTATTGACTCCCGAATGTTCGTCAAGTCCTCGAGGGCAATCCCACCGTATTCTTCCGCCAGTTCAACAATCTTATTCGCTATTTTGTGGTACAAGTCATTCAGCCGGTTCTTTTCTCTTCCCCCATACTTCTCAAGGAGTTTCTCCCGCCTCTTTCCAGCCTTCAACTTCTTCTGGATTTTTCGTCTTTTCACGTAATAACCCGTCCGGATTTCACGCTCGTGAGTGATGACTTGCACGAACTCACCATCCGGGAGGCTTAAGGTTACATTGTTCTCGTTCAGGTCAACGCCGACGAAAGACTTGGCTTCTCCAACTTCAACTTCCTTGGAGAAGACGACGTTCACGAAGACGCCTTTTGAGGTTTTGACCAACCAGGCCTGCCCAACCTTCCAGCCCCTGAACTTTTCGTGGTACCTTGCGGGATAGAACTCGAGGGAAACCCTTCCGCCCGGGGTGGAGAGTTTTACCTCTCCTTTCAAGTCGAGCTTGAAGAGGTGGTCGTCCAGCATTATGACTTCTTTCTTGAAGGCTGGCTTTCCCTTTGCCTTTTCCTTCTTCTTCCTCTTCCTGTAACTCTTGTAGATTGCCGTTGCCATCTGGCAGGCCGTGTAAAGGTAGTGGCTTGGTAGTTCCGAGTACTCTTTGCGCAACTTTTTGTACGTTTCTTTTTTCAGCCTGTAGAAGCTGGTGATGTTGTTTTCGTGAGCGTGGGTGATGAGGGTGTTCACTATTTCTCGGTAAGTTTGGAATAGACCGTCTAACCCGTTTGGAGGGTTTTTGAGCTTGAATTTTGCGGCGAGTTTAATCGTCTCTGAGGGCATTCTTCACGGCCTCGATGAGGCGTTTTTTCTTGTGAGAACGCATTCCGTAAAGCCTTCCCGCGAAGGAGGTTACTATTGCTAATAAATCTTTCACGAGTTCCTTTTCTGGTGTTTTTTCCTCATCGTCGAATACGACTTCGAGTTCGACACCGTGGGAGTTGAGGTAGCGCTCAAGGTACTTGAAGCCGAATCTTGTTAGCCTGTCCTTGGAGGTTATCACAACTCTTGTTACCTCTCCGCTCTCAACCAATTTGAAAAGCTGTTTCAGGCCTTTTCTGTTTTCATTCAGGCCTGATGAAATGTCCGTTATGGTTTTTGTGATGTGGTAACCTTTGGCAGTGCAGTAGTTTTTGAGGTATTCTATTTGTCGTTCGAGGTCTTCTTTCTGGTTCCTGCTTGAAACCCTTGCATAAATAACCGTTTTGTTGGGAGTTTTGCCTTCAAGTATTCGTAGGATTTCGTTTTCGGGGATGCGGTATTCTCTTCCTATCCTGAAGGCTTTTATCTTACCCGCTTTTATCCATCTTAAGACTGTCATCTTTGAAACGCCAAGCCTTTCAGCGACCTCACCAGTCCGGTAAAGCTTCATATGTCATCGTTCATGAGATAGTTGTGAAAGTATATAAATGTTTCAGTAGTTATCATTTAAAGGACAGCCCCCACCATCCTCTTCCTATCACAAAAGAACTTCACAAGAAGGGCTTCATAGATATAAGTGAAGGTACCCCGGCATATTTCAGAGCCGTGGAACCCGAGAAAGTTATTGCTTCGTTAAGGGATAAATACCTAAGATCAGCGGAAGAGGTTATAATCAAGCTGAAAAGCTATCAAAAGGGACAAAGAGAGAACTGGTCACCTGTATGGTATCTCCAGGGAGAGTGGAACATAAGGGGTAAAGTCAGGGATCTTGTAGAGAACTCTGAAAAGGAATTCATAACGGCTTTTGTGGATGCAAAGATGGCCTTGAAGTTTAAAAAAGCCTTTGAAACGGCAAAACATAAGGGGCTGGACGTAAAAATCATCCTCCTTGAGAAAAACAAGCGTTATCTTAACGCTTTAAGCCGGTTCGGGGAGGTAATTCCCGTATCCCTCGAAGATATCCTGTATAGAGAGGAAGAGGACTTCCAAAAAATCTTCACGGAGGCGTTGTTCTCAAGCGAAGCGCCCTCCAGGGTAAAGGGGGTCTTTGTTCGAGACGGAAAGGAGTCCATCATGGTGTACGAGGAGGACGGAATAATCAAGGGCCTGATCGTGAGGATACCCTTCATCCCACTGTTCCAGAGGATGGTAATTCTCTATTTAATCGAAAAAAGCAGGGAAAAGAACTAACGCAAACTTCTAACAAGCTCCTCCATAACGCCGAGGAACGTTTCGACCTCCTCAACGCTGTTGTAGACGTGGAATGAAGCCCTGACGGTCCCGTTTATTCCAAGCTTCTTCATAACGGGCAGAGCGCAGTGGTGGCCCGAGCGAACCATTATATTGTGCTCGTCCAGAACTGCGGCGACATCGTGCGGGTGAAGAGGCGGTACGTTGAAGCTCACGACTCCAGCATGCTTCTTAAGGTTCCTGGGCCCGTACCATGGAACCTCAAGCTCGTCGAGCCCCTCGGTCATCCTCTCCACGAGTTTCCGCTCCTGCCTCTCGATTCTCTCAATCCCGATTTTCTCGATGTACCTTATCCCCGCGGCGAGGCCTATTGCACCGCCTATGTTGGGCGTTCCGGCCTCGAACCTCTCCGGCGGCCTGGTCAGCCTGTAACCGCGCAGGTCAACGTCCTCTATGGTCCCTCCTCCGATGAGCGGGGGCTCGAACGTATCGAAGAACTCCCCGTTGATGTAGAGCACACCTATTCCCGTGGGCCCCATCGGCCCCTTGTGGCCGGAGAGGCCGAGGAAGTCGGCGTTCATCTTCTTCACATCAACCTCCATGTGGCCGGCACTCTGGGCGGCGTCGACGACGAATATCGCCCCCTCCTCCTTTGCCATCTTTCCGAGCTCCTCCACCTCGTGGATGACCCCGAGGGCGTTGGAGACGTGCTGAACCGCAACGAGCCTTGCCCCCTTGATCTTCCTCTCGGCGTCGCTCAGATCGAGGTTGCCCTCGTCGTCGCCCTCGATGAACTCGAGCCTTAGGTTCAGCTTTCTCGCGAGCCTCTGCCAGGGGAGCAAATCGGAGTGGTGCTCGTAGGGCGTGGTCACTATCCTGTCCCCGGGCTTGAAGAGGCCCTCGAGACCCAGGGCCACGAGGTTGAGGCTCTCGCTGGTGTTCTTCGTGAAGACCACCTCTTCAAACCTGGCGTTGAGGAAGTCCGCGACGATTCTCCTGCTCTCCTCGTACTTATGCGTCGCCATCTGAGAGAGCCTGTGCACCCCCCGGTGGACGTTGGCACGGTATTTGAGGTAGTACTCGTCCATCGCCTCTATCACCGGCTTCGGGGTGAGGGAAGTCGCGGTGTTGTCGAAGTATATGACCTCAGAAGTCAGCGGTATATCCTTCCTGACGTCCTCAGGAATCCTCATGAGACCACCTCCAGAACCCCGGCGCAGTCGTATATCCTGCCGGCGATGGACTCTCCCTTCTTCGGGTCCTCAAGGAGTTTGACTATTATCTTGCCGCTCGGGTAAACGCTGACCTCGTATCCCTCCATCTCAAGGATGAGCATCATTTCCGGAATGAGCTTCTTAACGGTGTATCCCCTCTCCCGGAGACACCCGGCGGTCTTGGCCAGGTCTACCTTCACCTGGCGGTCCCAGGAGTAACCGCTCACCACGATGCCCTTCATCGTTACACAGGGTTTTGCGATTATCATACCATCACCGTATAAAACTCGGAAAAAGACGATTTATGGATTTCTTAAACCAAAGGTTGAGGACGAAAATGGGAAATCAGCAGACCCTCGGAACGGGGTCGCCGGCTGGGGGCTCAAGGAAGCGCTTTCCGCCTATGCCCGTCTCGACGAGGACCTTACCCCTGTACTCGCCTATGACCTCACCTATCACCGCCGCGTCCTTCCCCCTATCGGTGCTTCTCATGGCCCTGAGGGCGTCCTCGGCGTACTCCCTCGGGACGATCATGACGACCTTGCCCTCGTTGGCGACGTCGAAGGGGCTTATGCCCAGCATGTCGCTCGCGGCCCTGACCTCCGGCCTTATCGGGACGTCCGTTTCCCTTATTAGTATCCCCACGTTCGCCTTTTCCGCCATCTCGTTGAGGGCGTTGCTCAGCCCGCCCCTCGTGGGGTCCTTCATGGCGTGGACGTTCTCCCAGCCGATGGCCGTTCCCACGGCCTCTACCACCTCCCACACCGGGCCCACGTCGCTCTCCAGCTCGGTCTCGAAGGCTATCCCCTCGCGGTGGCTCATGAGGGCTATCCCGTGGTCCCCGATGGTGCCGCTGACGAGGACGACGTCGCCAACTTTAGCCCCCGCGTCGCTCACGGGCCTCTCGGCGAGCCCTATTCCTGCGGTGACGACGAAGATACCTATCCCGTCCTCGACGACCTTGGTGTCGCCGGTGACTATGGGAACGGGCACCTCTCTGGCCGTTTCATCCATCGAGCGGAGTATCCTCTCCAGATCGTCACCGTCGAAGCCCTCCCCGATTATCATGGAGTTCGCCAGGGCCAAGGGTCTGGCCCCCATCACCGCAAGGTCGTTCACCGTCCCGCTGACGGCCAAACGTCCTATGTCCCCGCCCGGGAAGAAGAGCGGCTTAACCGTGTGGCCGTCTATCGTGAAGACGAGGTGCCCCTCGCCAAGGGGTATTGTTGCGCCGTCGTCGAGGGCGTCGAGCCCTATCCCCCCGGCCGACTTCAGGGTCAGGTTCTTCAGCACGACCTCCCTCAGGAGTTCCTCCATTACCTCCCCACCGGCCCCGTGTTCGAGCTTTATCCTCATCCTTCTCCCTCCACAGGAATTTTGATCTTCCCGGTTAAATCCTTTCCTCACATCGTCAGGTCCTCCCTCGTGAGGTAGCCCTCGAGGTAGAGCCCCCCGAGGAAGGCCTGGCCGACGTTTATCCCGTTGTCGCCGCGCGGAACCTCGTGGGTGGTGTAGAACCTCAGCCCGCTGGCCTCTACGATTTTCCTCACGGTCTTGACGATGAGCTCGTTGAAGGCCACGCCCCCGCTTATCCCGACGTTCTTCACCCCGAACTCCCTCGCCTTTTCAACGGCGACCTCCCCGAAGGCCCTCGCGAGCGCCAGATGGGCCGAGTAAGCTACGTCAGCGGGGTTCGCCTTCCCGGTGAGCTCGAGGGCTCGGGCGAAGAGTTCTTCCACCTTTATCAGTTCCCCCTCGACGGGCACATCGAACCCAAGGTCGTTCTTGCCGCGCATCGCAAAACTCTCCAGCTTCATGGCCGGCTCGCCCTCGTAGTGCCTCCTGTAGGCGACGTTGAGGAGAACCGAGAGGGCATCGAGGACCCTGCCCGTTGAAGAGGAGTAAGCGGTGTTGACCCCCTTGGCCAGCTGGGTCAGGATGACGTTGAACTCCACCCTCCCGTAGGGAAGGCTCTCCACCGCCCTCGGACAGCATCCCTCGATTATCTCGGCCAGCTCTTCTATGCCGTAAACTTTGCTGAGTATCCCCATCAGCGCCCTCAGCGGGTAGTGGCTCGCCAGATCGCCGCCCGGCAGGGGGTAGTAGTCTATGTGGGCCAATCTCTCCACGTCCTCGTAGCTCAGGTATATCACCTCCCCGCCCCAGGTGTGGCCGTCGGTACCGTAACCCACGCCGTCAACGGCTATCCCAACCATCTCATCGAGGTTCCCCTCCGCCATGACGCTCGCCACGTGGGCGTAATGGTGTTGCACCTGCAGGAGCTCGACGCCGAGTTCGTTCGCCAGCTCCATCGCCAGCTTCGTCGTGTTGTAGGCGGGATGCAGGTCGGCTATGATCACATCGAAGTCCCCGACACGGAGTATTCGCTGAAAGTGCCCTATCGCCTCCCTCATGAACTCGAGAACCTCGACTTTGGACGTGTTCCCTATGTACTGGCTCGGATAGACCTTCCCGTTCTTCGCCACGCCGAAGGCGTTCATCAGTTCCGCTCCGACCGCCAAACCGCGGTACTCGAAGGGTATCTCCACCGGGAGCGGCACGAAACCCCTGCTCCTCCTTATCACCGCCCGTTTTCCGTCAACGAAGCGCACGACGCTGTCGTCGGCCCTGTTGAGTATCCTCCTGTTGTGAAGCAGGAAGTAGTCCGCCGTATCCCTGAGCTCCTCAAACGCCCGATCGTTGTCCTTGACCATGGGCATTCCCGGGTAGTTCGCCGAGGTCATGACGTAGACCCGGCTCCTGCTCCAGTGGAAGAGGATGTAGTGCGTTCCGGCGTAGGGGAGCATCACGCCCACCGTGTGGAGCCCGGGGGCGAGGTTCTCAGGCAGGGGGAATGGTTCCCTCTTGCGGAGGGCCACTATCGGCCTCCGGTAAGACGTCAGCTCCTCAAGTTCCGCCTCCCCCAGAAAGGCGAACTCCCTGACGGTCTCCGTATCTTTCGCCATTATCGCGAAGGGTTTCTGGGGTCTGCGGGTTCTCCTCCTCAGCTCCGCCACCGCCTCCTCGTTGGTGGCATCGCAGGCGAGGTGTATCCCGCCGATCCCCTTTATCGCCACTATATACCCTCCGTCTATGAGCTCCGCCGCTTTCTTGAGCGGGTCCCCGACGAGCTCCTCCCCATCGCTCGTGTAGAGCCGGTAGGAAGGGCCGCAGACGGGACAGCAGACGGGTTCGGCGTGGTAGCGCCTGTTGAGAGGGTCTTCGTACTCGCTTTCGCAGAAATCGCACATGGGAAACTCCCGCATCGTGGTGTTGACCCTGTCGTAGGGCAGGTCCTCGATGATGGTAAACCTCGGCCCGCAGTTGGTGCAGACGATGAAGGGGTACATGTAACGCTTGTCCGTCGGGTCGAAGAGCTCCCTGAGGCAGTCATCGCATATCGCTATGTCCGGCGGTATCACCGAGTCCCCGCCCTTCCCGCCGCGGGAGCTCTTCTCGATGTAGAAGCGGTCAAAGCCCTGGGGCGGAACTTCCCTTTTCTCTATCCGCTCTATCCTCGCCAGGGGCGGGAGCTTCTCCCTCAAATCCCGCAGGAAGGAGTCTATGTTCTCGCCACTTCCCTCAACGAGGATTTCAACCCCCGCATCGCCGAGGTTCTTAACGTAGCCCCTCACGTCGTTCTCGTGGGCTATCCTGTAAACGAAGGGTCGAAAGCCGACGGCCTGAACGATGCCCTGAACGTGAAGCAGGTAAGCCTTCATCCCTCCCACCGGTTTCCTCTTGGTAATCCAGGCCTTTATAGGTTTCTAAAACCAAAAGTTGAAAACGTAAGGGGAGTTTTGAACCTTTGGTGCTAAAACAGGGCGCCGTACTTGTAGAATATCGAGCACGTTCCCTCGTAGGAGACCATGCACGGGCCTACTGGGTGCCTCGGCGTGCACGTCTTTCCGAAGTGCGGGCAGTCCGTGGGCAACGCCAGACCGCGGAGCACGGCGCCGCAGAGGCAGCCCTTCTCGAGGTCGGGCAGTTCCGGAACCTCCGGGTCGTAGTACGTTCTTATCTCCAGGTCCTTCCACTCCCTCCTCAGCTCGAGGCCGCTCCGCGGTATCACACCGAGCGCGCGCCATTTTGCGTCCTTAACCTCGAAGAACTTATCCATGAGGGCCTGAGCGGTGACGTTGCCCTCGTACCTAACCACCCTCGTGTACTCGTTGATTATCCTCGCCTCCCCTTTCTTGACCATCCGGATGAGGAGCAGGATGGCCAGCAGCACGTCAACGGGCTCAAAGCCCGCTATGACCTGGGGGATTCCGTAGTCTTCCGTTATGTACTCCCAGCCCTTCACGCCGATTATCGTGGAGACGTGGCCGGGGGTGACGAGCCCGTGGAACCTCGTCCCCTGCTTCACGAGCGCCTCCACGGCCGGGGGAGTCAGGCGGTGAACCGAGTATATCTTGAAGTTATCGAGCCCCTCCTCAACCGCCGCGTTCAGCATCCCGGCGGCGGGGGCCGTCGTTGTCTCGAATCCTGGCGAGAAGTGGACGACCGTCCTCTCGGGGTTCTCCTTAGCTATTCTGTAAGCGTCGAATATCGAATAGACAACCCTGACGTCGTAGCCCTCGCTTTTCAGGTCCGCGAAGCTTCCCTTGGGGGTTGGGATCCTGTACATGTCCCCGAAGGTGGTGAGGATTATTCTGTCACCCCCCTCGTACGCCCGCCGCATTATCTCCCCCATCTTCACTATGTCCTCTACGGGGGTTATGCAGACTGGACAGCCGGGGCCGCTCATTATTTTGACGTTCTCGGGCAGGAGGGACCTTATCCCGGAGCGGGTTACCGTGTCCTCGTGCGTTCCGCAGACGTGCATGAAGCGGAACTCGTCGATGCCCTTCGCTTCCTCATGGATTTTCCGGACGATCCTCTGGGCCAGCTCCCTGTTCCTAAAGGCCTTAGAGACGTCTGTCACTGCCACCCCTCCAGGACATCCTCAACCTCCGCCCACGCCTCGAGTATCTCCCTCGCCCTCTCCTCCTCCAGCTTCTCTATCGCGAAACCTGTATGGACTATGACGTAGTCCCCCACCTTAACGCCGGGGAGCAGGTCGAGGCGTGCCTCCCTTCTCACGCCCCCGAAATCGACGAGCGCGACTTTTCCGGTTATCTCGACTATCCTTCCAGGAACGGCCAGGCACATTTTGTCTCACCCAAGAATGACTTAACAGGGACTCTTTTAGCTCTTTTTAGAACCATAGGTTTTCAACCCACTCATCCACCAAACAACCCGCCGAGAGGAATGCGGAAAAGGCACGAAGCTTAAAAATCCGGAACCGGAAAACGTAACATGCTCGGGGTCGTCCTGGCTGGTGGTAAGGGAAAGCGTTTCGGAGACGATAAGCTGTTTTTCAGGATAGACGGAAAGCCGCTCGTTCAACACGCCGTTGAGAGGCTCCAGTCGGCCTCGTTCATAGACGAGGTGGTTCTGGTGGCCTCGCCCGATAACACCCGAAAACTCCGGGGCCTCGGCCCCGAGGTCATCGTCGATGAACTGACCATCGGGCCCATCGGCGGAGTTTATACCGCGTTAAGCCTTGGTGACGCCTTCGTCGCCGCCGGCGACATGCCCATGATAGTTCCGGAATTCGTTGATTACTTGATTCGGGAATTCGGACGCCGTGGAAAAATCGTCTGCGTCCCCCGCTGGAGCAACGGCTACCTCGAGCCCCTCCACGCGGCCTATTCTGAGAAGTTCCGGGACTTCCTGGAGAAACAAATAAAACGGGGAGACTACTCCCTGAACGGGGCGATAAGCTCCGCTGACGTTCACTACGTTGACATCGAGGAACTTCCTGAGGGGTGGAGGGAGAGCTTCTTCAACGTCAACCAAAAGAGCGACCTCAGGAAACTCACCGGCTGAGGGAATCGGCCATGGCCCTCGCGAGCGCCTCGGCCCTTTTAACTATCCTCTCGCTCGGCTCCTGGAAGAGCCCCATGACCGCTGGCTGACAGCCTATCAGGACGAACCTCGCGCCCGTTCTGAGCTTCAGATAGCCGACGAGCACCCTCAGCGGCAGACTGTGGGTTGAAACAGCGTCCCCCACCGTCCCCTCTGGATCCGTCACGATTATCTCGCCGCCCTCGCCGCCGAAGTCGACCGCGTCCACGAATACCACGAGGTCTGGCTCAAAAGCCGCTATCTTTCCGGTGTAGCTCTCGGGGACCTCGCCGCAGTTGAGAACGAGGACGTTTGGGTTTTTTACAAGCTCTTTCAGTCTCTCCGCGACCAGAACGCCGAAGGCGTCGTCCCCCCTGACGTCGTTCCCGATACCGCAGACGACCACCCTCTCTGCGTTTTTAAGGAGTTCGGGAAGCTCCATCGTCAGTCCTCCGGTTTTTTGATGACGAAATCGAAAACCTGTTTTGCGATTCTTATGGCATCCCCCGCCAGGTCCTTGGTCCAAACAGGATTATCCTGGCTACACCCACGCCCCGCTCACGGGCGACGTCCATCACGGTATCGTGAATCAGCCTTCGAACGTCCATGTTTCCCACCGGTTACAGCTCTGATTAAGAAAAGAAAAAACCCTTCGCTAAATCCTCCCGGCCACTTCCCGTATTCTGCGGGCGAACTCCGTTCTCAGCAACTCCCCGGGATCGCCCACCTTTTCATCGAGGTCCAGGTAAAGCGGGATCCCTGCGAGGTAGGGGACGTTGAACCTCTTTGCCAGTGCCTCTATATCCTTTTCATCGTCGAGCTTCATGTTCTCGACGATCCCGATTACCCTGTGCTCCCTCTCCCCGAGAAGGGTCAGGAGCTTCTCAACGACGTTTATGGAGAGTTTCGAGGGCGTCGCCACGACCAGGAACTCGCCCCGCTTGAGGAAGCGGAGGACGTCGAGGAACTGGTCGCCGAGACCGGGCGGCATGTCTATGATGAGGTAGTCCAGCTCGTCCCAGCGCGTTATGGCGAGGAGCTCTATTAGGGCGTCGCTTATCTCCGTCCCCCTCATCGGCGTTGGCCTGTCCTCGGAGTAGTAAACGATGCTCATGAACTTTATCCCGTGAACGGTCGGCGGGATCACCCCGTACTCCTCCTCGGGAAAGTCCTTCGGCTCGAAACCGAGGATGACGTGGTCGCTCGCGCCGTGGAAGTCGAGGTCGAGCAGGCCGACCCTGTAACCCTTCCCCGCGAGGACGAGGGCGAGCGTCGTCGAGACCAGGGACTTTCCGACCCCGCCCTTCCCGCTGACGACTGGGATTACTCTCCTCACCCCCTCGAGCCTTCCCTCGATGCCCCTGACGCGCGGGTCGATCGTCATACCTCCCCCTCCTTCTCTATCTTTATGCCGCTCACGTAGACTCCCCTCCCCTGGACAACCTCGAAGTCCCTGCTGCCGCACTTCGGACATGCGAGGAAGGCGTGAACGACCTCCGGGATGAAGTGAATATCCTCCTTTATGCGCTCATCGAAGTTTTCCCTGACATCCTTAAGCTTCCACTCGTGGCCGCAATCCCTGCACCTGAACACCGCTTCTTCATCCTCAAAGATCACGTCGGCCCCCTCACCGATGGTGCCCTTGAGGAGTTCCCTCATCGCGAACTCGACTATCTCGGCGTTAACGTCCTGGAGTTCCCCCAGAACGACCCTGATGGCGACTATCCGTGACGCCCCCTCCTTCTCCGCGTAATCGAGGGCCGTCCTAACTATTCCATCAGCCAGTGCCCACTCGTGCATCTCGATTTCCCCCCACAACGCTAACGATCCGGCCATTAACCCTCAGGCCATCCCATTTGATTTCCGCGTGATTGGCCCGGATGGGACTTAGGGGACAAACCTCACCGATGTTATCGTTTGTTTCCATTCATCTCACTGAGAACTTAAATCGGGATTTTTTAAGGATTTTTTGAACCTGAGGTTTAAAACCGGGTCCAACGGCCGTTTTTGGCCTGCTTTCGCCGATTTCAATCTTTAGCTTCAAAATCCCGGTGAGGACTTAACGAGCTTTCCACTGGAATCCATGGTAATCACCCCCTTTCTATGGGCACCGAAGAAACGCGTTTGAAAGGGTAATAAAAAGGATAGGGAATCCCGGTGGTGATCCCATTAAAGCTCCGCCTCCCCAAGGACCTCGAGGAGATCGAGGAGACGCGGGTCTTTGACCTTCTCGATGGCCTTCTTTACCTCCTCCGCCTCGACCTTTCCGTCCTTGTAGAGGGCCAGGGCCTTCACGGCCTCGAAGAAGTCCGCGAGCTCCGGAAGGGCCCTCGCGAACATGTCCATGTGGAGGTAAACGGTCTCGAACTCGTCCTCGAGGAACAGCTGCCAGAGGACGTCGCTGAGAGATGTAAAGGCCACGTCCTCGTAGTCAGTGCCCTTAGCGCGGATGAGGGCGTAGAGGCACTCCTGGAGGGCCGCGTCGTAGTTCTCGTCCTCCTCAAATATCTCCTCGAAGCTCAGGTGTATCTCCACGAGGAGGTCGTCCCTGTCAAGGACCCTCGGGAGAAAGCCCGCGAGCATCGCCTTTGCCTCGTAGGTCTCGCCGGACTCAAAGGTCACGTAGGCCCTGTGGATGGCCACCCTCAGTGCCTCGTCCTCCTTTCCGAGTTCTTTGTAGGTCTGCTCCGCCTTCTCCATTAGCTCGAGGGCCTTCTCGTACTCCTGGAGCTCCTCGTGTATGAGCGCCATGGCGTAGTATATCTTAGCTATGTTCTCCCTGTTGCCCTTCTCCGTCTCCTCCTCAAGGAGAGCGCGGTACATCTCGAGGCTCTTCTCCAGCTCCCCTATGAGGTAGTAGAGGTCGGCCAGCTCGAATTTCACCTCAAAGGTATCGCTCTCCTCGGCCATCTTCTCGAACTCGCTCAGCTTATCCACGCCGAGGAGCTCGTGGAAGTAGTAAACGGTGAGCTTGTAGAGTTCGAAGTCGTTGCACTCCAGGGCGAGCTTCTCTGTCTTTTCGAGGACCTCCTTCAGTTCCTCGTCGCCCAGCCCGTCCACCCTGTGATACAGGAGGGTTGCAACCTTTTTGCAGTCCTTTTCCTCTATTGCCTTCAGGATCTCCTCCATCTCGTGACACCCCAGAATAATTAGCCGCCGGGGTATTTAACGATTTGGCAGGTATCGAAAGTGCCCGATGTTTTTCAAGGGGCCCCAAGTCACTCCATGAGAAGAGATTTAAGGCCCCGTTCCTACCGCCTAACATGCTCGACGTGATATTCCTCGGGACGGGCGGCATAATGCCCACGCGCGAGAGGAACGTTCCGGCCATAGCCCTCCGCTACAACGGTGAGGTTATCCTCCTCGACGCTGGAGAGGGCACCATAAGGCAGATGAACGCGGCCAAGCTCAGCCCCATGAAGGTGGACAGGATATTCATCACGCACTTCCACGGCGACCACTACCTCGGGCTGGCCGCCCTCATTCAGACGATGAACCTCTGGCGCAGGGGGAGGCCCCTTCACGTCTACGGGCCGAAGTACACCTTCGAGTTCGTCCGGAACTTCCTGAACAGCGGCTTCTTCAGGCCCGGCTTCGACGTTCACGTCCACGAGCTCGGCGAAACCCGGTTGAAGTTAGGAGATTACGAGATCTGGAGCTTCAAGGTCGAGCACGGTATCCCGGCGCTGGGCTACGTCTTCAGGGAGAGGGATAAACGGGGAAAGTTCCTGCCCGAGAAGCTCGCCCAGTACGGCCTGAGTGAGGGGCCGATACTCGGAAAGCTTGAGAGGGAAGGCCGGATCGAGTGGAACGGTAAGGTAATTCGCCTCGAGGACGTCACCGGGCCGAGGCGGAGGGGGGTCAAGGTGGTCTACACAGGGGACACCTTACCCGTTGAGAGAACCCGGCTCTTCGCGGAAAAGGCCGACCTCCTCATCCACGATGCCACCTACCTTAACCCTGACGACAGGGGCGAGGGCTACCACTCGACGGTCGCTGAAGCCTGCGAGGTGGCCAAAAAGGCGAGGGTCAAACTCCTGGCTCTGTTCCACAGGGCCTTCCGATACTCCTACGAAGAATACTCCGAGGAAGCCTCGAGGGTATGCCGCGAGTACGGGGTTAACTTCGTGGTTCCGCGGGACTTCGACGTTTTGACGTTCAAGTCCGGCGGGTTCAGCGTGAGAAACGTCCTGGGGGAGATGGGATGAGCTACCTTCGCTACGTCAGGCTCATAGGCACGATGCACGTCTCACCGCAGAGCCGTGAGGAGGTTATACGAACGATACTAAGCGAGAGGCCCCACGCCGTTGCGGTGGAGCTCGACAGGGCCCGCTTTCTGGCTATGGGCGAGGAGAGGAGGTTATCCCTCGAGGAGTCGCTCCGCTTCGGAAGGAGGGGGCTGGTGAACTACGTCCTGGCAAAGGTCGAGGAGAAGCTCGGCGAGGAGTTCGGGATGAAACCCGGGGAGGAGATGAAGGCGGCGATAAGCGCGGCCCAGCTCCTCGGCGTTCCGCTCTACCTCATAGACGAGGACATAGGTGTTGTACTCTCCAAGATCTTAGCGGCCCCGGGGAGAGAAAAGCTCCTCATGGCGCTGGAAGCCTTAAGCGTCTTCCTTCCTGTCAAATCAGGCCAGTTCTCGGACCCGATGGAGGATTACAGGGTCATGATGCTCCAGTTCAAGCGAAGGTATCCCTACCTCTACCGCGTCCTCGTCGAGGAGCGCAACGAGATCATGGCGAGGAACCTAATATCCATCGTCGATGAGCTCAGGCGCAGGGGGATCAGGAAGCCGAGGGTAATAGCCGTGGTCGGCCTCGGCCACAGGCCCGGGATAGAGCACATCCTCAACAATGTTAAACTTCGATAAGGTTAAAAACCTGAAGCACCTTTGTGGTAATTAGGTGATGGTATGGGAGAAAAGCTCGTCTGCCCGCTCTGCGGTGGAACGGAGTTTCAGGTTGAAGAGGGCAAGCTCGACAGCAAGTGGGGCTTCACCGCCCACAAGGTGAAGATAGTCATCTGCAAGAACTGCGGCTACGTCATGCTATTCTACAAGGGAAGGACCATCTGGGACTTCGACTGATTCGTTACGTTTATATTTGAAGTTGCCGAGCATTCCTGGGGATAGCCATGAAGGACAGACTCGAGAGGATGCTCAACGTTAAGATACTCGAAATCGAGGAACTCGACGACAGGATCGTCGTCTACGTTCCGGAGGATCAGGTGCGTATAGCCGTCGGAAGCGGCGGTGCGGCGGTTAAGGCGGCGGAACTCGTGATCGGCAAGAAGATCGAAGTCAAGGGCCGGTCCTGAGCGTTCTGAGACCACCCACCGGTTATCGTCGTGGGTCCTGCGGGATGACGGGAGTCGGTTAATTTATTTTTTGAACGTTCCCATTTTCTACTGATCCCCGGATGTTCCGTGACATCATTGAGGTAAGATCCCGGCGTTTCAGTTATGTAACACTCACGGTGATACAAAAGGGAAAGGTTAAATAGGTTGGGACCCATTCAGTTACGGTGATGGGAATGGAGTACAAGAAACCGATGGGTGTTGATATCGACCTCGAGACCGGCGTCATCCCCGGGGCCAAGAAGCTCGTCCGGAGGCTCAGTGACCTAAAGGGTTACTTCCAGGATGAGGAGGCTTACGCGGAACTCCTAAAGGAGAACCCCGTCGTTTACGAGGTCTACGCCGTTGAGCAGGAAGCCAAGGACGGCGACCTGAACTTCGCGACCACCGTCCTGCACCCCGGCAAGGTCGGAAAGGAGTTCTTCTTCACTAAGGGACACTACCACTCCAAAGCCGACAGGGCCGAGATATACTACGGCATCAAGGGGAGGGGTGGAATGCTCCTCCAGACGCCCGAGGGAAGGGCTGAGTGGATAGAGATGAGGCCCGGAACTGTCGTCTACGTCCCGCCCTACTGGGCCCACAGAACCGTCAACACTGGCGACGAGCCCTTCGTATTCCTCGCGGTCTATCCGGCGGACGCGGGCCACGACTACGGTAGCATAGCCGAGAAGGGCTTCTCGAAGCTCGTCGTGGAGGAGAACGGGGAAGTTAGGGTCGTTGACAACCCGAAGTGGAAGGAGTGACCCTGGCTTTCTTTTTACACCGCAACCCTTATTAACTTTTTATCGTTACATCACTCCTGGTGATACAATGCCCTGGGACGCTCTCTACTCATCCGCGTTCAACAAGGTTCGCGAGAACATCGGGAGGGTCGGGGAAGTTCTCCTCGCGTACAACACGAACATCGACGCCATAAGGTACCTCGATTCCGGCGACCTGGAGGGGAGGATAGAGAAAGCCGGGAAGGATGAGGTTCTGAGGTACTCGGAGGAGCTTCCGGAGAGGATAACCTCCATCGGGGAACTCCTCGGAGGGATACTCTGGAGCGTTAAGCGGGGAAAGGCGGCGGAACTCTTCGTCGAGAGCTGTACGGTTCGTTTTTACATGAAACGCTGGGGCTGGGACGAGCTCCGGATGGGCGGTCAGGTCGGCATTATGGCCAACCTCCTGGGCGGTGTTTACGGCGTTCCGGTGATAGCCCACGTCCCCCAGCTCTCGAGGCTCCAGGCGGGGCTCTTCAAGGAGGGCCCGATACACGTTCCAAAGGTTGAGGACGGAAGGCTGAGGCTCGTTCACCCGAGGGACTTCGCCGGGGACGAGGAGAACTGCTTCCACTACATCTACGAGTTCCCGAGGGGCTTCGGGGTTTTTGAGTTCCGGGCGCCGAGGGAGAACCGCTTCATAGGCTCGGCCGACGACTACAACCCCAACGTTTACATACGGCCCGAGTTCAGGGAGCACTTCGAGGAGATAGCGGAGAAGGCTGAACTGGGTATCATCAGTGGCCTTCAGGCCCTCAGGCGGGAGAACTACCGCGAGCCCTTCGAGGAGCTGAAACGACACTTGGAGGTCCTGGGGGAGAGGAACGTTCCGGTTCACCTCGAGTTCGCCTTTACCGCAGACGAGACCGTCAGGAAAGCGCTCGTCGGGTTGCTCGGTTCCTTCCACAGCGTCGGCCTGAACGAGGTCGAGATGGCCTCGATAATGGAGGTTCTGGGGGAGAAGGGCCTGAGGGAAAAGCTCCTCGCAAGCGACCCGGTTGACCCAGTTGTGGTAACCGGGGCGATGCTCAAGCTGGCGGAGAAAACCGGCGTTAGGAGGATACACTTCCACACCTACGGTTACTACCTGGCACTCACCGCCTACAAGGGCGAGTTCGTGAGGGACGCGCTGCTCTTCGCTTCGTTAGCCGCGGCCGCCAAGGCGAAGCTCGGCGACGTCCGCTCCATAGACGATATCGTCAGGGCCATGGACGTGCCGGTGAACGAAAAGGCGATGGCTGTGGAGAAGAGGTTGGCCAAAGCGTACGGCATGGAGAGGGGCATCGCGGAGGTCGGAGGTTACCAGCTATCGTTCGTCCCGACGAAGATAGTGGCGAAACCGAAGAGTACCGTGGGGATCGGCGACACCATCTCGAGCTCGGCATTCGTCGGCGAGTTCGCACTGCGCCCGTAGAAAAAACCTTTTATGTAGGTTTTCCAAAATTTTTGCGGGATTTCCTTTTCATCTCCAAAAATTAGCAGGGGTGAGTGAGTTGCTTTTGGAGGCTCCGGTTTACAAGGAGCTGTTCGGAGCGGTTGAGGTTTACGAGGTCCAGAAGGTCCTCAAGCTGGACACCCAGACGCGAGACGTCGGGAGCTTCACCGTCAAAAACATCCCCCGGGAGGACATCTACGGCATCCTCGAGGACATGGCGATAGTGGTTCCGATGAGGAACGAGAAGCTCCAGCTGGTCGACGGGGTGCTGAAGGCGATACCGCACCAGTGCCCCATAATCGTAGTCTCGAACAGCAGGAGGGAGGGACCGAACCTATTTAAACAGGAGGTCGACCTGGTCAAGCACTTCTACAACCTGACCCGGTCTCGCATAATAATGGTTCACCAGAAGGACGCAGGGGTCGCCGAGGCCTTCCGGGAGGCAGGATACACCGAGATCTTAGGTGAGAACGGAACCGTGAGGAGCGGTAAAGGTGAGGGGATGCTGATAGGTATCCTCCTCGCGAAGGCCATAGGGGCAAGATACGTGGGTTTCGTCGATGCCGACAACTACATCCCGGGCTCGGTAAACGAGTACGTTAAGGACTACGCGGCCGGGTTGCTCATGAGCGAGAGCGAGTACTCGATGGTTCGCCTGAGCTGGAGGCACAAGCCGAAGGTCAGCACCAGGGGGCTCTACTTCAAGAAGTGGGGACGCGTGAGCGAGATAACCAACCGCTACATGAACGCCCTGTTCGGCGTGGCGACCAACTTCGAGACCAGCATCATCGTCACCGGGAACGCGGGGGAGCACGCGATGAGCCTGAAGCTGGCGGAGATAATGCCCTTCTCCACAGGGTACTCCATAGAGCCCTTCGAGCTGGTGTACCTCTTCGAGACGTTCGGCAGGTGGGGCGCGGATCCCCACACGGAAGTCTACGATCAGGGCGTTGAGGTATTCCAGATAGAGACCCTAAATCCGCACCTGCACGAGGACAAGGGGAAGGAGCACGTCAGGGATATGATACTGAGCTCCCTGGGGACCATCTATCACTCAGGGCTCGCCACGGAGAACCTTAAGCGCAACATCCTCCGGGAGCTACGCCTCCACGGTTTAATCGGTGAGAACGAGGAACCGCCGAAACCGATGGTCATGCCGCCCATCGAGGGCATAGACGTTAAAGGATGGATGAAAACCCTTGAGGACAACGCAGAAACGCTCCTTCGCTTCGAGGTGTGAGAATGAGGGTGATCTTCCTGGACCTCGACGGAACCCTCCTCGGCGACGACTACTCCCCCGAGCCTGCGGAACCGATAATCCGCGCCCTGCTCGACGCGGGTTTTGAGGTCATCCTCAACTCCTCCAAGACCTTCGCGGAGCAGGAGCACTACAGGAAGGCCTGGAGGTTGAGGGGGCCGCTCGTGGTGGAGAACGGGAGTGCGATCTTCATCCCCGACGGTTACTTCCCCTTCGAGGTTCCCGGGAGGAGAAGGGGAAAATACACCGTTATCGAACTGGGTGAGAGGTACGACCGGATAAAGACCGTTCTCGATAAGATCGCCCCCGAATACGGTCTCAAGTACTACGGGAACTGCACGCTCGGTGAGGTCACCTCCTTCACGGGCCTGCCCGAGAGCCTGGCGAGGCTCGCGATGATGCGGGACTACAGCGAGACGATATTCGCGTGGAAAAAATCCGGCTTCGAAGAGTCCCTCTCCAGGGCGGGATTGAGGGTGTCAAGGGGGAGCAGGTTCATCGGCGTAACGGGGAGCACCGATAAAGGCCGTGCCGCCCGGGAGCTGCTGAGGATGTACTCCCGCCTTGGGAGGGTCGAGAGCTACGCCGTCGGCGACGGGGAGAACGACCTTCCGCTCCTCGAGGTTGTTGATCACCCCTTCACCGTAGGAACCCTCCGTTACAGGAGGGGTAGGAATATAAGCTCCATGAACGAACTCCTGGAGGTGGTGTTATGAAGACGCTGATCCTCGCCGGGGGGAAAGGAACAAGGCTCTGGCCGCTCAGCAGAGAGCTCATGCCCAAGCAATTCATAAGAATATTCGACGACGAATCCCTCTTCCAGAAGACCGTGAAGCGCGCCCTCCTCTTCTCAAAGCCCGAAGAAGTGTTCATCGTCACCAACAGGGAGTACAAATTCCGCGTTAGCGATGACCTCGACGAGCTCGGGGTCAGCGTTCCGGAGGAGAACATCCTGCTCGAGCCCGTCGGAAAGAACACGCTCCCCGCCATCTACTGGGGCATAAAACGGGTCGAGGAGGAGTTCGGAAAATCCCGCGTTGCCGTCCTCCCCAGCGACCACCTCATCGAGGCCAATGAACACTACAGAGAAGCGTTTGAGAGGGCGGAGAAGCTCGCCGGAAAGCACCTCGTCACCTTCGGAATAATCCCCACGAGGCCGCACACGGGCTACGGTTACATAAAACCCGGGAAGAAGCTCGAGGGTGGCTTCACCGTCGAGGAGTTCAAGGAGAAGCCCGACCTCGAGACCGCGAAGCGTTACATCGAGGAGAACTACCTCTGGAACAGCGGAATGTTCATGTTCGACACGGAACTCTTCACCGAAGAAGTGAGGAGGCACGCCCCGGAGGTTTACGAGGCCTTCGAGAGGGCGGAGAGCATAGAGGAGGCCTATGAACTCGTGCCGGACCTCTCGGTGGACTACGGTGTAATGGAGAAGACGGACAAGGCCGCCGTCGTGCTCCTCAGGGCCAACTGGAACGACCTCGGGAGCTTCGATGCCATCTACGAGGTCATGGAGAAGGACGGGAACGGGAACGCCCTCAGGGTGGACGGAAGAAGGGGCGAGTACATAACGGTTGACTCGAGGGGCAACCTCATCATGACGGAACGGCTCACCGCGACCGTTGGGGTGGAGGACCTCATCATCATCGACACGGACGATGCGCTCCTCGTGGCGAGGAAGGGTGAGAGCCAGAAGGTCAAGGAGGTTTACAGGAAGCTCGTGGAGCGGGGGGATGAGCGTGCCATCGTGCACAGAACCGCTTACAGACCGTGGGGGAGTTATACCGTTCTTGAGGAGGGTGACAGGTACAAGATAAAGCGCCTCACGGTGAAGCCCGGAAAGAAGCTCTCGTTGCAGATGCACTATCACCGCTCCGAGCACTGGGTGGTTGTGAGGGGCACGGCGGAGGTTATCAACGGGGATAAGCGGATGCTCCTGCGCCCGGGGGAGAGTACTTTCATTCCTGCGGGGACGGTTCACCGTTTGAGCAATCCGGGGAGGGTCCCGCTTGAGGTCATTGAGACGCAGATTGGGGAGTATCTCGGTGAGGACGACATTGTCCGCTTCCAGGACGACTTCGGGAGGGAGTGATACAGCCCTTTGGGAAAGCGCTGGCGGAAAAGAAAAAGAGAAAATAGCCAGTCTTTTATTTTCCACCGGTAATCGCATTAACAAGGACTGTTCGGGAGGGAGTGAGGATGGGCAAAGAGAAAAAGGAGAAGAACTGCGGGGACGGGTGGGAGCGCTTCAGCTCGGCCGTCTCGTCCCTCTCGCTCAGCCTTTTACCCACGCTGCTCTTCGTGCTAATAATGGCCTACGTAATCGTCGTTGGCCTCCAGAACGTCAGCATACCCATCACCGTTCAGGGGCAGAGCGTTACGGTAAAATACCCCCGGGTGAACCTGCCCATGGATTACCCGGCTATAAGGAACTCCGTGCTCTACCTCTTCGCCGCGATACTGATAGGATTGCCCGTCCCCCTGCTCTCGGGGAGGTGGAAGCCGCTGAAAGTACTAATCTCCCTGATACAGGCCGGGGCGTTCGTCTACGGGCTCTACACATTCGTCCTGGTGATAATCAACTTTGCAAACGCATTAACGTGAGGTGATTTCAATGGGAAGGCTGTTCGGAACGTTTGGCGTCAGGGGAATAGCGAACGAGAAGATAACACCGGAGTTCGCCCTCAAACTGGGCATGGCCTTCGGGACGCTGCTCAAACGCGAGGGAAGGGAGAAGCCCCTCGTGGTGATCGGAACGGACACCCGCGTCAGCGGGGAGATGCTCAAGGACGCGTTCATAAGCGGGCTACTCAGCGTTGGCTGCGACGTCGTAGACGTTGGGATAGCCCCGACCCCGGCGATACAGTTCGCTACGGACCACTTTGGAGCGGACGGTGGAGCGGTGGTAACCGCCAGCCACAATCCCCCGGAGTACAACGGCATAAAGCTCCTCGAGCCCAACGGCATGGGGCTGAAGAAGGAGAGGGAGGCAATCGTCGAGGAGATCTTCTTCAGCGGGGACTTCGAGAGGGCGAAGTGGAATGAAATCGGGGAGGTGCGCAAGGAGGACGTAATAAAACCCTACATAGAGGCGATAAAGGGCAGGGTGGACGTCGAGGCGATAAAGGCGAGAAGGCCCTTCGTGGTCGTCGACACCTCCAACGGCGCAGGCAGTCTCACCCTCCCCTACCTCCTCAGAGAGCTTGGCTGTAAGGTCGTCAGCGTGAACGCCCACCCCGACGGGCACTTCCCGGCGAGGAACCCCGAGCCGAACGAGGAGAACCTGAAAGAATTCAAGGAGATCGTGAAGGCCCTCGGAGCGGACTTCGGGGTCGCCCAGGACGGCGATGCCGACAGGGCCGTCTTCATAGACGAGAACGGGCGGTTCATACAGGGCGACAAGACCTTCGCCCTCGTGGCGGACGCGGTTCTCAGGGAGAGGGGCGGGGGACTGCTCGTCACGACCGTGGCCACCTCGAACCTTCTCGACGATGTAGCTAAGAGGAACAACGCCCGGGTGATGAGGACGAAGGTCGGCGACCTCATCGTCGCGAGGGCCCTGCTCGAGAACGACGGAACCATAGGCGGGGAGGAGAACGGTGGAGTGATCTTCCCGGACTTCGTCCTCGGCAGGGACGGGGCGATGACCACCGCCAAGATAGTCGAGATATTCGCGAAGTCGGGGAAGAGGTTCAGTGAGCTGATAGATGAGCTACCGCGTTACTACCAGTTCAAGACGAAGAGGAGGGTCGACGGCGACAGGAAAGCGGTGGTCGGGAGGGTTGCAGAACTCGCGGGGGAGAAGGGTTACAGGGTCGACACCACCGACGGGACGAAAATCCTCTTCCCGGACGGGTGGGTTCTCGTGAGGGCGAGCGGCACCGAGCCGATAATCAGGGTCTTCAGCGAGGCGAAGGAGGAGGGAAAGGCGAAGGAGTACCTCGAACTTGGGCTGAAGCTTCTGGAGGAAGCGGTCGGGGCTTAGCGCCCCGCTTCTTTCTACACAACCGACGTCTTGGAAAATAACGGGAGGGATGGGAAAGGTCAACCGCCCCTTACGTAGAGACCAAAGGGAACCCCAACGGAGCAGGAGCTGAACCAGCCGGTCTTGAACCTGTACCTCTGGGGGCTCTTAAAGGCACGGAGCGTTATGGGTTGTTCGTAATTCTGTATTCCCCCGCCTATTGAGACGCTTCCCGCTTTTTCGTACTGAACGGACGCAACGAGCCCGGCAACGGGGGCGGGCGCACCGAAGGCAACCGCAATGGCCCCAACGGGAACCCCCACCCCGAACCTGACACCGCAACTTCCGCCCATTCCACTGAAGAGATACCTCATGGATACTCCCTCGTTGCTCCTCAGGGGGTACCGGATATACTCCCGCGTAAAACTGAAGAACGCCTGACCGAAGCTCGGGCTCCCCAGGGCGGTTCCCCCGTCTATTATGTACCCGTTGGCTCCCTTCTCCGCTTTCACATCGTAGATTCCGACGTCTATCCTCTCCTTTCCGGTCTCACTGCAACCGTAGGCCCCCATCCCCTCCGCGCAGATGTACTCCTTCTCGTGCCTGTAATACGGCCTGGCCCACAGGTACACGTAACCAACGTCGCCCTTTGGAACGTCCACGGCCCGGTAGAAGTAGTACTTCCCCTCCATGGGAACCCATCTCTTCCCGTAGATGGTTACCGCGGAGGAGAGGGCTTTAACAGGATCCCCGTTCCCGAACTTCGCTTCAAGGTCTGTTCCGTAAGCTAAGGTGGCTGAGAACTGCGTTCTGTACTCCCCATCAAGGGAGATTGAACCCTGAAGTTTTCCCTTCCCGTCCCTGTTGTCGATGATCAGCAGGGGAACCTTAAGGTAGCGACTGGCTTCCCAGGAGTCATCCGCCGGTCTCCATTCGTAGTAGTACCCTCCCTCGCGGGCGGGCTTTGGAAGAGGCTCCTCCTCAAAAATCGCGACCTTAACCCTCTTGGAAACACCCCCAAGATCCGCCGCGGATAGGAATGTTGAGCCGATCCCCCTGTGAAGAACGCCGTTCTCCCTGTCCACGATCCACACGGAGAACCTGACACCGTATCTTTTTTCCTCGGTTATCCGGGGAAGGACCTTCCGCAGGCCCTTCACTGTTAAAACGCTCCCCGTGGTGTCGAACTTCCAGAATCCGGAGCGCTTGATCCTGTAGTGGCCGAGGGGTTTGATGCCCGAGGGCGTGGCAACGTCGACCTGAACCTGAACCTCGTAGTCCCCGGAGAAACCCCTTAGAACCTTTCCGTGCTCGTCAGTCAAAACCACGACCATTCCGTTCCCGGGCGGGGCCCATTCCGCCGATGCGTATGTTGCTATTAGAAGTGTTATTAAGGGCAACATCAACAATATTCTAATTATCCTACTCACCAACGGTCACCATTGTAACTAACGCGAAAAGTATTCTTAAAATTTGTGGTAATCTAACTGTTCAAACGACCTGATTTAAACATAAAACCGTCAATACCCTCCCCTTCTCCACCCTTCCAGCAGTCTCTTCCCCTCCTCCACAGTCCGGGGAACCGGCAGGCCCAGGCTCAGGAAGAGCTCGGCCAGAGGGGGGACGTCGAGGTTGTGCTTCCTCAGAAGCTCCGGGTTCCCGAGTATCTCCCCAGGTTTCCCAACGGTTACTATTCGCCCCGCGTCCATCAGGGCCACCCTGTCGCAGAGCGAGAGGTAGTGGGCCTCGTGAGAGGCCAGTACCACCGTCTTCCCCCGGGCCCTGAGACTCATTATCACATCCCTCATGGTTCTTTTACCGCCCAGGTCGAGGTTGGCGAAGGGCTCGTCGAGGACTACCACCTCGGGCTCCATCGCCAAGACCGTCGCTATCGCCACCCTCTTCTTCTCACCGAAGCTCAGCTCCTTCGTCTCCCTGTCGGCGTAGTCCTCCATTCCAACGGCCCGTAAGGCCCAAAGGACCCTCTCCCTTAGCTCTTCCCCGCGAAGGCCGAGGTTGTAGGGGCCAAAGGCGACGTCCTCGAACACGGTCGGCGAGAACAGCTGGTCGTTGGGATCCTGAAAGACCACCCCGACCTTCCTCCGCACTTCCCTCGGTTTCTCCGCGGGGTCGAGGCCTTCCACGAGAACCTTCCCCTTCTTCGGTTTGAGTACGCCGTTGAGGTGAAGGATGAGGGTGCTCTTGCCCGCTCCGTTGGGCCCGAGGAGGCCGAACAGTTCACCCCTCTCGATTCTGAGGTCCACCCCACGGAGCACCTCCCTGCCAGGGTAGGAGAAGTGAACCCCCCTGAGCTCTATCATACCAGCAGACCCCCCAGAGAGAGAAGAACCAATGCCAGCGTTTGAAAGCTCGGCCCGGGTTCCTCCAGCGCTGGAAACTCCCCGAAGCCCCGAGAGAGCATCGCCCGGTGTATCCTCCCGTTTCTTAGGTACGCCCTGACGAACACCTCCCCGATAAGGGAGCCGAGCCTTCTGTAGTACTCCATCCTGCCAACCCCAAAGGCCCTTGAGTCGAGGGCCCGCTTCATTCTCACCGCCTCTCTCGCGAAGAGGTCGAGGTAGCGGTAGGTGAAGGCGAGGGTGAGGACGAGTACCCGCGGGAACCTCAACCTTTTCATCTCGGCGAGGATCCTTGAAAACCCCGCGGAGTTCACCACGACGACGGCCGTTCCGGCCGAGAGGAACGCCTTTCCAAGGAGCATGAGAAAAGAACCCACCCCCTCGTGGGTTATCGGTCCGAGCGGGGTGTTCAGGAGGGGTCTCCCGGGGTTGAAGAGCGCCAGGATGAAGAGCAAACCCTCAAAGCCGAGGAGGAAGCCGAGTTTTTTGAGAAAGCCTCTCCTCGGTCTCATGAGGATGACAACCATCAGGAAAACAGCTCCGAAATAGGCCAGCTCCGCCGGGCTTTTCCTCGTCACGACCCCAATCGCGTAGAGGAAGATGAAAAGAAGGTACAACTCACGCCCCCCTGAAGAGCCTTGCCAGACCGTAGGAAACCCCGAATGCCAGGGTTATTCCAAGCAACCCCATGAGCACGCCCTGCCCCCATGTTGACCCGTAGTTCAAGGGGGCGTGGTAGAGGGGATTCTCCTCGAGGCCGACCTTCTCCATCGTGGCCTCAAGGCCGTCTGGATTGCTCGACGCGAGCGGAAGGACGATCGCGAGCAAAAGGGCTATGAGGGCGAGCCCTTTGAAGACCACCCTCATGCCGGCACCACCTCCATCGACGGGAGCTTTGCCCTTACGGCGTGGACTATCAGGACGGTGAGTACCGCCTCGCCGATTCCGATTATCGAGTGGTAGCCGACCATCAGGGCGAGAACCCTGAGGAAGGGGAGGCTGTGGCTGAGGCCTATTTCAACGGACGCGAGGGCAGCGCCCAGGACGACGGAGAACCATGCGGCGAGTGAGGTGGCCAGGGTCTCGTTGATCCCCCTGAACCTTGAGTAGATTCCGTAGCCCACAAAAGCCCCCACGAGCCCCATGTTGAGGATGTTGGCCCCTATGGCCGTTATCCCGCCGTCGCCGAAGAGGAGCGTCTGTATTAACAGCACCGAGGTCATGACGATAACGGATGCGTGGGGCCCGAGGATTATCGCGACCAGCGTCGCCCCCAGCAGGTGCCCGCTCACCCCTCCGATTATCGGGAAGTTGACCATCTGGGCCGCGAAGATTCCGGCGGCGAAGAGACCTAAAAGGGGTATCCTCTCCTCCGGAAAGTTCCGTAGCTTTTTAGAGGCGTAGAGAACCGCCAGTACCGTTATCGCGTAGGTGATAACTATCACCGGCGCGCTCAGCAGTCCGTCCGGTATGTGCAAACCCGACACCCCCGTTTGGTGTTATCAATATATTGAAACGTGACACCAGATAAAAGCATTTCTTGAACTGGGTGTTATCAACCAAAGGTTTGGGAGTAAAGGGTACCGGCGGTAGAACCCGGTTTCGGGATAAACCCCAGAAGTAAACTCCAAAAGACTCAAAAGAAAAGGGGCCCTCAGAGGTAGCCCCTGTCCTCCTCCTCGGGGGTGGAGGGCATCCCTTGCTCCAGCATGGCCCTCTGCATCTCCTGAACCTTCCGGAGTATCTCCTCCGTCTCCCTGGCGCGCTCCTCGAGGGCGGTCATGTCGAGCTCGAGATCGAGGATCTTCGTCACCGCAAGGAGGACTGACTTCGCGGCCTTCGCGTCGACGATGTAGCCAAGGCTCTCGCCGAGGAGGCTTACCCCGTACATCGAGCGGAGCTTGCCCATGCCGAGGAGCAGACCCGCGGCACCGACTATCGCGCCCCCCTCGTCCTCGCGCCATATAACCTCAACCTGGCAACCCTCGAGTTTCTTCTTGTAGTAATCGACCAGCTCCTCGTGGGTTACGGCGGCGAGAACCCTCGGCTCCCCCTGGAGCTCGGGTACCTGGTAGCCGCCCATGGTGATTATCTCGCGGACGCCGAACTCGTTGACGAAGTCGAGCATCTTCCCAACGACCTCGAAGTGGCCGGGGCTGTCGGTCGGTGCAACCTGCTGGTCCCCGGTGATGATTACGATGTCCCTGCCGTTCTCGTCCGGGTTCCTCCAGTAGTAGAACTCGTTCTTCATGAGCTCCACGACGGAGTTCTTCTTTATGAGGACCTGGTGCATGAAGTGCGGCGAGTAGAGGTCGGCGAACTTAACGGCGTTGAGCTCCTGGATGAGGTGCTCGGCGGCCAGCTTTCCAACGAGGCCGATCCCGGGGAGACCCTCTATGAAGACGGGGTCCCTGAGTTCGGGCCTCTCATACACGTAGATAACGGACTCCTTCATCTCAACCCCTCCGAGCTATACCCAGCTCCTCGCGCTTCAGCCGCCTCCTGTACTCCCCGTAGGGATCCTCCGGCGAGAAGCGCGGCGGATGGGCCACCTTGGTTTTAGCACCGCAGACCGGACAGACCTCCTTGAGGGTGTACCTTCCGCATTCGGGGCACTTCCTTATGCGGAACCTCATTGCCCTCTCCTCTTGATCTTCTTGATGCGCTTCTCCTTTCTGATGAGGGTCGCTTCGCCACCGGCTTCCTTTATGACCCTGAGGATCTCGTCGGCTACCTCCTCGAGAACCTCCTCGGCCCTGTGGTAGTCCGGGGCGGTGATGTCGATCCTGTACCTCGGGGCACCCTGGTAGGAGAACCTGACCTCTATCTCCTTCTCCTCGTTTGCCCGGTCCCTCGCCCTTATCAGGGCCTCTTTGATGGTCTCGATCCCGTTGGAGGTTGGAACGGTTATCTCGAACTCCGCGTCGATGGTGACCGTGGGTATCTCCACGTAGGCCTCTATGATGGGCTTAAGGGCCTCTATCCACTCATCGCTTATGAGGCCTTTGAGAACGTCCATTCCGTTCTGGGCGGCGTCCTCGAAGGCGGCGTAGACCTCCCCGTACTCCTCCTCAAGGGGGACCCAGACCTCCCTCCACGCGGTCTCGAAGTCCTTCCCCATCTTCTCAGCGGCCATCTTGAGCAGGTTCTCCGCCTTCTGGGCCCTCTTGTACTCCTGGAGCTTGGCCTTCCTCTGCTGCTGGTTCACCCTCTTCAGGCTTAGGTCGATGTGGCCCTTGCTCGGGTCAACGCGGATGACCTTCGCGACTATCTTCTGGCCCTCCTTGATGTAATCCCTGATGTTCTTTACCCAGGTCGAGGCCACCTCGCTTATGTGCATGAACCCCTCCTTTCCGGGGTACTCGTCAAGCTTGAGGAACGCACCGTAATGGTGAATGTTCTTGACGGTAGCGACGACGAACTCCCCCTCTTCGGGATACTCCTTGGCTTTCCTCGGCATTTTAACCACCTCACAATTTTCTCTGCCGGGGTAAGTTACGAAAAGAGGTATTTAAAGTTTAGGAGAACGAAAAGAGGGAGAGGTTCACTCGAGAACCTCGAGAACCTTGGCCTTGAGGATGCCCTTTCCGCCGGTCGGCTCGACGAGGGTCGCGCCGCAGACGAGGCACCTGACGGTGGTCGACGGATTGCTGAAGACTATCTGCTCGTTGCCGCAGTCGATGCACTTCACCCTGAGGAAGCGGCTCTTCGGCATCGGGATGAGGTTCTTCGGGAGCGCCATACTTCACACCTCCACCATCTCGAACTTCTTAACGCGGAAGCCCTGTCCCCTCGTGTGTGCCTTGCCGCAGACGGTGCACCTGAACCTGAGGTCGAGCTTCTTGACCGGCTTCTCCCTTCCGGCCGGGTTCGGCCTCGGGAAACCGCGGTAACCCTTCATTATCCTCCTGAAACGCCTCTGGCCCTGGCTGAGCTCGCTCCTCGGTCTCTTCTTGACCTTCTCGACCTTGTGGATCGTGTGCTTCTTGCAGTAGGGGCAGTAGGTCCTTATCTTCTTCGGATACTTCATTCTCTCACCTCCAACAGAGGCCCGGTGGGCTCCTACTGCCTTCGGACACCCCCGCGCCATGAGGCATGATAGTGCCTGCATGCTCCCCTACCATGAAACCCTTTAAAATGTTTCTGTAGGGTAAGGCTTAGATACAATGGGTTATCCATAATGGAACCGCTGCGAACGTTAACGGAGGCGGGGATTAGATGGGGACCCCCTTGAGGAGTATATGAAAAGGGTGGAGATTAGAGAAAAAGTAAGGGAATCACACCACAAGAAGCGTATGGATACATTTAGCGCTCTCTTCCCGGGAGAACAGCCCCCAAAGGTTCCCTTCGATAGTTGGGGGACAATATTTGAGGAAAGGGAGTACAAGTTAAGGAGCGTGAAAGACTACCTTGATATTCTCGAAATCGCGATGAAGGCAGAAATGCTTGCGAAGGAAATTTACACTTATCTGGGGAAAATTACTGCCAACGTTGAATATAAACGCATCTTTCTCGAGATTGCAGAGGATGAAGGAGAGCATTACGCATTCGTTGAAAATGAGTACAAAGTCCATTCAAAAATAAAGGCTCGGAAAAGTTTGCAGGAGCTCGTAGAGGAATTGGAAAAAGATAAAAACGCTCACTCCGCCGGGGCATAGTAGCAACGCTTCGGGGAGATTATCCTACCCTCCTTCTTGAGGACTTTGATGGCCTTATCGACATCCTTTTTGTCGATTCCCGCGAGCTCGGCTATCTCCTTGCTCTTCAGAGGTTTTCCCGCTTCCTTCAGAACCTTGAAAACAAGCTCAACCTCCACCATCCCTCTCACCCCTTCTGTTTGTTGATGAAACCTAAGATGTTTGAATTTAAAAGATTATTGGTCAGAAACCCAGTATGAACGGAACCACAAACGGCACCAGTGCGGTGAGAACGAAGCCGTGGACGAAAGCTATCAGCGCAACCTCGCTCCCCCCGAACTTCGTCATTAGGGGGAGTGTCGTGTCCATGGTTGTAGCGCCCCCCATTGAAACCGCCGCCTCTTTTCCAACCCTCTTGATAGCGAGGGGATACAGGAGAACCGTGAACATCTCCCTCGTCAGGTTGGCGAGGAAACCCAGGGTGCCGTAGACTGCCGAGTACTGAGCTATCAGGGGTCCCGTGAGGGAGTACCAGCCACAACCGGCCGCAACCGCCAGGCCCCATCTGAGTCCTATCCCGAGGAGCAGGGAAGCGAGGAGACCGCCGAGGAGAGACCCGGTAAGGGTGGCGAGGGGCAGTTTTATGGCCAGCCTCCCCATCCGCCTGATCTCCTTTAGCCTGAAGTTCTGCCCGAGGTCGATTCCGATTATCAGTATCAGCAGGTAGAGCACGAGCTCGTAGAGGTTGCCGAACCCCGGGGAGTACAGGTGCCCCACGAGGGCCCCCACGATCAGTGCGAACAGGACGTAGAGAATGAACCTCATTTCCCATCACCCACAATGAGGGCCATCCCGATGCTCCCGGCTATGGTCAGGATGGCAAAGAGAACGGATGAAACGAGGAGCCAGAGGGCGTCCACCTTAACCTCACCGGCCTTCACCCCCATGAAGAATATCAGGAGCAGGAGGGCGGCGCTCATCGGAACGTCCAGGTTCACCCTGCGTCCCCCTCTGCGGAGCGCGTAGCCGATTAGGATCCCCGCGATTAGTGGGACGAAGATGTTCATGGAAAAACCTTCCTCTGAAGGTTAATAAACGTATCGAGGGGCTCGGTGGGTGTTCACGTCATCATCCGTGAGCCTTCAGCATGCTTGCTAATCGTCATCGCCCGGAATCCTGTATCCCCGCTTCTTTTTAAACCTATGCGGGCAAAGGTTTTTACGAGAATCACCCAAACTCAAACGGTGATTCACATGATTCGTGCATCCGAGAGGGCCATGGGTATTGAGTACGCCATCAGAGACGTCGTTCTCCCCGCGAGGGAGCTTGAGAAAAAGGGCGTAAAGGTCATCCGGCTCAACATAGGCGACCCCGGAAAGTACGACTTCCAGCCACCGAAGCACATGAGGGACGCCTACTGTCGGGCAATTCAGGAGGGGCACAACTACTACGGTCCGAGCGAGGGCCTGCCCGAGATGAGGGAGGCCGTGGTTCAACGGGAGAGGGAGAAAAACGGCGTCGATATAACCGCCGACGACGTCAGGGTTACGGCGGCGGTTACAGAGGCGCTCCAGCTCATATTCGGCTCCCTCCTCAACCCGGGCGACAACATACTCGTCCCGAGCCCGAGCTATCCCCCCTACGTGGGTCTCGTGAAATTCTACGCCGCAGAGCCGAGGGAGTACCTGACGGTCGAGGAGAACGGCTGGCAACCGGACGTAGACGATATGCGGAAGAGAATCGACGAGAGGACGAAGGCCATAGCCCTCATAAACCCGAACAACCCGACGGGGGCGCTCTACGAGAAGAAGACGATTAAGGAGATACTCGATTTGGCCGGCGAGTACGGCCTGCCGGTGATAAGCGACGAGATATACGACCTCATGACCTACGCGGGGAAGCACGTCTCCCCGGGTTCGCTCACGAAGGACGTTCCGGTTATTGTGATGAACGGCATGTCCAAGGTCTACTTCGCCACGGGATGGCGCCTGGGCTACTTCTACTACGTCGACCCCGAGAACAAACTCGAGGAGGTCAGGGAAGCGATAGACAAGATGGCGCGGATAAGGATATGCCCCAGCACCCCCGCCCAGTTCGCCGCCATAGCTGGCTTAACAGGCTCGATGGACTACCTTGAGGATTACATGGCCAAACTCAAGGAGAGGAGGGACTACATCTACAAGCGCCTTCAGGAGATCCCCGGAATAAGCACTACCAAGCCGCAGGGGGCGTTCTACATCTTCCCGAGGATAGAGGAGCGCTCAAAGTGGAAGAACGACAAGGAATTCGTCCTGGATGCCCTCCACGAGGCCCACGTGCTCTTCGTTCACGGTTCCGGCTTCGGAAAGGCCGGAGAGTGGCACTTCAGGATAGTGTTCCTGCCGCCGGTCGAGGTGCTCGAGGAGGCGATGAACAACTTCGAGACCTTCATGAAGAAGAGGCTCGCAGAGTGAACTTCTGTATTTCCTTTTCTCCAGTCTTTCTCTCACGGTGCATCGTAGTATTCAGTCGGGGCGGAGGGAGAGGATCATCCTCCCGAAACGACCGGGATAACCTCGACGTAATCCCCGTCCTTCACCCTCTCGTCCTCGAGGGCGACCCTTCCGTTGAGCCTCGCTATGGCGCTCTCCGTGTTGAAGCCGAGCTCGTGGAGGACGTCTTTAATCGTCATACCCTTCCGCCACTCGATTTCCTTTTCCACTCCCCTCCCGAGGACCTTCACCCTTATCATCGCCATCACCGGTTGGGGATAGATTGGAGGATTTATAAGCTTAAGTCGCTTCACGCGGGTTAACCGCCGATCCCGTGCACGGCTTCGCGTCCAAAAAACTTAAAAACCCCCTCCCGCTCATATAACGTGGACGGTGGAGTGCCGCGGTAGCCTAGCCTGGTAGGGCGCCGGCCTGCTAAGCCGGTGGGCGTTGCCCACAGGGGTTCAAATCCCCTCCGCGGCGCCATACTTTCTTCGGGTCGAATGCCGGGATAGCCTAGAGGCGAGGCGAGGGACTGCAGATCCCTTCCACCCGGGTTCAAATCCCGGTCCCGGCTCCACCACATCAACCCTTTTTTACGAAAGCGTTGACGGAAAGGTTGTGTTTCCTGTTCAATGGGTAGTTTCGATGTGTTTGCACTATAAAAGGGCCCTTGAATTCGAAATTTGATGTTAGAAATCTTTGTACAATGGGGGTTTTCTTTTAAATGGCGCTCCTTCAGAGCCCGGAATAACGGCCTTCTCTTGCAAAGTTTTGTCCCGGTTCCGAACTCCAAAACCTTTAAATACCATGGCAATTTTAGTCAATTATGGTAAGAAAAATGCGGGAGGTGGAAAGATGGTGTACGTTGCGGTTCTGGCGAACGTTAACGGCAATTTCCCTGCCCTTGCAAAGGCCCTTGAAAAGATAGAAGCGCTGAAAGAAGAGGGGTACGAGATCGAGAAATACTACATAATCGGAAACGTGGTCGGCCTGTTTCCCTACCCGAGGGAGGTCCTGGACGTCCTCAACGACCTCATGGAGAACAACAGCGTTAAGGTGATCAGGGGTGAGTTCGACCAGGTTATAGCCGAGAGCGATCCCCACGCCGAGGGGCCGGACTACATCGACCGCGTGGACTACCCGAGTACGTCAAGCTGGGCTTGAAGTACACGTGGGAGAACCTCGGTCACGAGGGCAAGGAATTCATACGTGACCTGCCAGTATACCTCGTGGACAAAATAGGTAAGAACGATATATTCGGTGTGTACGGCAGCCCCATCGACCCGTTCAGGGGAGTGGTCCTTCCGGAGCAGCCCACGAGTTATTACGATGCGATAATGCGCCCCATGAGAAACTACGAGGTGCTCTTCGTGGCCTCGCCGAAGTACCCAGTCAACGCGATGACGCGCTACGGCAGGGTTATCTGCCCGGGGAGCATCGGGTTCCCGCCTGGGAAGGAACACAGGGCCACCTTCGCCCTCGTGGACGTTGATACCCTCCACACCAAGTTCATAGAGGTCGATTACGACAAGAAACTGATCGAGGACAGGATACGTCGGGAAGGTTTGCCCGAGGACCTCGTTAAGGTCCTCTACCGCGGAAAGATCTGAGCAGGCTTATCCCTTCCCTCACCTCCCTTCTATTGTAAAGAAGGAACAGCGGAAGGCCCACCAAGGGGGCGTACCTTGAAAGGAAGGCGAGGGACTGGAGGAACAGCGCGACGGCCAGCGAAACGTATGGCCTGGGGGACACCCCAAGGAGTATCCGTGCGTAGTGGGCAACACCCACGAGTATGACGCCGTAACCGAACATCAGGCCCATCATCACGCCCATCGCTCCAAAGGCGGGTATGAGGTAAAACCACGAAGCGAGGGCCGTAGAGGCACCGAGAAGCGCCACCAGGGTCCCCCTCCTAACGTACGCGGTGGCGTTTAGGGCAACTATACTCGGGTTGTAGGCGATGTAAACCTCCACTGCCATGAGACCGAGGTAAAAGGCCGGACCAACGTCGAAACCGAACGTTGCCGAGAGGATCTCCCTGCCCGGGAACATGAGGGGGAACACCACAACGGCGATGATCAGTATCAGAAGGGACGTCGTCTCCTCGGCCATAAGTTTAACGTAGTTTTTCTCGTTCCGTCCGTACTCGTAGGAGAAGAGGGGCATCATGGCCGATTGGAGGACCTGGGGGAGGTACGTCAGGAGAAACGCCGTTGAGAGTATCGCCGATACATTCCCAGCAACCTCCGGGCCGGCGAGGTACTCGCCCATGAAATAGGGTCCCTGTACCAGAAAGACCCCCGAGAGGGTGCCGAGGAAAGCGAAGGATGAATACGAGACGAGGAGCCTCATCTCCTCGCCCCGGGGCATCCCGATCAGGTTGAACTTCACCAGATACCCGGCGGCAAAAAGGGCTATCAGCCCAAAGAAAAGTAGATATGGCGCAAAGACGTTCTGGAATAAAAATCCCACCAGGAACCCCGCGAAGGATAGAGTTATTATGTACGCGTAGTGTTCCCCCCTGTGCATACCGTAGAGGAAACTCCTGAGGGTCAGCTGAACTCCCCGGAGGGCTGCGATGATCCCCAGGTACGCGTTAACCGGAAGCAGGAAAAGACCCGTTAGGGGGAGGAGAAACGAGGGAAGGGTCATGGAGCGTATTGAGTCCTGACCCCTGGTTCCCAGAAATTCGGAGGTGTACTTACCGAGGGCCACGGCAAAGAAGCTCAACGGTATGGCTATGAAGAAGGCCTTTGAGAGGAGGGAGTTAGCGGTACCCAGCTCCTCGAGGCCAAAACGCCTTGCCACCATTGCACTGTACAAAAATCTGCCGAGGCCGGTGAGACCCAGGGCAACCACCGATGCCAGTGAATGACGCAGAATGACCCGACGCTCGTAGCTCATGGATGGAGAGAGGAAGGGAGAAATTTAACCTTTTTGGAAACCGAGGTAGAAGCCGGCTATGAACGCCCCCGTACCCGGGAGGATGCCGATTGCCTTCTGACTGAGGGAAACCACCTGGGATGTCAAATTACCGGTAAGGTTGAACAGCTTGTCCGTGTTTATCGTTATCACGCCCTTCTGCTGAAGCCAGAAGAGACTGAGCAGGTAGGCACCTATTAAGGCCATCGCTATCTTCATAACCTTCTTCAGGGCGAATCCCGTCAGGAAACCTGCCACCGCTCCGACTCCCACGTCACCCGTAATTCCAGCCACGCTTAGATCCATTTATAACCACCCACAATACGTTGGCATTGTGGGGATAAAACCTTTTTGCCAAAACGCTTAAATTACACAACTCCAAAATATTTCTAAAGCATAAAAGTGGGTGTGAGGAATGACGACCCCCATGGAGAGGCTCAAAAATAAGATAACGAAGGAGGTTCTGTGGCTCTACATCCTGAGGCTTTTGAAGGAGAGGCCCATGTACGCCTACGAGCTCAAGGAGAGGATAAAGGAGGCCTTCGACTTCGAACCCGCAACCGTCAGCTCTTACGTGGTCCTTTACAAGCTGGAGAAGGAGGGGTACGTTACCGCGGAGTGGCAGGAGAGCGAGACCGGGAAACCGTCCAGGAAGTACTACAGACTCACACCCGAGGGTGAAAAGCTCTTTGAGGAGGGTGTGGCTTTTCTCGAGAACATGCTCTCAAAACTCAAAGGATGACCCAGAGAACGGGAGGAGCCCAAAAGAGAAACCTTTGAGGGCCAACGCCCTCAGCGTCCCATTCCACCGCGCGGTTCCCTGGCCTTCGGGCGAAGACCTTTGTAACCGCACTTCCTGCACTTCTTTGCTCCCCAGGGATTGGTAGCGCCACAGCGCATGCAGACGTACTTTCTAAATATCCTTGCCTCAGCCTCTGGGAATCTCGCCATCGTGATCACCCCATGATCTTAATTCAAATCCAACACAGGTACAGCAGACGATTTTTAAAGCTTTGGTGCGGGGGACGGGATTCGAACCCGCGCAGCCCTGCGGCAGCGGATCTTAAGTCCGCCCCCTTTGGCCAGGCTCGGGCACCCCCGCGCGAGGGAGAGTAAGCGAGGGGGATTAAAAGCTTTCCCCTCAGGTCCTCACTATCCTCATCTCAAACTCCTCAACCGGAACCTTGAAGTCCTCTCTGCTCTCTATCTCCTTCCTGTTGTAGAGGATCTCCCTCGCGAGGATCCAGTAGATGAGCGCAAGGGCTTTTCTTCCCTTGTTGTTGGTCGGGATCGCCAGGTCAACGTAGCTGAGGAAGTTCTCGGTATCGACGAGGGCCACTATCGGGATCCCGATCTCGATGGCCTCCTTCATGGCCTGGTGGTCGGCCCTCGGGTCCGTTACTATGAGGACGTCCGGCTCTATGAAGTTCTTTACCTGCGGGTTGGTCATCGTCCCCGGCAGGAAACGGCCTGGGATGGCCCTGGCACCGGTGACCTCCCCGAACTTCTTGACGGGTTTCTGACCGTAGAGCCTGACGCTGACCGCGAGTATGCTGGTCGGATCAAACTTGGCGAGGAACTTACCGGCCGTCCGGAGCCTCTCGTCGGTTTTCCTGACGTCAAGGACGTAGAGGCCGTCCTGCCTGACGCGGTATATGAACTTCTTCATGTCCTGGGTCTTCTGCTGGGTGCCGATGTGGACACCCGCGGCAAGGTACTGGTCGAGTGGAACAAGGTATTCCTCCATCCTTCACACCTCCTCATCCTTCAAAGGTTATTATCCTACCCCTTTCACCCAGATCTTCGGCTATTCTTATCAGCTCGTTCAGCTTGGCGATGGAATCCGAGCGAAGTACCATCGCCGGACAGCGGAGACCCACTGCAAGGTGGGCCAGTGCCTCGTCGGAGGACTCGTAGCGAGCCTCCGCGAGGATGGGGGTTATCCTCTCCGACTTGGCATCGTTCACGAGGTTGTATAAGTCGGTGAGCGTACCGAGGTTTATGGGTTTTACGGACAGGGCGTTGTAGTAGCGCCTGTCGAGTACATCCTTCTCGCGGAAGAGGTGTTCGCCGTCGACGAACACCCCGTGGGTGCCCGCTATCAACTCGAGGAAGAGCTCCTCGTTGCCAAGGGGCTTTATGTAAGCCACGTTGTTGTCCTCGACTATGGAGAGCACTTCCTCCATTCCCATGGGAACCTTCTGCACGAGGCCGAGGGCGACTTCGAGGCCGAGTTCATCGGTGGCCCTCTCGGTCGCCTCCGAAAAGGCCTCCACGGTTCCACCCCGTGCATACTCCAATACCTTATTGAGGGCATCGACGACGTCGGTTATCTCCATCAAATCCCTGACCATCACGTAGTAGTCGAAGCTCTCCCCCCTCGCCATCTCCAGTATGGGGACGGGCAGCTCGGTCGTGAAGGTGCCGCCTATGTAACCGTAGAGGGGCATCCTCTTGACGCCCGCGGCGGCCTTGGCGGCGGCTATCGAAACCGCCAGCGCGGTGTTGGCACCGATGTGACTGAAGTCCTCGGTTCCGTCTATCTCCCAGAGGTAACTGTCTATGAGCTCCTGCTCGCTGGCGTCGAAGCCCATGAGCTCGGGTCCGATTATCTCGTCCACCTCGCTCACGGCCCTGTGGGCCTCGGCTATGTACAGGGCCGGGTTCTCATCCACGGGGGCGGCGAACCTTCCAAAGCCGGAGCTCGTTACGACGTCCACTTCAACGGAGTACCTGCCCCCCTTGAGCACCGTAACCCTGCCAATTACGTTCTCTATTACCGTCATTTTTCATCAGCTCGGCCTGATTACGGTTAGTGGGATCACTCCCTTCTCAAACTCAAGCAGTGCGGCCTCGAGCGGCGTGATTCCTTCCGGGACGTCGATGAGCAGGGGTGCGCCCATCGCTATCTGGAGCGCCCTCGCCCCTATAATGCGGGCCTTTTCAAACCTCGTGTACCTGAACATTCCAACCACCCGTGCAAATTTTGGTGGGGCCGCCGGGATTTGAACCCGGGTCTCCGGCACCCCAAGCCGGGAGGATAGACCAAGCTACCCCACGGCCCCCCAAGAAATGCGGTTTTTCAGTATACCTTGTAAACCATCACGTCGTCTATGAGCTCAACGTGACTCAGCAGGGTCCGCCTGCAGCAGTACCTCTCGACCCCGAGGTCGTCGAGCACCTTCTCGGGGTCCTCACCCTTCTCTACCCTCGCCTTAAACTCGTAGTACTTGTCCCCTATGACCCTTCCGCACGTGAAGCACCTTACGGGAACTATCACCCGTATCACCTTCTCGAATGAATTAAAGGAAAGCCATCAGCGGTAGGACTTCTGCCTCTTGGCGCGCGGACCCTTGGTCGAGCGGTTGGGCTTGTGCGGCTCGGTGCGCCTGCTGTCCCCGACGAGCATTGTCCTGTCGTACTTCATAAACTTTTCCTTGAGGTTCATGTCGTTGGTCCACTCCACGAGGGCCCTTGCGATGGCCACGCGGGCCGCCTCTGCCTGACCCATGAAGCCCCCACCCTCGACCTTGACGTCTATGTCAACGCCCTTGACTATCTCCTCCCCTGCGAGGACGAGCGGCTCCATAATGGTGAAGCGCGCTATCTCGGGTTCGATGATCTCGACAGGTCTGTGGTTGATCCTGACGCGACCCTTTCCTTCCCTGATGGTGGCCCTCGCGATGGCCGTCTTTCTCTTACCGGCGGTCTGGATGACCTTCATCTTCTCTCACCTCAGAACTTTCCACCCAGGAACTTGGCGACCTCGCCAACGGTAACGTACTTGGGGGTTGCAAGCCTCGACATGTGGGCCTCTATTATGGTCTCAAGTTCTTTGCCCTCGAACTCCCTTGGAAGGCCGGCGTAAACCCTGAGCCTCCTGAAGGCCTTCCTGCCGCGGTCGGTCTTCCATGGGAGCATTCCCCTGATGGTTCTCCTGACTATCTCGTCGCTCCTCTTGGGATAGAACGGGCCCCTTCTCGGGTTGGTTCTGGTTCTCAGCTCGGTCCTCTGCTTGTACTTTGCAAAGACGTCCTCCCTGTTGCCGGTGATGATGGCCTTGTCGGCGTTGACTATGACCACCTCCTCGCCCTCGAGGAGCATCCTGGCGACCTTCGAGGCGAGTCTTCCGAGTATGAGTCCTTCAGCGTTAATTATCCTCATGGCCCATCACTCCATTATGGTTACTCCACTACCCTTCGGGTTTCTCTCGACGAGCTCCTCGATCGTGAGGACCTCCCCACCGGCCTCAAGTATCTTTTTCCTCGCGGTTTCGCTGAACTTCCAGGCGGCGACGGTGACTTTGTGCTCGAGCTTTCCTGCACCGAGGACGCTTCCGGGGACGATAACCGTGTCCCCCTCCTTGGTGTAGCGGTTTATCCTGCTAACGTTGACCTCGGCCCTCTGTCTTCTGGGCTTCTCAAGGCGCCAGGCGACGTCTTTCCATATCCCAACTCCTTCCTCGTTCGATTTCTTTCTGAGGTAGCGAATGAGCCTCCTCAGGTTGATGTCAGTGGGTCCGGTTCTCTTGACCATGAACATACCTCCTTAACGCTCTCTCGCATGCGGGAAACCGACAGGTCCAACGGGGTGAGCGTGAATACTGGTGCGGGGGCGGGGATTTGAACCCCGGAACCCCTACGGGACGGGACCCTGAATCCCGCGCCTTTGGCCAGGCTCGGCAACCCCCGCGTCAGTCGGACGCTAATTTATGGAGTTCGCTTATAAATCTATCGCTCTTCCTCATTAGGACTTTGAGGGCTATGGTCACGATTTCCTCAACGGGGAGCTCTCCGTTTGTCTCAACGGTAAACACGAACGCTCCAGGGATTACCTCTTCAGTTATCTTGTCACCCTCGTATCCCTCAAATTTCCTCGGGAGGTAGAAGGCTTTGGTCGTCGTGATGACGAGCTCCTCATCCGTTTCCTCAACCGGGAGACCGCGTCTCTCCGCGAGCTCCTTAAGCTCCTTCCAATCGGGAACCTCTTTGCTCACGTGAATCTTCGTCAGATACTTGTAGTAGACGAAACCCGGCTGCCACTTGGCGTGATCCTTGCCGCGGCCGAGCTTTGCGTAGGCGTTCAGGGTGAGCCTCTGGCCTTCGGCGAGCTTGACTATCGGTATATCCGGGTTGGCGGGCCTGACACCCTCATCGTCGCTCTTCAGGTCGCCGGAGAAGACCATCCCCGGCCCTTCCGCCTCAAGGGACAGGGTGACGGTGTAGTCGTCGAGCTCGAGGGCATCGAGGGAGAACCTCTCGACTGGGGTGGTGAGAGGAATCATCGCCAGCCTGTGGGCGATTATCTCGTCGAAGAGGGCCGAATCGTTCTCAAAGAACTCGACCTCGTCAACGGCGAACGTTGGGACCTCGGAGAGGATCGTCCTCCTCAGGGCATTGGCAAAGGTCACGTCAACTCCTTCGAGGATGAACTTGATCGAGTCCTCCCCCCTCTCAAGAATCCGGAACTTTGGTTCCATCGGCATCACCAAAAAAGAAGTTGTTGGGGTCAGACGCGCCTGCCCCTTCTTCCGCCCTTCGGCCTTGTGCCGTCGTGCGGAATCGGGGTGACGTCCTCCACCCTTCCTATCCTGAGACCGGCCCTGGCGAGGGCACGTATGGCCGCCTGGGCACCCGGTCCGGGGCTCTTGCTCTTGCTTCCACCGGGGGCGCGAACCTTGATGTGAACGCCGGTGAAACCCTTCTCCATGGCCTCCTCGGCCGCCCTCCTCGCGGCTATCATGGCCGCGTACGGCGAGGGCTCGTCCCTGTCGGCCTTGACCACCATACCACCGCTCCACCTGGAGACGGTCTCGGCCCCGGTGAGGTCGGTGATGTGGATTATGGTGTTGTTGTAACTTGAGTAGATGTGGGCAACTCCCCACTTCTCCTTCTTCTTAAGGTTGACCTGCTGGGTTTCCTCGCTCATGCCTCACCACCCTGTTTGGCCTGTTCAATAACCATCCTCTCGGGGTGGCTCTCCCTGGCGAAGGGAGAGGTCTTGGAGTAGGTGATGGTGTCCTCCTCCGCCTTAAGGACGAGGTAACCCGGCGAGCGGATGATCTGGCCGTTGACCTCGATGTGCCCGTGGACTATGAGTTGCCTGGCCTGCCTGGGGGTCCTGGCAAGGCCCTTCTTGTAGACGATGGTCTGAAGGCGCCTGTCGAGAACGTCCTCAACCGTCAGGGATAGAACGTCATCAAGCACTGCATCGGCCGGGAGGAGTCCAAGCCTGTTGAGCCTCTGGAGGAGCTGAACCCTCTCAACCTCCGCCTGCTTCCCACGGGCGGCGAGGAGGCGCCTGGCCCTACGCCTGAACTCCTTGAGCTGGGTCTCGTGGCGCCAGAGTTCTTTCTTGTTCTTGAGGGCGTACTTCCTCATTATGACTCTCTCGCGGTCAAGCCTCTCCTTAATCCAGGGGTGAGAGGGGGTCTCGTACTTCTTTCTCTGCCTCTTAGGGTCTCCCATCTACACCACCTCACTTCTTTCTCCTGCTCACGCCGATGGTTGAACCGTGCCTGAAGTTGGACCTGGTTCTCTGTCCCCTGAGCGGCAGTCCGAGCTCGTGCCTTATGCCGCGGTAGGCGCGTACTCTCCTGAGCCTGTTGACGTCCTCGCGCCAGGCCATGACGAGCTTGGCGGTTATGAGGTGCATGTCCTTACCTGTCTCGTAGTCCTTCGGCCTGTTGACGGCCCAGGCGGGTATTCCATGGGCAACGGGATCCTCGAGGATCTCCTCTATCTTCTTGATCTGCTCGTTTGTCAGGTAGCCGGTCTTCATGTACGGGTCTATTCCCGCAACCCTTAGGACCATGGTCGCAAAGTTTATGCCTATGCCCCTGATGCCCGTGAGGGCCCATCTCAGCTGCTTATTTCCGTTCAAATCCACTCCGGCTATACGAACGATGTGCCTGAATTCGTCGGTCATTACGAATACACCTCCATCTCAATCCTTCGTAGAGGATTTTGGCGCCGGGACGGGGATTTGAACCCCGGTGTCCATAAGGACACGGGCTCTCAAGGCCCGCGCCATCCCAGGCTAGGCGATCCCGGCATACACGCGGTAGCCGCTCCCCTTCGCCAGCTCTCTCACTTCGGTGAAGTGGTCATCCATTAGAGCCTTAATATACTTTGCCCCCTGCTTCGTCTTGATCACCAGCTGCAGGAGGCCTCCATCGTTGAGATGCCGGGGAGCGTTTATAACTATTTCCCTCAGGACTTCCTTTCCCGCGTGTACCGGGGGATTAGTGATGATTGCGTCGAACCTTTCGCCCCTAACGGGTTCGTAGAGGCTTCCCCATCTCACCTCGGCGTTTCTAACGCCGTTGATTTTTAAATTTTTCCTCGCCATGCTCACTGCCCGCCTGTTCACGTCGGTCATCACGACGTAATCCACGAAGCGTGAGGCAACGATTCCTATGATCCCGTAGCCACAGCCCAAATCGAGGACGCGCCAGCCATCATCAAGGACCATGTTCTCCACGAGCAACTCAGTTCCCCTGTCCAGCTTTCCGAAGGAGAAGACGCCACTCGCCGTTACGAACCTGAAGCACCCTCCCCTGATGCAGACCTCTATCGTTTTCGTCCTCAGCGGAACGTCGGGCTCCTCGGAGTAGTAGTGGCTCATGGAAGGGAGTAAGGAAAGGGGTTTATCAACCTTCCCCCCAGAGAACCGAAGCCTACCACATCTTCGGGTACCAGTCCCTCGGCATGAAGACCTTGTCGACGTCAACCGCTATGCCCCTGCTCCTCTGCATCATCTCCCCGCTCGTCATCGTGGCCTTTCCGAGTGCAACGAGCTCGTCCTTGAGCGTCATGACCGCCACTAAGTCACCCTTTTTGATCCCCTTGTTGAGCTTGACGATGCCCGGAACGGCTAGGTCAGCGCCGTGGGTAACGGCCGAAACGGCGGAATCCCTTATCCAGACCTTGGGGAGATGCTCAACCGCTTTTTCCATCGGCTGAATGGCCCCCCGGAAGTACTCCTCGACGCCGTCCTCCTTCCAGAAGTGGTAGTAGTCCACGAGGTCGTGCAGCGTCACCAGCGTCTCGTCCTCCTTGAAGGGACCGCTTCTGGTACGGCGGAGCTCGGCCATGTGGGCGCCGACGCCGAGGGCGAGGCCGAAGTGATGGATGAGCGACCTGATGTAGGTTCCGGCCTCGACACCGACGCGGAAGAGAACGTCCCTGTCGTCCACCTCGAGTATCTCGATGTAGTAAACCTTCCTCGTCCTCAACCTCCTCTTCACCGCGCTCCTCAGCGGGGGCCTCTGGATTATCTCCCCCTCGAACTCCTTCATGACCGCCCTGATTTTATCCTCGGGAACGTCGTCGTGGAGGTGCATCAGGGCAACGTACTCCTTTCCCGCTGGAAGTAAAGCCTGAACGACCCTCGTCGCCCTCTCGAGGGCAACCGGCAGGACACCGCTCACCTTCGGGTCGAGGGTTCCTCCGTGTCCCGCCTTGCTCAGGTTGAACAGCCTCTTGATCCAAGCAACGACCTCGTGACTCGTCGGCCCCGGCGGCTTGTCGAGGTTGATTATCCCGAACTGCATGTGCATCTCCATTGGCCGTTTCTCCGGCGGAAAGCCCCACTTGGGGTTCGTCTCGGCCTTCTCGTCCTTGATCAGAACCTCACGCTTTATATCCGCTGGGAGGATCCTCCTCACCTCGTCCCTCGCCATGAGCATCACCTGATGGATTCCCAATTTCAGCTGGTTCACATTTCACAGGTCTGAATCCAATAAACCTTCCGACTTTTAACCCTTTGCAGGGACATCGTTTTTCAAGCTACCGACAAACTATGGGGTCCGCCCGGCTCAGCAGGAATCTCCAGAGACTGAAGGTCGAAGGACCCTAATACCTGAACCTGTAGGTGAAGACCGGCCAGTTCGGGAGGTACTTGACGAGTTTGAGGTAGCCCGGCACGAAAACTTCCCTCTTTCCCCTCTCGAGGCCTTTTAGTATCGCGTCTGCAACCCTCTCGGGCTCTATCGATCCCCTCGGGACCTTCCCGTTCCAGAAGCCGGTTTTCACCTGCTTGGGATACACCCTCATCACCCGGATCCCCCTCTGCTCCAGCTCACGCTCGAGGTTTATGGCCAGGTAATGGAGGGCCCCCTTGGAGGCGCAGTAGGAGGGCAACTCGGGGACGTTGATGAAGGCGACACCGCTGATTACGAATACCACGGTCGAACCTCCCGGCAACACGGGTAGCAGGGCCCTCGTGAGTTCGATGGGCGCGAGGGCATTAACCCGGAACAGGTTCTCCAGCTCATCCCCCGAGTGTTCCAGAAGGGGCTTCCTCACCGCGAACCCGGCGTTGTTTATCAAGAGGTCTATCCTCCCCACGCCGAGCCTTCGGAGCCCGCTTAGAATTGCACCCGTGAACTCGTAATCGGTGAAGTCGGCAACCACGTACTCGAAATTCGGCAGGTTCTCCCGTAGTTCTCTCAGCTTCTCCTCGCTCCTCCCCACTCCAACGACGATATAGTTCCTCTCGGTGAGGCGCCTGACGAGGGGCCTGCCTATCCCTCCCGTTGCACCCGTAACCAACGCCGTTCTCATAAACCCACCGGGAAGAATTAGAAGTAAAGGGTTAAAAGCATTGAGAAAGGGAGCCAAAGGCTCCGCGTCACTCGAGGCTGATTCCAGCCTGCTCGAGGGCGGCCTTAACGGCCTCGTCGTCGGCGCCGCGCTCTATCTCAAGCTTCTCCGGAAGGGGCTCGAGGTGCTTGACGTTCATCCTCCTGCGCTTGACCTTGTTGAGGCCGGCGCCGGTAACGAGGACGAAGTTCCTGTCTATGACGTCAACCACGACGACCTTCTGGCCGGCCCTCCTTCCGGCTATTATAACGGCAAGCCTTCCAACTTCCATGGCTGGCATTCATCCCACCTCCTCATCTTTTGTTGCCCGGGTTTAACCCCGACCCCGCGTTGCCGTCGGGGTAAAGGTGGTCGATGGCGGCCTTCACAATGGCGAAGACGCCACCGGGGTTCCAGTGGGCGGTGTTTATGATCAAGTCGTAAATCGACTTGTCGTCGATGTCAATACCGTAGAGGTTTAAATACCTTTTCTTGTTGCCCTTCTCGCGCTCGGCGATGCTCACGAAGGCCTCCTCGACGGAGATGCCTTCCCTTCTCGCGACCCTCCTTGCGCGCTCCATTATGGGCGCATCAAGCCATATCTTCAGGTCGGCATCCTTAACCATCCAGCCGGCGAGGCGACCCTCAATAACGACGTTGCACTCCTTGGCTGCCTCGACCTGCCTCCTGTCCACCTCCCGGTCGATCTCGGGATGGAGCTCCGCGTACTTCTGGAACTCCTGGAGTGACATGCCCATCTCCCTGGCCATCTGCCGGAATATCAAGCCGGCGTAGATGTGCTTGAAACCGTAGTGCCTGGCGAGGTTCCTGCATAGTGTAGTCGTCCCGGAACCCGCGAGGCCGCTGACGGTTATCACGAGGCAGCCCTTCGGCATACCAGCACCTCAGACGAGTGCGGCCCTCACCTGGGCCTTCATAACCTTCCTCATGCAGCTCGGGCAGAGGTTCGGATAGGGCCTCTCCGGCCTCTTGGCGGTCTTCGGGAGCTTTCTCATCTCACTCGGCCTGCCGCGCGGAACGCCGTTGAGCGGCCTGCCACACATGGCGCAGTGGGCAACCTTTGGCTTCCTTCTTTCGAAGTGCACCGTGGTTCTTCCGCCCGGAGTCCTGACGTACTTTCTTCTCCATGACCTTGAGCGGTACATCGGCTTCATGTCTCTCACCTCGCAACCCCTATTCCTGGAGTCTTTTTAAATTTAACCCATGTCGAGGAGCTTCCTGAGGACGTAGCCCGTTATCATCGACGTCAGAATGTACCAGCCCACGTAACCGAGCTCGCTCGGGGGCAGTCCCGAGTGGTAGAATCTGTGGAACCAGTCGAATAGGAAGAAGTTGAAGGGCGCCTTGACTATCCCAACCTCAACGTACCATCTCCTGAGCCACCCGAAGAATATCCAGAATATCGGAAGCGTCAACAACGTGACCTTGAGCATGGTGTCCTTCATGACCTCGCTCTGGAGCTTCATGAGTTCCATCTGCTCCTGCTGCAGTTTTCTAAGCTTCTTCTCATCCTTGGAAGCCTGGGCCTCCTTGTACTTCTTCTGGAACTCCTTGCTCTTCTTCTGGAGCATCTTGACCTTCTCCTGGTCCACCAGGACGTAGTTCAGCAGGGTGAAGAAGGCACCCAGTATTATCCCCGCTATCGTAACCACCCACATGGGATGGTGTGCCCCTATCATGGGTCCGAACAGATCGTCAAGGAAGATGTATATTCCCTCAATCATACTCTCCCACCGCCAGATTCAGTACTTCAACGAGTTCATGAACGGCCTCTTCAAGGCCCTTATCCTCGTGGTTCTCGATTATCTTTATGAGCGCGTTGGAGTGCATGGCGTAGCTAATCGCCGCCGCACGGTTTAGATCCTGGTGACGCTGTATCTGTTCCTCCGTCTCGACATCTCTATCGCGCTTTAGATCGCGGAGGCGCCTCCCGAGTATCTCGCTGGGGGTGGCCTCTATTATCACTATGAAGTTGGGGTTTATAACCTCTATAACCTCCCGGGGAAAGCCAAGGAGATAACCCACGGGGGTTCTGATGGTGGCGTGGGTATCGAGGAGTATGGGTTCAGTCTGGGCCATTTCCACGACCCTTCTCGCGGCCTTCATCTGGAGATTCTTCTGAACGTTGGGGTTAAGCTTTCTCATCTCGTCCCTGTGCTCAACGAGTCCCGCCTTAACAGCCTCCTCGAACATAAGGTCGCCGAAGTTAACGAGCCTGAACTTAACGTTCGTTTTTCGAAGGGCCATCCGCGTTATGGTGCTCTTACCCACCCCTGGAATCCCTGTTATCATGACCACAAACGGCATCACGCTCACCCAAGGAGGTTTCTGGAAGAAGTAATCGAACCGGCTTTAAAAGGTTTTGTAAAGAAAAGAAAGGCTCACTTGCTGAAGAACTTCCTCAGGGCCGGGAACATCTCGGTGGCCTGCTCCCTGGCTATCTCCTCGTAGAACCTGTAGAGGATTCCGACCGTAAGCAGGATTCCTGTTCCCGTGCCGAGGGCGCCGAGGAAGTCCGCCAGCACCGCCACTATCGCCAGGGTGAACGAACCCCAGAAGGTAACGTAGGGGATGTACCTGTTGAGGACCCTCTCCAGTATCCTCGGGTCGCGCCTGAACCCCGGAATCTGAAGGCCCGCGTTCTGGAGCTGTCTGGCGATGCTCCTGGCATCGAGCCCCGTAAGCTCGACCCACAGGAAGCCGAAGAGTATCGCCCAGAATATCGTCATCAGTGCGTAGATCAGGGCCCTCTCAGGATTGGCTATGACGTGGTAGATGTCCCTAACGGGGTACGTGTAGAGGACGAAACCGCTTATGGGGTTACCATTACTGTCGAACTTCCCAAGGAAGGTGTAACCGTAGTTGTAGAGGAGCCTGGCCCAGAGCTGGAAGTTGGCGTAGAGGGCGAAGGTCAGGATGATGGGAATGTTGCTGACGTACATGAACCTTATGGGGTACCTTCCGCGGACGGTAACGCGGCCGTAGCTGAGAGGTATCTCAACGCGCATGCTCTCGAGGTAAACGACTATGAGGAAAACGATTACCGTGGCGGTCAGGTCCATCATGTCCGGTAGCGTTCCCCTGTACAGTGCGCCCGTAAGGTCACCGTGGAAGAGGTGCTGTATGAACGCCGGGATGGCACCTATTATTGCCGGCCCCCCGGTGACGGGATCGATGTAACTGGAAGTCGTTGCAGGGTTGAGGGCCTTCACTACGACGGTCTGGGAAACGCCGGCGGCGATGAATAAACTGATACCGCTCCCTATGCCCCACTTGCTCACGAGCTCATCGAGGAGGATGAGCATCGTGGAGGCGAGCCCAAGCTGGAGTATGATGAGTATCGCCAGGCCGAGCCCTATGTACGCCACACCGGCGGGTGTCGTCACCGTCTGGAACGAGCCCAGGCCCGTATTCACCTTACCAAAGGCGCCGGCAAAGACGTAGATGGCTGCCTCAAAGAAGCTCATGAAAACCGCAAACAGCTTCTGGGTGGCCTGATAAAATCTCCTATCCTCGTGATTTGAGAGATCAAGGTGAACTATCTCGGAACCGACGAGGAGCTGCATGATAATGCTCGCGGTGACTATCGGTCCGATACCGAGTGTAAGAAGGGAACCGCTCCTTCCCGCGAGAACGAACCTGAGAGTGGCGAAGTAATCCTTTATATGCGACGGGATCCCGTAGATGGGAATCTCCGCCAGGATAAAGTACAGCAACAGGACGATCCCGGTCCATATGAACTTCTCCCTAAGCGGCACGTGTCTCTTGGGCCGTTCCACCTCTGGGAAGTACCTCTCTATGGCAAACACTACGTTCCTGAACCCCATGATCAACACCCGCCAAAAGTTAAATATGGGAATCAGGCGAGGAGAACCTCGCCGCCAGCGGCCTTTATCTTCTCCTCGGCCTTGGGGGTGACGTAGTAGGCTTTGATGACAAGGGGCCTGGTGAGCTTCCCGGTTCCGAGGACCTTGTCAACGCCGAGTCCGGTGACGTCAACGATGATCTTCCCGCCTTCCTCGTGGGCTACCCCCATATCGAGGAAGAACTCGAGGTTCTCGTCGATATCGCTGAGGTTTATGGTAGTCGGCCTGTACTGAAGAACCTTGGGCCTGTGGAAGCCACGCTTGCCGAGATGGTCCGGGGCGTACTTGATGACCCAGGTCCACTTGGTGTTCTTCCTCTTCCCCGTTCCTGCCATTCCCCTGCCGCCTTTGCTACCGCCGCCGCGGTGCTTCTTCTTGCAGCCCCATCCGTGAGTGTGACTCCCGCGGAGCTTCCTAACCTTCCTCTTCCGCCTTATCATCTCTCGCCACCTCAGAGCATTCTCTCAATGAGATCGTTTATCTTCTCGCCGCGGTAGCCGAGGGCACCTCCTTCCTTAAAGCTGCGCTTCTTGCTCCCCTTGAGGCCTCCCCTCGGTGGGTGGAGCCTGAAGACGGGCTTGAGGTTCGGGAGGTCGGTGAGCTTCATCTCACCCTCAACGACCTTTTTGGCGAACTCGTCTATGGTCATCCCGAGCTTCTCCCTGACGTAGTCATCTGTAACGGGCCTGTTGCCGATGAGCCTGCCCCTCTTCCTGATGAGGGCGGCGAGGGTCTCGGCGTTTATCTCGCCCCAGGTGATGTAGTCCTTGACCTTCTGAACCATTCCATTGTAACTCGGGTTCTCGTCAACGAGAACGAGGTGGTTGATCCTGTGGAGGCGGAGCATGGCGAGGGTGTCCCTCACTTCTCCCTTCGCCCTTATACCGCTCCTAAGCCTGATGAGTGCGAGCTTTGCCATTCTCTCTCACCTCATTCCAGCTCAAAGTTGGCCTTCATCTCCCTTCCGACGACGATGCCGTACTTCTCCTCCATGCCCGGCTGGATCGCAACCCTGTTGGTGTTGTAGAGCGCGTTGAAGACGGCCTTGGCGAAGTTAACGGTGGTTCTCGTCTCGCCCAGACTCTGCGACCAGACGTCCTGGACTCCCGCCAGGCTCAGTATCTTCTTGCCGACGTCACCGATGACGAGTCCAAGGCCACGCGGTCCCGGCATGAGCTTGACGCGGACGCTTCCCTCCTTGCCCTCGACGGCGAAGGGTATCGAGTGCGGCCTCCTGCACCTGCACTCCCAGCTCCCGCAGCCGCGCTTTATCTCGATGATGTTCATCTTGGCGTAGTTAATGGCCTTCCTGATGGCTATTCCGACCTCCCTTCCGTGGCCGATTCCAAGGCCAACGTAACCGTCCCTGTTACCAACGGCGGCGAGAACCCTGAAGCGGATCCTCCTGCCGCTGTCCGTCATCCTGACGGTCAAAGCGATGTCGAGGACCTCCTGGTTCTCCCTCATGTTGACCTCCGGAAGGAGGACGTCGACTATCTCCGGCTCCTTTATCTGGTATCCCTTGCGGAATATCTCGTGAATGTCAGTTATCTGGCCCGCCTTGACGAGCTGACCGAGCTTGGTCCTCGGCTCCCACTCCTCCAAAACCCTCTGGCTCATCTCCCTCGGGTCGCTCATTCTCTCGCCTCCTCAAACTTCTCGATTATCCTCGCCTTGACCTCATCAAAGTGCTCCGGGAGCTTCTCCGGCTCGAGGCCCTTGACGAGGTAGCCCGAGAACTGCTTCCTGTAGAGCTCCTCGTCCTCCTCCTTAAGGGATTTGGCGTAGTTGGCTATGTGCTCGCCGTTTATCCTGTAGTCCTCGGGGTAGATCTCCTCGTCATGGGGGACGTTGAGTCCCGCATCGACCGCTCCCTTGAGAACGGCGAATATGCTGGAACCCTTCGTGGGCGGGTGAAGGCCTATGTCAAGGATGGCCTCCTCGATACCGGCCTTCCTGGCCTTGTAACCGATGAGGAGACCAAGCAGGTAGGCGGACGGCGTGTTGCCACCGTGTCCCTTCCAGCCGAAGTCCCTCATGAGCTCCCTGGTGTGGGCGGAAACCACCGTCCTGTCACCCTTCGGATCGTACAGGACTATCTGAGCCACGTGGTGGTTGAGGGTCTTCCTCACGACAAGCCTGGGCTTTCCAGACTTGAGGAGGGCGAGCCTCTTGTGATAGTTAGTCTTGCCCTCTCTCCTCCTTCTGAACGGAACCCTATACCTCGGTCCGTGAGCCATCTCTCTCACCTCACTCCTTCAGTATCCCGTGCTCCTGCATGAACAGGTAGAGCTGCCTCTTGTTCTTGAACTGACCACCCTTGGCCCTTATGTAGAGCCTCCGGTAGGTGTGCTCATCGAGCTTGCCCTCTGCCTTGAGCTTCCTGAGTTCTCTCCTCAAAGCACGTATGGTCGCCATCCAGCGCTCCTTCTTGCCCATCCTGGCGGTCTTCTTGCCCTTCCTGCTTCCCGGGCCCCTGTGGCGGCCTTTCTTTCTGGCTTCCTGGTAGGCCCTGGCACGGGCCCTGCTCTGGCCTTTGAGGGGCTTCTTCCTGATGACGCCGTCGTGGATGAGCCTCCTGATGTCCTCCCTGGTGATGGCGGTGGCCACGTCATCGATCCTCTCCGGGTCTATCCAGACCCTGTTCTCACCGCACTTCAACAAATCAGCGGCAATTCTCCTCTGCATCTTAAGCATGGTCTCACCTCGCGTTAAGAACCTTCACACCCAGTTCCCGGGCCCTGGCGAGTATGGCCTCCCTCTTCCTGGCGCCGACGGTTCTCGCTATCCTCGCCGCCTGCCTGCTCGGGTCGATGGTCTCGAGCTCCTTAACGTTGTGAACGAGAACCTCCTCGTACCCGCTCGGGTGGAGTCCCCTAACGAGCCTCGGTGAGCCCCAGCCTATGCTCGGTGACCTGGCCTTGCCCTTCTTCTTGAGCCTCATCTTGCTGTCGATTCCCTTCGGCCTGCGCCACTTGGGATCGTTCCTGAACTTCGGATAGCGCCACCACTCCTGCCTGAGGAAACGGGGCTTCTTCCCCTTGATCCTGGCCCTTACCCTAAGGAGTCTCGCCTTCTCGTTCATTTCTCACACCTCAGAACTTTATCGGCTTGCCAGCCTTCTCCACGATGTAAACCCCATCCTGGAAGACGCGCCTGTCCCACTTGGTTATCCTCGTTGCCTGCTCAATGTTGGCGGCGGTCTGGCCAACGGCCTCCTTGTCGATGCCCTCGACGATTATCTCCTGCCCCATGACCTTGACGTTAACTCCCGGAAGGATCCTGGCCCTCCTCGGGTTCTTCTCACCGAGGAAGTTCTCGATGACGACCTCGTCACCCTGAACCTTGATGGTCATCGGGAAGTGGCTGTAGACGACCTTGAGCTTGTACGTGAAGCCCTCGGTAACGCCCTTGAGCATGTTCGCTATGTGGGCCTTGAATGTTCTGGCTATCGCCACGTCGCGCTTCCTCGGGAACTCCTTGAAGACGACTACCTTACCGTCCTCCGTGAATATTCGGACACCCGGGTACTTGAACTGCCTCTCAAGCTTCCCCTTCGGGCCCTTGACCCTGACGGTGTTTTCCTCGACGGTGACCTCAACGCCCTCGGGGATCTCAACCTCTTCCCTTACCCACGCGTCTATCGGCATCTCTCTCACCTCAGTAGACGTAGGCTATCAGCCTTCCACCGATTCCCTTCTCGATGGCCTCTTTGTGTGTCATGACGCCCTGGGATGTCGAGACGATTAGGATACCGAACTCGAAGGCCGGAAGGAACCTCTTCTCCCAGGCCTCGTACTCCCTGGCCTTGACGGGGAAGCGCGGCTTTATGGCCCCAGCCTTGTTGATCTTTCCTATGAGCTGCACGCGGTAGATGCCCGCCCTTCCGTCGTCTATGAACTCGAACTCGCCGATGTAGCCGTTCTCCTGCATAACCCTGAGAACCTCTCCCATGAGCTTGGAGGCCGGCTTGAGGTAGACCTCCTTCTTTCCGACCCTCTCGCTGTTGGTTATATGCGAAAGCGCGTTTGCCAGTGGGTCAAGCAAAGTCATTTCCTCTCACCTCACTCGTACTTCTTAAAGCCCAGCTTGGGGGCTATCTCTCTAAAGCAGTGCCTGCAGAGCATAAGGCCGTGTACCCTGATCACCGGCCCGTACTGGCCGCAGCGAACGCATCTTCTCGCACCCTTACCAAACTTCCTGGGCTTCCTCTTGTTGTAGTCAGCCTTCGCCATCTCACGATCCCTCCACGGTGACCTTAAACTCCTCCATAGCGAAGACGATACCCTCTTCCTTGGTCAGCTTGTGCCTGTTCGGTATCTTCTTCCTTCCCCTCTTCCTCTTCGCAACGCGGAAGCCTGGCCTCCCGAGGGTAACGCAGACGTCCATACCGAAGATACCTATCTCTGGGTCGTACTCGACGCCCGGTATGTTGATGTGCTCGTCTATTCCGAAGCAGAAGTTACCGTGCTCGTCGAAGTTGCTCGCCTTGAGCTTGTTGTCGACCGCCGCTAAGAGTCTCCTGAGCATCTCCTCCGCCTTCTTGCCACGGAGGGTTACCTTGACCGCTATCGGCTCGCCGCGCCTGATTCCAAAGTCCTTGTTGGTCTGCTTCGCGCGCCTCCTTATCGGTTTCTGGCCGACGAGGGCCTCGAGCATCTTCTCCGCCTTGGTCAGGCGCTCGCCGCTCTCCCCAACCCCGATGTTTATGGTAACCTTCTCAATCCGGGGTCTCCGCATTGGATGAGCTTCCCAGTCCCTAAGTATGGCCTCTCTGTCGATCATACCATCTCACCTCACGGAAGGGAAATCTCGGGCTTCTCTTTGCCAACGACGAAGGCGTACTCCTTCAGCGTGTCGAAGAGCTCGCCGTTCTCGTCCTCTATGGTAACGACGTCGGGCCAGCCCATCGGGAACCTCCTGACCTCGACGATCTTACCTTTCCTGGCAACGTTCTTACCCCTGGTAACGAAGACGTAGGCACCCACGTCGAACGGAAGGATCTCGATGACCTCCCTGTCGGGGACCTTCATGAGCACGGTGTAGGCCGTCCTATAATTGTCCTTATCGTCCACCGTGACGAGGTGGTTGCTCCCGTCGTGGAGGTTGAGCTGGACCTTCGCGCCCTTGACCATGCGCTTGTTGCTTATCCTGAGGGGCTTGATGTTGGCCTCCTTCTCGCTTATCGGGTGGAGTACCAGCTTGCCGATCCTGTTGGGCAGAACCCTGTAGTGCTCTCCCGTCTCCGGGATCGAGACGACGTCCATGATTCCAACCGGGAACTTGTAGTCTCTCCTGACCCTGCCGTCCACGAGTATCCTGCCCTCGTTGAGTATCTTCCTCGCCTCGCGGGCGGTCTTGGCGTAGCCGAGGTAATCCCTGACTATGTAGAGGAGAGGTATCGAGGTCTTCATGCTGTGCGGACCCGGTCTCGGCCTGACCGCCCACTTGTACCTCTTCCTTGAGATGTACCACTGATCGGGAGCGGCAAGCCTCTTAAGGTGCCTCTTGGCTCCTTTCCTCGCCATCAGCCAGCCCTCCTATTAATTATCTTCTCCCTCTTCTCGTCATCGAGGTTGAGTTCCGTTATCATGACGTTCGACGGGTGGAGGGGGTAGAAAACCTCCGTTCCATCGACCTTCTTCTGGGTTACCCCTTCGACGTGTATCCTGTAGTTCTTGAGGTCAACCTCCATGACCTTGCCTTCCTTGCCCTTGAAATCGCCGCGCATAACGCGGACCTTGTCGCCCTCCCTTATAGGAAGGCTCCTAACGCCGTACTTGTCCCTGAGCTCAGGGCTCAGGGTGGCGGCCATTATCTTACCCCTAAGGTGAAGGGGAGCGTTGTAGAGGAACTTCCTCTGCTTCTTCGGCTGTCTCGTCTTCAACTCCATCGTTCTCACCTCACAACACTATGCTCGCTATGCTCCCGAGCCTGACCCAGCGCTCTGCAGCTTCCCTGGCTATGGCACCCCTGATCTCGGTTCCCCTCGGGACGCCCTCCGGGGTGACTATCGCGGCGGCGTTGTCCTCGAACTTAACGCGCATGCCGTCCAGTCTCCTGTACTCCTTCCTCTGCCTGACGACGACGGCCCTGACGACCTGGTGCCTGATGTCCGGCCTTCCCTTCTTGACGGTCGCTATGACCATGTCACCGACGCCAGCGGAGGCGAGCCTCCTCCTCGTGCCCTTGTAGCCCACGACGCCTATGATCTGGATTACCTTGGCGCCGCTGTTGTCCGCGACCTTGAGGTAAGCCCCTATCGGAAGAGCGCGAGTCGGCCTGACCGGGCTGATACCTCTCGTAGCACCTGCACCCTTCTTCGCCATCTACATCACCTCTCGCCGGCCCTCTTGGTAACCGCCACGACGACCCAGCTCTTGGTCTTGCTTATCGGCCTGGTCTCGGCTACGAGAACCCTGTCACCGACCTTCGCGTCTATGCACTCCGGGTTGTGAGCGTGGACCTTGCTTCTCCTGAGCTCGTACCTCTCGTACTTCTTGAGGTAGTGGTAGTGCCGTCTCTCAACCACGACGGTCTTCTTACCCTTGTCGCTGACGACGATTCCCTCGAAGTACCTTCCGTGTATCCTGAGGTGCCCGTGCCATGGGCAGTGAGGATCGTCGCACTTCTCAGCGGGGGGCTGAACCTTCAATCCTATCTCTCTCATCTTCGCCACCTCTTCTTCAATCTCATCTCGGGTCTTCCAATCAGCTCTTTTCCGTTGATCCGGATCCTCTTATCGTCAACCTCAAACTCGAGGCAAACCACGTCCTTGGGGACAACCCAAACCTTCTCACCGCCGATGGTGAGGGTGTTCCTCGTCTCGTCAAGGACGTAGCCCTCGATGCCAACCAGCTCTGGATGAGACGCCCTTATAATTTTTGCTTTCAGGCCTATGAGCTCGCTCCAGACGATGTTCCTCCGGTTCACTCGATTTCTATCAAGTCCTCGGAAAACCCAAGGTCTCCGAGCAACTTCTTGACCCTTTCTCTGTGGTCTCCCTGGAGCTCGATCCTTCCCTTCTTTACCGTTCCGCCGCATGCCAGCTTCGCCTTCAGTTTTTTGGCTATATCCTCGAGGTCGAACTCTTTCTCGTCTATGCCCTCTATTATGGTTTTAAGCTTTCCGTAGCGGGCCTTCTCGATGTAAACCCTTATCCTCTGCTGTTCCTTCAGCACTTCCTTAAAGAGCATCTCATCCAGAGGGTTAACGATCCTGGGCACCAACCATCACCTTTTCTCCCTAAGCTTCTCCTTCTTTATGGTCAGCAGGCGCGCTATGTCGCGCCTGAGGTTCCGGATGACCATGGGGTTCTCGAGGGAGGCCCCCATGGTGAGCACACCCCTTTCCTTGGCAAGCTCCAGTCTCAGCTCCCTGAGCTTCTCATCTATCTCCTCGATGCTCATCTCCCTGATCTCACTCGGCTTCATTCGCGCTCACCTCTTCCTGGATCTTCTCCACGATCTCGATCTCATCCGGGAGCTTGGCGTCGGGCGGCATGATCGAGACTTTGACGCCTATAACACCGAGTTTGAGCTTGGCCTGGGCGTAGCCCCTGCTGACGAGGGTCTCGGCGGGGTTCCCAACCTTGGCGAGGTAACCCTGGTAGAAGCGGACGCTCTTGGCCCTCTCGCCCGTGAGCTTTCCGCTGAGGCGGATCTCAACTCCCCTTGCACCGTTCCTCATGATGGCCCTTATGGCGCTGTAGGCGGCCCTCCTGAAGTGGATGCCCCTCTCGAGGGCCCGGGCCAGCCTTATCGCCTGAACCTTGGCGTTCAGGTAGGGGTTCTTGATCTCCTCGACCTCTATCTGGGGGTTCTCAAGGCCGAACTGCCTCTCAAGGATCCTCGTGAGCTCCCTGATGCGCCTTCCGCCCCTTCCTATAACGTAACCGGGGCTGGCGGCGAAGATGACGACCTTGGTTCCGAGGGGGGTCTTCTTGATGTCTATTCCGCTGTAACCTGCTCTCCTCAGTTCCTTCTCAAGGTACTCGTCGATGAGCATCTCCCTAACGCCTTCCTCGATGAAGTATCTCTCGATCGCCAAAGATCTCACCTCCTAATCTCCTCAACGACTATCTCGATATGCGTTGTCTCCTCGTTGAACGGTGTGGCCCTACCGAAGGCCCTCGGGATGTATCCCCTGAGAACCGGTCCCCTGTGGGCCGCGGCGTGGATTATCCTTAGCCTGTCAGGGTCGAGGCCCTTCCCCTCGGCGTTGTTCTTGGCGTTGAGGAGGACCTTCTTGACGGCCCTGGCGACCTTGACCGGGTACCTTCCGGGCCCGAAGCCCCTTCCGGGCTTGTGTCCCTGGCTGTCGTTGAAGCGCTTCATCGGCACGGGTCTCCTGAGGGCGATGACGTCGTCGAGGTACTTGAGGGCGTCGTTGAGCATCATGCCCCTTATCTCCCTGAGGAGCTCGACGCTGTGCTTGGGCGAGATCCTGAGGTCCCTTCCGCTGGCGCGGGCCATCCTGTCCGGATCAAAATTTTGGAATGAGTAGGAAAACCTGCCCCTGCTCATCTAAACCACCTCACTTGATTGCCACGAACATCGATGACCTGGTCGCACCGACACCCGGTGAGCCGTGCTGGACTACCTTCCTCGTGAGCGCGAACTCGCCGAGGTAGTGGCCTATCATCTCTTCCTTGATCTCCACCGGGACGAACTCCTTTCCGTTGTAGACGTGGATGGTTATACCGACCATCTCCGGGAGGATGACCATGTCCCTGCTGTGGGTCCTTATCGGTTTCTTGTACTTGCCCTTCCTCGCGAGCCTTATCTTCCTGAGGAGCTTCTTCTGTTCGGGTGAAAGACCGCGCTTAAGGCTCCTTCTCTGTCTTGACGGCAGGAGTTTGGCAAAATCCTCGAGTGACATGTTGAGAAGTTCCTCGAAGGTGTAACCCCTGTACTTAAACTCCTTCTTTCTCGCCATCTTCATCACTTCCTCCTACCCGTTCTTCTCGCGGCTATGTGACCGACCTTCCTTCCGGGCGGGGCCCGCCTCGAGACGGTGCTCGGCCTGCCTATGTGGTGCTCCTTACCACCGTGCGGGTGGTTGACGGCGTTCATCTTGACGCCCCTCGGCTTCGGCCAGAACCTGTTGCGGGCCTTGGCTATGTAGTATGCCTTACCGGCCTTGACGATCGGCTTCTCGAGCCTGCCGCCCCCGGCAACCACGCCTATGGTGGCGCGGCACATCGGGTTGAAGCTCTTGAGCTCACCGCTCGGGAGCTGGACTATGACCTTGTCCTTCTCCCTGCTGACGACGAGGGCGTAGGCACCGCCAGCCCTTACGTACTTGCCCCCATCCCCGGGCACTCCCTCGATGTCGTAGACGTAGCTTCCCTCAGGGATCATGGCCAGCGGGAGGGTGTTGCCTATCTTCACCGGTGCGCTCGGACCGATGGCTATCTCCTCCCCAACGAGGATTCCCTCGGGGGCTATTATGAGCTTCTCCATTCCGTTCTCGAACTTGACGCGGGCAACTGGAGCGGTCCTTCCCGGGTCGTGGAGTATCTCGACGACCTTGCCGACGAGGGTCTTCTCCCTGGTGAGGTTGAGCGGAAGGTACCTAACCGCCCCCCTGTACCTGTGCGAGGGGGCCCTAAAGGTCGTGGTTCCTTTACCTCTCCTCTGCTGAATCAGACTCTTTCCCATCTCACTCACCCCTTCAGAACAATCCTATCCTTGCGGCGACCTCACTTGCGCTGTACTCGGGTTTGAGCTTCACGTAGGCCTTCTTCTCTCCCCTCATCGTCACGAGGGTGTTGACCTTCTCGACCTTGACGTTGAACATCGCTTCAACGGCCCTCTTGATGTCCGCCTTTGTGGCCCTCCTGTCCACTATGAAGGTGAGCTTGTTCTCGCTCTCTATCATCGCCACGGCCTTCTCCGTGACGACCGGCTTCACGATGACCTTGTACGGATCCATCTCCATCACCCATAGATCTCCCTAAGTCTCTCTATTGCCCCCTTCGTCCAGACGGTGAGCCTTCCCGGGTGCGTTCCGGGGGCGAGCAACTCCGCGCTGAGGTTCTCGACGGTGACGACGTCAACGCCCGGGTGGTTCCTGGCGCCCTGGACGATTCCCTCGTTCCTGGCGACTACGACGAGCGGCCCCCTGGCCTTCTTGTACCTCCTTCCGCGCATCTTGCCCTTCCCGGCGCGGATCTTGGTGTTTCTCTTCGCCCTCTCGATGTCGTCCCAGACGCCGAGCTTCTTGAATATCTCCCTGGTCTGGGCGGTCTTGAAGACCTTCTCGAGGTCGTCGGTAACCACCAGCGGAACCTGGGGAACGTTCTCAACGACGTGTCCCCTGGCCCTTACGAGGTCGTAGTTGGCAGTCGCAGCTATGGCGCTCATTATGGCCAGCCTGCGCTCCTTCTTGTTGATGTCCTCCCAGATTATCTTCTCGACCTTCGGCGGGTGCGTTCTCCTCCCACCGCGGGCGAAGGGAACGAAGGCCGCGAACCTCGGTGAGGTCTTTATCCTCTCGACCCTCGCCATACCGTGGCCCTTACCGATGTTCTCGGTGACGCGTCTCTTGCCCGCGTAGGGGCTCCTGCCCTGTGGCTGAATCCTGTGCGTCCACGAGGCTATAACCGCGCGCCTGATGAGGTCCGGCCTGAAGGGGGTGGCAAAGACCTTCGGAAGCTCTATCTCCTCCACGGGCTCGCCCTCAAGACTGAAAACCTTAACCTTCATCTATCTCACCTCACTGCTTGGACTCCCTACTGACGTAGGTTATCTGCGGTCTCTCAACCGGTGGCCTCTTCTTCGGCGGCCTGATGGCCGGCCTGACCCTGACGATCCTCTTGAAGGGACCCTGTACGGTTCCGGCTATCAGGAGGAAGTCGCTCCTCACGACGCCGTAGTGCGGGAAGCCACCCTTCGGGGTTATCTCCATCTCCTTTCCGCCATCGAGCTTGAGCTTTCCGTTCTCACCTATAGCTATGAGCCTCTTGTTGAACTCCGTCCTGTGGTGGAAGCCCATCTGACCGGCCAGTGGAACCGTCCACATGACCCTGGTGGGGTGCCATGGGCCGAGGTTACCGATGTGCCTGGCCTTTCCGGCTCTCTGGGCCTTGTGGAACTGGATCTTAACGCCCCAGCGCTTGACCGGGCCCTGCGTTCCCTTGCCCTTGGTGACCGCCACAACGTCCAGGAGCTCGCCCTCGTGGAGAACCTCGCTCGCCCTGAGCTCCTTGCCTATCTTTTCCCTGGCGTACTCGAACTTCGCCTTGACGTCGTCGCCACCGATGGCGTACTCCATGACCTCCGGCTTCTTCTTGAGCTTGATGAGCCACGGCTGGGTGTGGACGAGAAGCCTGACGTCGACTATCTCGCCGTCGTTGACGAGGTCCTCGAGCTTACCGAGCTTCTCCCTGAAGGCCTCTTCACCGTAGTCCTTCGGCAGGGTCCTTATCCTCCTCTTCACATTGTCGTTGAGCTCGTGGAACCAGACCTCCGTAGCGGTCTCGAGTCCGAGGTATCCCTGCCTGTAGGCCCTGATGCCGTAGACGAAGAGCGGCGGGACCTCAATTACCGTAACCGGCATGAAGATCTCCTTGCCCTTGGTGAGCCCGGGACTGTCGTCTATCATGAGCACGTGGGTCATGCCTGCCTTGTAGCCGGCGAAACCCAGCATTCTGACCTCACTGTCCTGTGGCCACGTTCTGATTCTCGGGACTACGCTCCTGGCCCTCTTTCTCGGGGAGTAAGCCAGTGAACCTCTCCTTGGCCTGTGTATTTTTCCCATCTCAATCCCTCCTTATGAGATTAAACACCGCGAGTGTGGCCAGTACGGCCTCCTCGGTGCGGACGGTCTTCGTCCGCTGATTCGGAATCGTGTTGAGGATTAGATCAAAGTCATATTCCTCCTCGCCGAGGAGCTCCATCACGCCCTTCCTCGGTGAGCCGAAGACGAATCCGACCTCCCCCTCGAGCGGGGGAAGCTTCACCTCCCGAACGTCGCGCCCCCTCCTGGAGGTCGCGATGCTCAGGTCCAGCCCGGCCTTTTTAAGTGTTTTTGCCAGTGACTTCCCCGTAAGGTGCACCCTGTACCCCCAGTACTCCACCGGCCTTGCCGGTATAACCCTGAGCGGCTTTACCGAGACGATCCGGAAGGTTGCGCGCCCTTCCACGCCCCCCTCGACCGTGGCAAGCTCATCGAGCCCGATGTCGGCGTAAACCCGCTTCCCCCTCCTGAAGGCGAAGCCCTCGCGGATCTCCCCGACCTTCGGCTTTCCCTTGAGCTTGTGGTGGGGCGTCCGCAACGGCGGGATGACGCCGACGTACCTCAGCTCGGGCATCAGGGGGAACAGCCTCTTCCTGAGGTACTGGGGAGTTTCCGCGTACTCGAGGATGGTTTTGATGAACTTCCCGTCCCTTCCGCCCGCCCTGTATATCCAGACGTGCTCGACGCCGAAGATCGCGCAGGCCCTGGCTATCTGACCAACCTTGTACGTCCTGATTTTTGGGTCGTCGCTTTCCTCGAGGAGCGAATCCGGAATGAAGACGTGCCAGGCCATTTTCCGTCATCCTTACGCCCTGCTAACTTCAACGCTGAAGTGGGGTCTATGTAGAGTATTTAAAAGGCTTTCGAACCCTGCAACCCTTTTTTGAGTTGAGAGGTGTAGAACTTTTTTGCAAAAGGTCTTTCCCGAACCCGGTGATACCTTTGAAATGAGCTTCCGCCCGAAGAGGGTCAATCCACGAAAGCCCGCCCGTTCCACAGCTCCCTCATCTCGCGCGTAGCGTCCGGATAAACCCTTTTGAAGGTTATCCTCCAGTAGCCGTTCTTGAGATCCTCAATGTCCTCGATGTGGATCCTCACGCCGAGCCTCTCGAAGTGGGCCACCATCCTGTAGGCCGTGCCGATGTTCTTCACCCTCACGGTGAATACCTCCTCAACTTCGCCACCGCTGGCAACTTCGTGGATGCTCTCAACGAATGGCCCCAGCAGGGCTTTTCCAAGGGCCTTCGCGTACTCGTCGAACTCCTCTCCCCGAAGGTGCCTCTCCGCAAAATAGAAGGCGAGCCTCTTGATCCTCGCCATGAAATAGCCGTGGGGCAGGTCAAAGAATATGCGCGAGCCTATTCTGACGTCGTTGACGTTGGCGTAGGGCGTTACGTACTTCGCTATCCTCCTCATGTCGGGGCTCTTCATGACGATGCCCTCCCGCCCTTCCCGGCTGAGCCTCTCTATGAGCCCCCTCAGGTCATCGATTCTGGAACTATCGTACAGCCCGAATACCTCAACGTGCGGGATGCCGTATTTCCGGGCGAGGTCATAACGCTCCTCCGCGGGAAGGCTTTTTCCCGTCCCCTTCTCCTGGATGTCGAAGAGGAAAAACCGGATGTCCCCCTCAACGTAGGGCGGTCCCTCGACGATGTACGGACTCTCGGGTCCGGCCATTTCCCCGACCAGAACGAGGTCAGGGTAGTCCCTGAAGAACCCTTCATCAACGAAATCAAGGATCCTCTCCGTCGTGAAAGGGCAAACGAAACCGCCCCTCGTCAAGGCAAGGATTCTCCTTCCCACCTTAACGACCCTGACGTTGTAGCCGTCCACCTTTTCCTCCACGTAGAAGGGTTCCCCCTTGAAAACCCTCCTTACCCCGTTCTCCAGCTGAACGATGCGCTTTATGTGGGGAAAGCCGGGAACAACGTCGCCGTTCTCAAAGACCACCGTCCCGCGCCTGAAACCCCTGGCGGAATCTCGAAAGCGGACGTACCTTATGCCTTCGAATTCGTCTTCAACGATCCCACCCTTTCCCTCAAGAACCGCCAGCCTCTCCTCCTCCAAGCCGAGTTTGAGAAGGGTCGCCCTAAAGCCCGAGCTTACCATCGTCCCACCAACACATGTTGGATCGCATCGTTAATAATCGTTATGAATATACGACAAAAGCCCGGGCGGGAAATGCGAACACATAGAACATGAAAAGTAGGGAAGAGAGGATACACCGGCGTTGCACTTTAGTGCTGCACTTCAGTGCTGCACTTCAGTGCTTCATTGTCGAGAGGACCTTCGTGGTGACGTCGTTGCCCTCCCTGTCGTAGATCCTGTAGTAGGCGCTGTAGGGCAGCTTCATCTTGGCCCTGTGCATGGCTCCGAGGGCGAACTTGAGGTGGCTCTCGTTGAGCCAGACGCTGATTATCTTCTGGTCCTTCCTGACGCGGGCGGCCAGTCCTATGGGCTTACCGAAGGGCCTGCGCATACCGTTTCCGTAACGGTCGGCCTTCCTCCCGGTGGCCATCGGGTTCTCCCTGAGGACCTGGAAGGGATAGACCCTTATCTTGAAGTGGTAGTTGCTCCTACCGACGTTCTTCTGGAGGTACCTGTTCACCTGAATACGGATGGCCTCGAGGGCGTTCTGCCTTATCTGCATGGCCTGCTCGGCGTGAAGGCTCACCTCGTACTCGAACTCCGCGGAGAGGTTGCCCATGTCGAAGATGGTTATCTTCGGACCGGGGGCACCGCGTATGTATTCCCTCCTCGTGTAAGCGGGCTTGTCAACGTCCCTATCGATCTTGGCCGGTCTAAGTCCCATACTCTCACCTCCAAATGAGCGTAAGTTAAGCCTAAACCTACCTTGGCGTGGCTTTTATAAAAGTTTTGGAGTTTCCTCACGTTCACTTATCGACCTCCCTTTTAAGCTTAACACCCTCCCACATCAGAACCAGGGAGACCGGCGCGAAGGCGAGCAACGCCAGGTTGAGCGTCACGAACCAGTGGGCCTCCCCGAGGGAGTAGGCAACGCCAAAGAGCATGCCACCGAGAAAAGTCGAGAGGTTCTGAACGCCATTGACCCCGCCTATGGCGAGGGAAGAGCGGTGGTAACCCGACAGGACCTTCCTCGATATGGGCCTGAAGCTCTGGAAGGCGAAGAGGGCCAGGAATATTCCGAGGAAAACGGTTGGAGCCGTCTTTATCGCCGCGAGGAGAGGGGAGAGCGCGGCGGTGAGGGAGGTGAAAACTACCATCCGCCTCTCACTCCTCACGTCCGCCAGCCAGGAGACGAAGTAACTCAGGAGCGATGATAGAAAACCAGTCCAGCCGATGAGGGTTGCGGTTCTGGCCTTGCCCATCCCCAGGGCCTCGGAGACGTAGACGTAGGTTATCTCGCCGGAGGTGAACGCCACTATAACCGCCATCAGCGAGGCGATGATTAGGATCTTCCCCGGATCGAGGCCCGGCCCCTCACCGCCGGAGCTCTTCGGCCTCTTCGGTGTTATCCTCTCGTAGAGCAGGAGATAGCTGACCACCATTATCATCCCCGTCAGCAGGAAAAAGACCGACGAGATCCACATCTGGCCGCCTAACCCGAGGTTAATCGTGTAGGCGTAGACGTAGTTCCCGAGGAGGGAGGCCAGGCTGCCGGAGAAGAAATAGATCGCGGTGACCCTCGCCCGTATCTCCCTCGGCGTCGCAACCGCTATCACGAACTGCGCCATTGGCCAGCTCAGACCGTTGAGAAAGCCGTTGAGGAGCTTTATTCCGGCCACCTGGGGCCACGTGGATGTAAGGGGGTAGAGCTGAACGGCCAGGGCGTTTCCCATCATGGCAAGGGCACCGACGTAGACGAGCCCCTTACTCCTCTCCAGCATCAACCCGCCGAAGACCGAGGAAAAGGCCCTCGCGAGAACGAACGACATCGAGACGATTGAAACGGAGAGCATCGAAGCTTTCAGGGCATCGCGCGTGTAGAACGCCACCGCCGGAGTTGCGAGCCGGAAGGCCACCGTGCCGGTGAAGGCGGAGAGTACGAGGAGGGTTATTCCAACGAGACGTCTGGACTCCATGCGACCACCTTCTAAACGTTAAACTTGGATTTTAAAAGTCTTGGTCATGCCGAAGATTCTTCGGTAAGGGGTTCGGCAAATGGGCGGAGCTTCAAGGAAGGGCCCTTGCCACCAGCGAACCCTTTTTATATTTCCATCCCAAACCACCGCCGAGGTGATGTCCGTGGAGCTCAACTTCGATATGGAGTATGAGGAGGCCTACAGGGAGGTTTACGAGCTCGTCAAGCCGAAGTACAGGCTCTTCACCGCGGGCCCGGTCGCCTGTTTTCCGGAGGTTCTCGCGATAATGAGCGTTCAGATGTTCAGCCACCGCTCGGCCGAGGCGAAGGAGGTTCACGTCGATACCCTCAACAGGCTCAAGGCCTTCCTCGAGGCGGATAAAGGAGAGATAATCCTCTTCCCGAGCTCCGGAACCGGTTTCATGGAGGCGGCGGTCAGGAACACCGTCCCGAGGGGAGGGAAGGTTCTGGTAACCACGATAGGGGCGTTCGGCGACAGGTTCAGGGACGTGGTCGAGGCGAACGGCAGAGAGGCGGTCGTCCTGAGGAAGGAACCAGGAAAGGCCATCAAGCCCGAGGAACTTGACGAGGCTCTCAAAAAGAACCCCGACGTCGTTGCCGTCACGATAACCTACAACGAGACCTCGACGGGCGTGCTCAACCCACTCCCGGAGCTGGCCAAGGTGGTTCGCGAGCACGACAAGCTCCTCTTCGTCGACGCCGTCTCCGCGATGGGCGGCGCCGATATAAGGTTCGATAGGTGGGGAATCGACCTGGTCTTCGCCAGCTCGCAGAAGGCCTTCGGCGTTCCGCCGGGGCTGGCGGTTGCCGCGGTCAGCGAGCGCGTCTTCGAGATAGCCGAGAGGATGCCGGAACGCGGCTGGTACTTCGACCTTCCCATGTATAAGAAGTTCAACGAGAAGAAGAAGGGAACGCCCTCAACCCCACCGCTCCCGCAGATCTTCGGTCTCAACGTCACGCTCAGGATAATCGAGAAGATGGGCGGGAAGAGGGAATGGCTCGGCATGTACGTCAAGAGGAGCGGAATGATACGCGAGGGCGTTAGGGAGATGGGCCTCGGGATCCTGGCCGAACCCGGCTACGAGAGCCCCACCATTACGGCCGTCGTCGTCCCGGAGGGGATGAAGGGCGTCGACGTCTACAACGCCATGCGCGAAAGGGGCTTCGAGCTGGCCAAGGGCTACGGAAGCGTCGCCGAGAAGACCTTCAGGATAGGCAACATGGGCTACATGACCTTCGAGGACATCGAGGAGATGCTGGCGAACCTCAGGGAGGTCATAGAAAAGCTCAGGGGCTGAGTTTCTCCTCGTTTTTAGTGGAAAGGACAAAGGGGGCTAAACGACCCCCCTCAGCTCCCCGTTCTTTACCTCGTAAACGCGATTTATCCTCTTCATCCCAGTTCTCCAGTCCCTCCTGAGCTCCACGACGACGTCGAACTTGTCGAAGGTCTCACCGCTTATTCCGAGCCAGTGGCCAACCTCCCCCTTTATGTCGTCCGTGAGGGCGAGGGAGGTCACGATGAAGGCGTAGTCGTCTATGAGTTCCCGAAAGAGACGGGCGACGTCAATCGTGTGAACGGTATCGACGACAACGTAATCCGGGTTCAAATCCTTGATCTTCGAGATTACCTCCGACGTGCGCCTCTCCAGGGACATACTGTCGAAGCGCGTGTCTATGACGGCGATGTTCGGCTTGAAGGGCTTGAACTCACCGTAGGCCGTTACAACCGCCACCTTCCAGTCGTCGGGTACGAAGTGCATCAGGGCCTCCACCAGCTTGGTCTTACCCGAGCGGCTGGATCCGACCACGAGGATGTCCTTCCTGGAGAGAACCGCGTTCTTCAAAACCTCAAGCTGTTCCGGGGTGGCCGAACCGTAGCGTATCAGGTCTTCCGGCGTGAATATGTAGACCCCCATGCTTTACCACCGTATAAGGTTTCCGGCCGATGTTATAACGGTATCGCCGGGGGATGCCCATGAAAGTCAACAAATGGGCCATATATTGTCTTTTGTTCGAAAATAACCACTATTTAGTGTCATATTTTGTCCAAAATCCAAAAGATATTGCACAAAAGCCATAAGGGAGAAGAGAGGTGACAGAAATTAGGTGATAGCTATGAACGCTCTACAAATTGTGACCAGGAAGATTGAACCCGTGATGGAAGTTCAGACGAGGGTCGTCGATTACATGACGAGGTACATGGTGGGCAGGGGCTTCAAGTGGCTCCTCCCGGTTATGCTCAGCTCCATCACCGACCCCCTCTGGCCCGACCCCGCGGCGGAAGAGGCCCTCAGACCGCCTGAGGTGGAGGTTTACGGAGCCAAGCTCCGCCTCACCCACAGCATGATACTCCACAAGCAGATGGCGGTGGCCATGGGGATAGATAGACTCTTCGTCCTCTCGCCCAACGTGCGGCTCGAGGGAAAGAGTGCGGACGATGGCAGGCACGCCTACGAGTTCACCCAGCTCGACTTCGAGATGGCGCACGCGAGCATGGACGACGTCATGGGCCTCATAGAGGAACTCATAAGCGGCCTCTTCCTTGAGATGAGGGATCCCGTCGGGGAACTCGTCGGGAGGGAGGTGCCGAAGGTAAGGCCACCTTTCAAAAGATTCACGCTGGAGGAAATCCGGGGGGAGTTCGGGGACGAGGAGGAAGCGAGCAGGGCCATGGAAGAGCCCTTCTGGATAACGGACATCGAGAGGGAGTTCTACGACAGGGAAGACCCGGAGAGACCCGGTCACTTCAGGAACTACGACCTATACCTTCCCGAGGGCTACGGCGAGGTCTCGAGTGGAGGCGAGAGGGAGTGGGAGTACGGCGTGATAGTGAGGAAGATGAGAAGAGCCGGGATAAGCCTCGAGGCCTTCAGGCCCTATCTCGAGGTCGCAAGGGCCGGCCTGCTGAAACCGAGCGCGGGAGCGGGAATCGGCGTCGAGAGGCTGGTCCGCTACATGGTCGGCGCGAAGCATATCGCGGAGGTGCAACCGTTCCCGAGGGTACCGGGCGTTCCCGCGGTTATCTGAGGGCCCACTCGGTGGAATTATATGAGGAGTACATGAAAGGGAATGGGGATGGTGGAGACCGTCAAAGATAAAAACACCTAACCCTCGGGGCAAATCCCCAAAATCTCCGAGATCCCAGACGGGGTAGCCACCACCCCTCAACGCCCCTTTTCCTTCAAGATCTCTGGCCATCAGGCCGTAGTACTCCTCCCGGTCTTTCAGCCCTCCTGAACGCCCTTCTCAGAACCTCCAGTTTCTCCTCCCTGTCGATGAACTTTTGTGTGATCATGATTATTCTAAAGTTTCCATGACCTCTACCGGGGGAACTAAAAATGTGGAAGATCAAGAGAAAAGCCCGAGGGGCGAGTAGCCTTCCCTCGCCGCCTCCACCCTCAGTTCCATCCCAAAGGCGTTCGTTACGGTTCCGCTCTTCTCGGCCCAGATTCCCGCGGGAACCACCAGTACATCGCCCCCGAGCTCCATCCCAGGTTCCCCTATGACAACGTAGGCGTCGCTCTCGGGGATTCCCTTTATACCCGCCTTCAGCAGCCCCATTGAATTGACGCCCTCGTGGAGGATCAGCGTCGGCACCCCGAGCGGCTCTCCACCCTCAATTATCGCAACGTCGTAGCCATCCTCAACAATTTCCTTGCCCCTGAGGAGTATCATGAGGAGCGGGAACTTCTCGACGTCCGCCCTGAGGAGAACCCGCCCGGCCCTTTTGATGTCCTCGAGCGTCGCCGTCGAGAGGCCGCCCCTGACGGTGGAGCCTATCGGGATGCCCCTCTTCCCGGCGAACTCCATGAAAAAGGCTATCTCCTCGTTCGTCAGGTTCGGCGTCAGAATCAGGGCGTAGCTCCTCTCCGAGATGAAGCGTCTGGCCTCTTCCCAGCCCACAGGCCTCCCGTTGAGGAGCGGCCCGCTCAGGTCCCCGGCCCAGGGCCTGTCAAAGCGGCAGTGGTCGCAGATGTGCCGGTTCCACGAGTCGTCCACGCGCGAGGCCCTTACGAGCATGCCGTCGTAGACCTCCACCGCCATCTCGCAGGCGAGGGAGCAGCCGTTGCAGACCGTTCTCACCGCCCGGGTCTTCCACGGGCCCGGCTTTACGAAGGGGACCTTTTCCGTGATGGCCCCAACGGGGCATAGGTCTATCATCTCACCGATGAACCTGCCCCGGGAATCGCCGAGGTTTTCGCCGGGTGGCGGAGAGATCTTCGTCCCGAATCCCCGGAAGAGGTAATCAACAACCCCCTCCCCGGAGACCTCGTGGGTGAAGTTGACGCACTGGCCACAGAGGACGCACTTGTTGTTGTCGAGGGTGACCCATGGGTGGCTCTCGTCTATTTCGAACCTGTTGGTCTCCCCCTCGAAGGCATGCCCCTCGGCGTTGTAGAGGGTGGCGTATTCCCTGAGCTTGCACCTGAAAACCTCCATGCAGCCACAGCTCATGCACCGCCCCGCCTCCTCAAGGACCTGCTCCTCCGTAAGGCCCGGCTCCACTTCCTCGAAGGTTCTCTTCCTCCTCTCCACCTCGAGGAGTTCGACCCTCGCCCTCGGCTTTCTCTCCACGTGCCCGTAGTCCTTCTCCGTGACGCTCTTCCAGTGGTTGTACGGCCTGAGGTCGAAGAGAACCCTGTAAAGATCCTCGTCCTTCAGGACGTCCTCGATGTGCTTCTCGGGTTCCGTCAGCACTTCCCTGGCCCTCTCAAGCTTGCCCTTCAGGTAGAGGTCTATCATCACCGCCGCCCTTCTCCCCGTTGCGATGCTCTCTATGACGGTTGAGGGGCCGAGAACGAGGTCGCCCCCCGCGAAGACCCCCGGAACGCTCGTCTGGAGCGTCACCTCGTCCACCACGGCCCTTCCGCGCCTCGCCTCCACGCCGAGGCTCCTCAGGAACTCCTCGTCGCAGTACTGGCCTATCGCGAGGATAACGTTGTCGGCCCTAACCCTGAACTCGGAGCCCTCCACGGGTATCGGTCTCCTCCTGCCGCTCGCATCGGGCTCGCCAAGGCGCATCCTGATCAGCTCCACCCCCTCAACCCTTCCGTCGCCGAGGATCCTCACGGGGTTCGCCAGGAAGAGGAACTTCACTCCCTCCTCCATCGCCTCCTCCACTTCCCGCGGGTTGGCCGGCATCTCCTCCCTCGAGCGGCGATAGACGACTGTGACCTCAGCGCCGAGCCTCAAAGCGGTTCTCGCAACGTCCATGGCCGTGTTTCCGCCACCAACTACCAAGACGCGCTCCCCGAGTCCGACCGTTTCGCCAGTGTTAACCCTCCTGAGGAACTCTATGCCGTGCATGACCCCCTCGAGCTCCTCACCCGGAATCCGCATTCTCCTGCTCCTCCACGCCCCAACGCCAAGGAAGACGGCATCGTACCCCTCCCTCAGCTCCTCAAGGGTCACGTCCCTCCCGAGGGCGGTGTTGGTTCTCACCTCTATCCCGGTGTTCACCACCGTCGCGATGTCCATATCGAGGACGTCCCTCGGCAGTCTGTAGGCCGGGATCCCGTAGCGCATCATCCCGCCCAGCTGGGGCATGGCCTCGATTATCGTCACCTCGTGCCCCATCGTCCTCAGGTAGTAGGCGCAGGCGAGACCCGCGGGGCCCCCTCCGACAACCGCGACCCGCTTTCCCGTGGAAGGGGGGATCTCGGGCATCCAGGGGCCGTGCTCAAGATCGTAGTCCGCCGCGAAGCGCTTGAGCTGCCTTATCGCCAGGGGCTCATCAACGAGGTTCCTCCTGCAGGCCTCTTCACAGAAGGCCGGGCAGACCCTTCCGAGCACCGCGGGCAGGATGTACTTCTCCTTCATCAGCTTAACGGCCTCGTGGTACTTCCCCATGGCTATGAGCGCGAGGTAGCCCTGAACGTCGCTGTGGGCCGGACAGCCGTCCTGACAGGGGCCTATGCAGTCGCCGTAGTGGTCGGAGAGCATGAGCTCGAGTGCGGTCTTCCTCATCGAGACGACTTCCTCGCTCAGGGTCTTCAGCTCAAGCCCCTCCATCGGTTTCAGGGTGCACGAGGTTGTAACCCTCCTCGGCGTGGAGACGAGGCAGAGCCTGCAGGAGCCGTAGGGGTCAAGCTCGCCCGAGTAACAGAACCCCGGCACGTGCTCTCCGTTTTCGCGAAGGAACTCTATGAGGGGCTTCCCTTCGGAGGCCTCAAGTTCTTTTCCGTTTACCCTCATCCTGACCATCTCACTCACCCCCCGTCCTCACCTCTATGGCGTTGAAGCGGCACACCTCGTAGCAGGTTCCGCACTTGATGCACGCCTCCTGGTCGATGACGTGGGGCCTGAGCCTCTCACCGCTGATGGCCTTGACCGGGCAGAATATGGCGCACGCCGTGCAGCCGGTGCATTTATCCGCCACGATGACGTACCTGATGAGCGGTTTGCAAACTCTGGCCGGACACCTGCCCTCTATGTGGGCGAGGTACTCGTCCCTGAAGTAGCGCAGGGTCGTTAGAACAGGGTTCGGAGCGGTCTGCCCGAGGCCGCAGAGGGAGCCGGCCTTAACCTGATAGGCGAGCCTTTCAAGCTTTTGAAGGTCTTCCTCCGTCGCCTCCCCCCGCGTGAACCTGTCCAGGATCTCCCACATCCTCTTCGTCCCGAGGCGACAGAAGGTGCACTTTCCGCAGGATTCCTTGACCGTGAAGTCGAGGAAGAACTTCGCCACGTCCACCATGCAGGTGTCCTCGTCCATGACGACCATCCCGCCGCTACCCATGATGGCTCCGGTGGCGTTGACGCTCTCGTAGTCGACGGGCGTGTCGAAGAGACGCTCCGGGATACAGCCACCCGAGGGGCCGCCAAGCTGAACCGCCTTTATCCTCTTGCCGGTTTTTGTGCCCCCGCCTATCTCGTAGAGTATCTCCCTGAGCGTCATCCCCATCGGCACCTCGACGTTTCCGCCGCGCTTTACCTTGCCCGACAGCGCGAAGACCTTTGTGCCCCTGCTCTTCCCGGTTCCTATGGACGCGTAGGCCTCCCAGCCGTGCTTGATTATCCACGGGACGTTGGCCCATGTCTCCACGTTGTTGATGTTCGTGGGTTTGCCCCAGAGGCCCTTCTGGGCGGGGTAGGGCGGCCTCGGCCTCGGCATCCCGCGCTTTCCCTCTATCGAGGCTATCAGGGCAGTCTCCTCACCGCAGACGAACGCCCCGGCACCTTCCTTGATGGCGATGTCGAAGGAGAAACCGCTCCCGAGGATGTTCTCGCCGAGGAAGCCTCTATCCCTGGCCTGTTTCAGCGCTATCCTCAACCTCCTTATCGCGAGCGGGTACTCTGCGCGGACGTAGATGAAACCTTTGCTCGCCCCGATGGCGTAGGCACCGATTATCATGCCCTCTATGACGCGGTGGGGGTCGCCCTCAAGCACGTTCCTGTCCATGAATGCCCCCGGATCGCCCTCGTCGGCGTTGCAGACCACGTACTTTACATCGCCCCTGGCCTCCCTCGCGAACTTCCACTTCAGGCCGGTCGGGAATCCGGCACCGCCCCTTCCCCTCAGGCCGGACTTCGTGATGACCTCTATTATCTCCTCGGGCTCCATCTCCAGGGCCTTCCTGAGCGCCTCGTAACCCCCGACCGCTATGTACTCGTCGATGTTCTCGGGGTCTATGTAACCGGAGTTCTCCAGCACTATCTTCCTCTGCCGGGCAAAATAGCCGTCGACGTCCCAGGTTTTCCTCTCGCCGTTCTCCCACCGGTCCCTCTTCACCACCCATTCCTCTACGGGTTTTCCGTTGATAACGTGCTCCTCTATTATCCTCGGCACCTTCTTCGGGTCGACGTGGCCGTAGGTGATTATCTCCCCACCAGTGATGACGTCAACGAGGGGCTCGCGATAACACATGCCGACGCAGCCAACTATCTTGAGCCTGACGTCGAGTTTCCGCCTCTCGAGCTCGGCCTTTATGGCCTTGTAGGTCTCCCTCGCGCCGGCCGCTATGCCGCAGGAGTTCATCCCGACGGCGATGGCCTTTATCTCAGACATCGAGCTTCCCCTCCCTGAGCTCCCGCATCAGTTTCCTGGCCTTCTCAGGCGTGAGCTTGCCGAAGACTTTATCGTTCACCATTATGACGGGGGCCAGACTGCAGCATCCGAGGCAGGCGACGCGTTCGAGCGTTATCAGTCCGTCCTCGGTCGTCTCCCCCTCCCCGATTCCAAGTTCCTCCGTTATGGCGCCGGATACGTTGACGGCACCGTTCACGTGGCAGGCCGTGCCGTGGCAGATCCTGACGACGTACTTTCCGAGGGGCTCGAAGCGGAACTGGGCGTAGAACGTGGCGACACCGTAAACCCTGCTGAGCGGTACCCCGAGGTAGTCGGCTATCTCCTCGAGGGCCTCACGGGGGAGGTAACCGAACCGTTCCTGGGTTCGCTGGAGAAGGGGAATCAGCGAGCTCGGTTCCGCCGGGTAGGAGCGGATATAATCAAGGGAAGATTCCATCTTGCATCACCGCGAGGATCTTCTGGAAAAATCTCAACCTCAATGCTTATAAAAGTGCACTAAAGCACGGGTTTGTAACATCTGGTTGGCAACCATTTGTTTGAAAAATTCTTAAATCACTCCTTTACAAACTTAAAATTGTAATGCCCTCCGTGGCGGTGATGCCCTTGAGGTACATAAAATTACCTTCCGAAAATTTTGGGAAGTTCTTCAACTCCCTCAGGGAGTGGGGCAGGGTGTACGGGCCGGTGAAGAAGGGAAAGGTCTACTCCTTCCAGGAGGTTGGGGACCCGGCGGAGATGGCCCTCGACTACAACAGAACCATGCTCCCGCCGAAGAAGTTCTTTGTGGGGCCCAGAGAGACCATTCTAAGGCTGAAAAACGGCCACTGGGAAGAAGAAACCAACGTGGAGCCGACTGTCCTCTTCGGCCTCCATTCCTGCGACATCCACGGCCTCAAGATACTCGACGGGGTGTACCTCAACGAACCCGTCGACCCCTACTACCTGAGGAGAAGGGAAGCCACACTGATAGTGGGAATAAGTTGCATGCCCGACGAATACTGCTTCTGCAAGAGCCTAGGAACGCACTTCGCCATGGACGGCTTCGACCTTTTCCTGCACGAGCTACCGGACGGCTGGCTCGTGAGGATAGGCAGCGTCCGCGGGCACGAGATAGCCTGGAGACACGGCGAGCTGTTCGAGGAGGTGACCGATGAAGACCTGGCCAACTTCAGAGAGTTCGAGGAGAGGAGGGCTAACTCCTTCCGGAGGGAGCTTCCACAGGGGGGCCTGGCCGACATGCTCGATCTGGCCTACAACAGCCCGGTCTGGAAGAAGTACGCGGAGATATGTCTCGGCTGCGGCAACTGCAACATGGTCTGCCCAACGTGCAGATGCTACGAGGTATGCGACCGCTGGACGGACGCGTACGGCGCGGTGCGCGAGAGGAGGTACGACTCGTGCTTCATGGAGAACCATGGTCTGGTCGCCGGGGGCCACAACTTCAGGCCAACGCGCTTGGACCGCTTCAGGCACCGCTACTACTGCAAGAGTTACTTCGACCCCTCGGCGGGCTACAACTGCGTCGGCTGCGGGAGATGCGACGAGTTCTGCCCGGCGAAGATTGAGCACGTCGGGGTTCTTGAGGAGGTCAGGGGGTCGCTCCAATGAACCCGTACATGAGCCACGACGCGAGGATTCTGGAGGTTAAGGACCTTACGCCGAGGGAGAAGCTCTTCACGCTGCGCTTCGTTGACCCCGAGGTCGGGGCGAACTTCAGCTTCAGACCGGGTCAGTTCGTCATCGTCGATGTTCGGGGCTTCGGCGAGTTCCCGATAAGCCTCTGCTCGTCTCCAACGAGGAAGGGTTACCTCCAGCTTTGCATCAGAAAAGCGGGCAGGATGACCAAGTTTATACACGGGATGAAGGAGGGCGACATCATAGGGATTCGCGGGCCCTACGGAAACGGCTTCCCGATGGAGCGGATGGAGGGTTCCAACCTCATCCTCGTGGCCGGCGGCCTGGGCATGGCCCCCCTCCGCTCGGTGCTCTGGTACGCCATAGACACGGGAAAGTACGGGCACGTCCACCTTTTCTACGGGACCAAGGCCTACGAGGACATACTCTTCCGTGACGAGGTAATCCACCTGCTGAAGCACGGTGAGGCCATGAACTGCTCGGTAAAGCTCGCCTACGAGGTTGAGAGCCCATCGTGCATCTACCTTGAGAGGGGCTTCTCGGACAGGGTGTGCAGGGGCGTCGTCACCGACCTGTTCCGGGGCGAGGAGTTCAACGTGAACAACACCTACGCCCTCATCTGCGGCCCGCCCGTGATGTACAGGTTCGTCATAAGGGAGCTCCTCGACAGAAGGCTCTCGCCGGGTAGGATCTACATGACCCTCGAGAGGAGAATGCGCTGTGGGGTGGGCAAGTGCGGCCACTGCATCGTCGGAACCAGCGTTTCCATAAAGTACATCTGTCAGGACGGGCCGGTCTTCACCTACTGGGACGCTCTCTCCACGAGGGGGCTGATATGATGGAGAAGCTCAAGCTCGGGGTCTTTGAGCTTACGGACTGCGGCGGCTGTGCATTGAACATGCTCTTCCTCTACGAGAGGCTCTTCGATCTCCTCGAATTCTACGAGATAGAGGAGTTCCACATGGCAACGAGCCTTGATGGAGGAACCCACTACGACGTCGCCCTCGTGACCGGAACCGTCTCGACGAGGCGCGACCTGAACCTCCTCAAGGATGTTAGGAACCGCTCGGACTACCTGATAGCCCTCGGAACCTGCGCGACCCACGGTTCGGTTCAGGCGAGCGTTGAAATGCCGATCAGGGAAAAGCTGAAGGCCGTTTACGGAGACGGTGGAAACCCGATGGGCGCCCTCGACTCCAAACCGGTCGTTGAGTACGTGGCCGTCGATTTCGCCCTTCCTGGATGCCCCTACGATAAGGAGGAGGTTTATCAGGCGCTCATCGACATAGCCAAAGGCGTCGAGCCCGTGAGGAAGGACTACCCCGTCTGCCTCGAGTGCAAGCTCAACGAGTACGAGTGCGTGCTGGTGAAGAAGGGCCTCCCCTGCCTCGGTCCGATAACCTACGGGGGCTGCAACGCCGTCTGCCTGAGATCGGGCCTCGGGTGCATAGGGTGCCGCGGGCCGTTGCCCGGAGAGGTGAACCCTGCCGGGGAATACGAGGTACTGAAGAGCCTCGGCTACGATGAGGAATACATCTTGAGGAAGTTCAAGACCTTCTCGAGGTGGGAGCCATGATAATCGAGACCCGGGAATTCACGCGCGTTGAGGGCAACGGCAAAGCCGAGGTAGTCATCGAGGACGACGAGGTAAAGGACGTTAGGCTCAAGATAATTGAAGGCCCGCGCTTTTTTGAACTGTTAACCCTGGGAAGGCACTACCGAGACGTACCCGACCTGGAGGCGAGGATATGCGCCATCTGCTACCTCGCCCACAGCGTCGCCTCGGTCATTGGAATCGAGAGGGCCTTCGGGGTCGAGGTGCCCGAGGAGGTAAGCCTCCTGAGGGAGCTGGGGTTGATAGGGGAGTTCCTCGAGAGTCACTCACTCCACCTGTACCTACTCGTCGCACCCGACCTGTTCGGCTATCCCGACGCCATAAGGATGGCGAGCAGGCACGGCGAACTCGTGAGGGAGGGGCTGGCCATCAAGGCCTTCGGTAACAGACTGAGGGTCCTCGTGGGAGGAAGGGAGATACACGGCATAAACGTAAAACCCGGTGGCTTTGGGAGGTACCCGACCGTCGAAGAGCTCGAGAGGATTGAGAGGGAGAGCGAAGCCCTCCTCCGGCTGGCAAAGCGCTCCGTGAGACTCTTTGCCCGGCTCCAACCCTACGGCGCCCGGGCGGGCCACTTCGTTGCCACCGACGGCTACCTATGGGGTGAAAGGCTGATATCGGACGAAGGAGGGAAGTTCCACTACACAGAGAGGATAGAGGAGCGCTCCCCCGTCTACAGCTTTGCCAAGCAGAGCCACTACATGGGGGAAACCTTCCTTGTCGGGGCCCTGCCGAGGCTCCTACTCAAGTCGAGCATGCTGACACCCACCGCCAGGAGGCTCTTCGAGGAACACGGGGAGAAACTGGAGACCGGATACGTGAGTTACAACAACCTCGCCCAGGCTATAGAGCTCGTGTATTCCATTGAGAGGGCAAAAGAGATAGCGAGGAGGCTCCTCGATAGGGGCATCGAAGGGGAGAACGTCCCCGTTGAGCCGAGGGAGGGGGAAGGAATCGGCTACGTCGAGGCACCGAGGGGGGTTCTAATACACCACTACAGAATGGACGCCAGCGGCAACGTAACTTACTCGAACATAATAACCCCAACCGCGCTGAACCACGCAATGATCGAAGCGAGCCTGTTGACGGAGGCCCGGGGGCTTTACGGCGAGACGGACGAGGGGGAGATGGTAAAGAGGCTCGAGGAGACGGTGAGGGCCTTCGACCCGTGCATATCCTGCTCGGTGCACCTCGTGAACCTGTAGTCCACCTTTCTCAATTTTTGGCGCAAAAACGTTTATATCTTTTTAAGAATTAACTTTTAAAAGGTGAGGCCGATGGACTTGGATAACGTCGCCGAGATCATAGACTCAATTCTTCCCGGGGAGAGCGTTCTGCTGAAGTATCATACATCGTACATCCCGGAGTTCATCCTGAGGTTCTTCATTGACTACTCCAAAGAACGGGGGGTCTCCCTGCTCGTGGATGACAATTTCGATTCCCTCAACACCATAGCGATTCACGCCAAAACCCTGGGCCTTCCCCTCGACCTCGATGGGGTGTACGTCGTTAAAACAGGCGGAAAGTACGAGGTCGGAAACGTGGTGACCAGGGTGCCCTTCCATCCGGACCCAAGGGTCTACCTTGAGAACTACGAGGAAGCGAGTAGAAAGGCCTTCAACGACCTACAACCCCCTATGTTAAACCTCGTTCTTGGAATCGAGAACCTCTTCCTGCTGGTACAACGGCCATCGGACGTTTATCGCCTCCTCCTGGCGATCCAGCGGTTCGTGGGGAGAAAAGAGAGGAAGGCATTTTACCTCATCAACGAAGACGTTGTTCGTGGTCTCCCGTTCAACGTGATGCCCGAACTCGAGAGGATAGCGACGACGGTAATGGAGGTGTTCCCCTACCCGAGCGGTGCCACCGTGAGGGTCCTGAAGAGCATCAACCCCGAGATGATCGGAAGAGAGCTTAGAATCACCGTCGGGAGGTGGTCACGATGGAGACAGTAAAGGCGGTGATGAGTTCAGGGCGGGACTTGAACGCCCTGATGGATAAACTTCTGCCGGGTGGATTGACGGTGATTGAAAACAGGGCTTTCCTCGGCGGGGAGTTCGTACTGCATGCCCTGGTCAGTTACTCGAAAACGCGGAACATTCCCCTCATCGTGGAGGACATCTTCGACACCCTTCCGGTTTACATGAAACACCTTGAGATAATGGGAGTTTCCATCGACGAACGCGACGTTAACGTCATCAAGGTGGGAGGGACTCAGGAATTCGGGAACGTCCTGGGTCGGATAAATTTTGAGAACGACCCCGGCGTCTATCAGAGAAAACTCGAAAGAAAGCTTGAGGAGGTAAAACCCAACGGCAGATACATCCATCTGGTTCTCGGCCTGGAAAGGTTCCTAACGCTCCAAAACGACGTTTACAGCACGTACATTCTCATGAGCCTTATAAGACAAAAACTCGGGGATACGAACCTTTTAAGCCAGAAGCTCGGGAATTCGGAGGATATAAACGTGTACCTCATGGAACCGGCCGTCCTGGAGAACACGAATCCCAACCCCCTCCCTATGCTGGAGGACATAGCGACCTCAGTAATCGAACTGGAAAACGATGGGGAACTCATCAGGTTAACGCTCTACAAGTCGGTACTGGCCCTGCTGAGCAATAAACAACACATCATCGTCTCCCCACGGGAGGCACTGGGGTGGTGGAGCTGAGCATTCTACGCCGTCTCCTCGGAAAAAGGGATGACAACGAAATAGGGGTGGCCTCCAGAAACCCGGTGGGAAGGTTCAGGGTTGAAAGGTCACTTAAGGTTTCCTCGAGGCAGGTCCTGATCGGCGAGGTCATCGAAGGAATAATTTACACCGGCTACAAGGTGAAGGGAAGGGCAGTTAGTCCGATAATGAAAATTGAGAGGGACCACATGGAGATAGACTTCGCGATCGCGGGTGATAGGGTCGCCCTGATGCTGGAACACGAAATCCCGTGCGAAGAGGGGGAGGGGCTCGAGGTCTATCAATCCTGAGACGCTTATCGATGTTTACAGACCCGAGGAGGCTCATTAAAGAGGTGAGGGCGATGATAATCCTTGACGACCACTTCCACGTTGATCCCTTCCACGGGCTCTTCCTCGAGGCGGTTAAGCAGTTCCACAGAGCTGGGGGAACGCACCTCATGGTCGTGTACAAGAGCGCCCACGACTACGGCTTTCCCGGGCTCAAGGTGGAGGACTTCATGAAAGCCATGGACTTCCACATCGGGCTCGTCGAGAGGATAAACAAGGAAACTCCCGTGAAGGCCTACGCCGTCGTCGGCGTCCACCCGGCCGAGTTCGCCTACCTCGCGGAGAAGAGGGGGCTCAAGTACGCGAAGGACGAGGTGAGGAAAGCCCTCGAGTACGCCCAGAGGCTCTGCCTCGAGGGGAAGGCGGTAGCCATTGGCGAGATAGGCAGGCCGCATTACGAGGTTTCCCCGGATATCTGGGAGGCGAGCATCGAGCTGATGAAGTACGGGATGGCCTTAGCTAAGGAAGCCGACTGCGCGGTTCAGCTCCACACCGAAAGCTTCGACGAGGCCAGGTTCAGGGAGCTCGGGGAGTACGTTAGGGAGGTCGGGATAAAGCCGTATAAGGTCGTCAAGCACTTCTCACCGCCCCTCGTTAAGGTCGCGGAGGAGGTCGGGGTGTTCCCGAGCGTCATAGCGAGCAGGAAGAACATCAGGGAGGCGATATCGCAGGGCAACCGCTTCATGATGGAGACGGACTACATCGACGACAAGAGCAGGCCAGGTGCGGTTCTCGGCCCGAAAACGGTTCCGCGGAGGACGAAGGCCTTCCTCCAGAACGGGCTCTTCACGGAGGAGGACGTTTACAAAATCCACGTGGGGAACCCGCGGAAGGTCTACGGGATAGACCCCGAGGAATGATGGGAATTTCTCGAGTTTGATTTAACGCCTTCGCCGCGAAGCAAAAAACCTAAACCCCAGCCCTCCTCACCACCCTCACGACCCCCGGCTCTCCGACGTCACCCTCCACCTCGAAGGTTCTCCCCAGAAAGCGCTCCACGACCCAGACGTTGGTGGCGAGGTGGCTCGTTATCTCCGAAACCCCGATTTCCCCGCCCGCGAAGGCCAGGAACGGTATCAGCTGGTCGCCGAGGAACCTATCGACGGCTTTTCCGGGCGTCAGTGCCTCCACAAGCTCGTCCGCCGCTTCCCTCCCGACGACTTCAGCGGGTTTTCCCCGTTTTCCGAGGGCGTCGCCTCCGAGCCTCAGACCATCCGTCTCGGCCCACACGACTACGCCGCTCCCCGGCCCGAGCGAGCGCGAGACCTCCCTCTCGATCTCCACGGGAACGTTGTAGAGCTCCCCGAGCCTCTCCTCGGCCGCTTTTGCCTGCCTCTCGGCAACGTGGGAAGGTAGGTTTGTCGCGTGGCTTATACCGGAGAAGCGCTCTATCCTCCTCCACTCAAGGGCTATGAGCGGTCTCCTCTCCTCCCACGGCTCGACCCTACCAACTACAAGCCCGCCGCCCTTCGGGTAGTGACCGCGCCGCCTTACCTCGAGCTCAACCCTAAGGCCCATCCGTTCAAGGGCGTGGAGGGTTACGTTCTTCAGGTAGTCCACGGGTGGACTCCAGGGAACGTCGGTGCCGCCGGTTACCTCGAAGCTCCCGCCGGTGAATGCCATCGCCGGAAGCAGAGCCTGAAGGACGAGCGTTACACTGCCGGCGGTCTTTATCGGGACCCTGACGTGCTTCGGTCGGGCATCCCCGGGGACGAACTCCAGATAGGTGGAACCGACCTGAGCTCCTTTAACCCTCGCGTTGCTCAGCTCCTTCAGGGCCACGATTCCGTGGAGGTGCTGGGGCCTCAGACCCGGGTTGGAGCGGTTGGCCCGTATTCGGGTTATCCGAACCGGCCTTCCCGTGATGACCGAAAGGGCGACCGCCGTTCTCAGTATCTGCCCACCGCCCTCGCCGTAGGAACCGTCTATCTCAACCCACTCCATTCTCCCACCGATGATCAAATAGCGATCCAGCCTAAAAACCTGACGAAAGCCTTTTAGCGTGGTTGAACAACCCCCGCCGGTGGGAGAATGGACGAGCTCGAGTTCTGCGTGAAAAGCTTAAGCTATCCCCTCGGGATGATCCTGGAGAGGCTCGAGAGGAAGAACGGCGAGAAGGTTCGGGTTGGTCCGGGCTCCATAGAGCTTCCGGACGTTCCGTTCCCGGCGCTCTGCTACCTCACCGCCGTGGCCCTCTTCGATTCGCTCGACCTCGTGGACAGGAAACGCCTTCAGGACGACTACGATGCCATCGAACGGTTCCGTGAGAAGCTCCTAACTTCCAAACTCGGGGAGGGGCTCGGGAATTACCTCAAAAACCCCGGCCTCTACGTATCACCCGGTGGGAGGATTTCAATCGACTGGCTGGGGTTCGAGAAGCGGGCCGGGGAGGTAAGGAACTACCTGAAGAGGGTCCTGGAAGTCTGGAAAACCTGCGCCACCCGGGAGGGGTTCCTGGAGAAGACCGGCTTCATGTCGGAGTTAATTCCGGATGAGGGACTGCTCCTCGTCTACCTTGCGGAGGACGAAAAGCTGAGGGAGCTGATAAACGCCGCCCTCGGCAAGCACAACGGGGAATTCAAGGCAGCGGTGGTTCGCTACTTCAAAGCCCTCCGAGGTTGAGCCTCACGGCTATGGAGAGGGCCCCCTCCCCCGAAAAGCCCTTCTTCTCGATCAACGCCCTAACCAGTTTCGCCAGCGCCTTAACGTTCCTCAGGTTGAGCTTCTCGGGAGGATATTCCTTAAAATATTTCGGGTCAACTCTGAAGCCCAGCCTCCCCGACAGCTCGGCCGCGAACTCCTCAACGGTCAGGGGCGGGAGACGAACCGTGGCCGGAAAATCCAGGACCGAGTACCTCGCCGCGTTCCTGGTTTCCACAACTATGGGAAAATCGCGTTCCTCACCCATCAGCTCTATCAACTCCCTCAACTCCGGCTCCCGCAGGAGACGGGCTTTGGGCGGGAGCAGTTTTTCCAGGTCGACACCGCGGAGGTTCTCCACGAGGACGTCGACGCCGAGGGAGAGGACATCGAGGGGTTCAAACTCGAGTGTTTTTTCCGTTTTTTCAGCCCTCTCCGGTTCTTCCTCTCCACGGCGAGTCTCTTGAACTATCCTCCTGTAAAGGGACTCGCTGACGAGGGTGAACTGATAGAGGCTCTCGAGGCCGTCCAGATGGAGGATCCCGTTGGAGAGCAACTTAAGCCCCAGACGGGCGAGGGAGGAGCTCAGCTCCACCTCGCTCTTCGTGGTTATTGCCCTTCTGTCCCCAACGTCCTCGCTTCCCCTGCTGACGAGGCGGTAATCGGCCGGAAAGAGGCCCCTGGCGTTGAAGAACTCCTCAAGGGCTCTCTTTGCCGTTCCCTCGTCGACCGCGTAGACCTTGATGAACTCCACCCGCTCGGCCCCGTCAACCCCTATCAGCACCACCGCGTCCGTCCTTTCCCTCGGAATCAGTATATCGTCCATACCCATCGCCGGTTCGTTCGTTGATTTGAGAAAAATCGAAAGCACGAGGGCCGTTAAGGTCTCGATAAGCCCCCAGAGACGCTCGTTAGAGACGCTCGTTAGAGACTCATGGCCCCCAGGAGCTCCCCGGTGTCGAGGTTGATTATCCTCACCTCTCTCTTCCTCGTGTCGAGGAAGGCGACGCTCCTAACGCCGCTGACGTAGCCGCAGACCTCACCGGGGTTGACGAGTATCGTCCTTCCAGCTTCCCGTATCTCGTAGCGGTGCGTGTGCCCGACTATCACGACATCGTAGAGCCTGCTCTGGGCCAGCGCGCGGACGATGCGCTCGTCGGTGCCGTGGGTCACCGCTATCTTCATGCCGTCGGCCTCGAGCTCCAGTATCTCGTCGTAGATGCCGAGCGCCTCGTAGAGTCCCTTCCGCTCGCCGTCGTTGTTTCCGAAGACGCCCTTGAGCGGTGCCTTGAGTTTCTTAAGCTCCCTCGCGACGAAGGGCGCCACGAAGTCCCCCGCGTGGATGACCAGCTCTACGTTACTCCCGTTGAACAGCTCGACCGCCTTCCTAATGGCCGGAAGGTTGTCGTGGGTATCGCTCATTATTCCTATCAGCATGCTCCCACCCGGGCTATTTACGGCGTTGGGCTTATAGGGTTAACGTCGCTGATATCAAGATCGATCGGTGAACAGGTTTCACTTTTGTTCTGGTGCCCTTTGGGCGCCTTGTGAGAGTGAAACCTTCTAAAACATCCAATTTAAACCTAATCCCCACCAAAATAGCCCGTTCAAAACCGCACGCCAGTTTTCCGCCATCCGCCAGGATGTTCGAACGATAGTGAGAACAGAGCTTTGCGTTAGCAAAGGGCTGTAGAAAGGCGCTTTTTAAAAGCGCTGCAGGTAAAGTTAAAAGCACCTTGGCGTTGGTACATCGGAGAGGGTGGTGTTATGTTCACGGGTAGGGCGGTCATAGCTGTCAAGATCCTCCGGCCCCTGGGGGACTGGAACACCGGTGACGTGGTTCTAATCGAGGACTGGAAGGCTAAGGAGCTCTGGGAGGCCGGGGTGGTCGAGGTCGTGGACGAGGCGGACAAGGTTATAGGTGAGATAGACCGCGCGATAGCCGAAGAGAGGGAGAACGAGCCCCTGATGCCCATCCCGGCCGGGCTGTACGAGAGGGCCGAGTTCTACATGTATTACCTTGAGAACTACGTGAGGATGAACGCCGGCGAGGGAATAGAGACGATAAACGTCAAGCTTACCAAGCTCGCCAACCTGAAGAAGAAGCTGGAGCACCTGAAGACGATACGCTTCAACAAGATCCTGAAGGCGGTAATGCTGAGGCCCAACAGCCTGGAGCTCCTCTCGAGGCTCTCGCCCGAGGAGAGGAGGGTTTACCTCCAGCTCTCCAAGATCAGAAACGAGTGGCTCGGTGAGGGATGATGGACAGGGAAGAGATGATAGAGCGCTTCGCCCGCTTCCTGAGGGAGTACGTTGACGACGACGGGAACGAGGTCTACCTGAACAGGCTCAAGGACCTCCTCACGGTAATCCCCAAACGCTCGCTGGCGGTGGACTGGACGCACCTCAACTCCTTCGACCCTGAGCTGGCGGAGGAGCTCCTTGAAAACCCGGAGGAGAGCATAGCCGCGGCCGAGGACGCCATCCAGATCGTCCTCCGAGAGCCGCCCCTCCTCAAGGAGGAGGAGTTCCGGGTTCACGCGAGGTTCCACAACCTCCCCAGGACCCTCCTCGTCAAGGAACTCGGGAGCGAGCACATAAACAGGCTCATCCAGGTGGAGGGTATAATCACCCGCGTGAGCGAGGTCAAACCCTTCGTCCAGAAGGCGGTCTACGTCTGCAAGGACTGCGGCAACGAGATGGTTCGGCTCCAGAAACCCTACGGGAACCTCGTAAAGCCGGCCAAGTGCGACGCCTGCGGCTCGAGGAACATAGACCTGGACGTCGAGAAGAGCCGGTTCATAAACTTCCAGAGCTTCCGCCTTCAGGACAGGCCGGAGAGCTTAAAGGGCGGCCAGATGCCTCGCTTCGTCGATGCGATACTCCTCGATGACCTCGTCGACACGGCCCTGCCCGGCGACAGGGTTCTGGTCACGGGGATCCTGCGCGTCATACTCGAGGGGAAGGACAAGAGGCCGATATTCAAGAAGGTCCTCGAGGTGAACCACATAGAGCAACTCAGCAAGGAGATTGAAGAGCTTGAGATCTCGCCGGAGGACGAGCAGAGGATCAGGGAGCTGGCGAGGAGGAAGGACATCGTCGACGCGATAGTCGATTCGATAGCCCCCGCCATCTGGGGCCACAAAACGGTCAAGAAGGGCATCGCCTTGGCCCTCTTCGGGGGCGTCCAGAGAACCCTGCCCGATGGAACGAAGCTGAGGGGGGAAAGCCACGTCCTGCTCGTGGGAGATCCGGGCGTTGCCAAGAGCCAGCTCCTCCGCTACGTCTCCAACCTGGCACCGAGGGCCATCTACACGAGCGGAAAGAGCTCGAGCGCCGCGGGTTTAACAGCGGCGGCAGTTAGGGACGAGTTCACGGGCTCGTGGGTCCTCGAGGCGGGGGTTCTGGTCTTGGCCGACGGCGGATTCGCATGCATAGACGAGTTCGACAAGATGAGCGAGCGCGACAGGAGCGCGATACACGAGGCGCTCGAGCAGCAGACGATAAGCATATCCAAGGCCGGAATCACCGCAACCCTGAACGCGAGGACGACGGTGATAGCGGCCGCGAATCCGAAGTTCGGGCGCTTCAACCGCCACAAGTCCCTCCCGGAGCAGCTCGACCTCCCGCCGACGTTGCTCAGCCGTTTCGACCTCATCTTCCTGCTCCTCGACGAACCGGACGAGAAGGTGGACTCGAGCATAGCGGAGCACATCCTGAAGGTTAGGAGGGGGGAGGCCGAGGCCGTAACCCCCAAGATACCCTACGACCTCCTGAAGAAGTACATCGCCTACGCCAGGAAGAACGTTCACCCCGTTCTAAGCCGGGAGGCCATGGAGGAGATAAAGCGATACTACGTGAGGATGAGGAAGGGCTTCAAGAGACCCGGCGAGGACGAGGGCGTGCAGGCCATCCCGATAACGGCGAGACAGCTCGAGGCGCTGATAAGGCTCAGCGAGGCCCACGCGAGGATGCGGTTGAGCGAGACGGTGACGCGGGAGGACGCGAAGGCGGCGATGGCCATAATCGAGGACATGATAAGGAAGATCGCCGTCGACGAGGAGGGAACGCTGGACGTCTCGATACTCGAGGTGGGCAAGAGCTCCAGGAAGATAAACAAGATAGATAAGATGATCGACATCATAAAGAACCTTGAGAGCGAGGGCGAGTTCGGGGCACCGGAGGACGAGATAATCGAGGCGGCGAAGGGGGCCGGTCTTGGTTCGGAGGGCGAGATAAAGAAGCTCCTCAACGACCTCAAGCGCGACGCCAGGATATACGAGCCGCGCGCCGGTTTCTACCGCGTGCTCTGATACCTCCAATTTCCGGCATCACGCCAAAAGGTTATAAACGCCTCCCCGGAGATAGGATGGAGGTGAGGAAAGTGAGCGAGAAGAAGGTTGACTTTTACGATTTCGAGGGCCTGCTCGACAAGGCTTACGAGGAACTCCCCGAGAACGTCAAGCATCACGATTCCCGTTTCGAGGTTCCCGCCGCGAGGGTCACCATAGCGGGCAACAGGACCATAATCGAGAACTTCGTGGACATGGCCGAGGCCATGAACCGAGACCCGAACCACCTGCTCAAGTTCATCCTGCGCGAGGTCGGAACCGCGGGAACCATAGAGGGCAGACGCGTCATCCTCCAGGGACGCTTCACCCCCTACCTCATAGGCAACAAGATGAAGAAGTACATCAAGGACTACGTCATCTGTCCGGTCTGTGGAAGCCCCGATACAAAGATCATCAAGAAGGGACGCTTCCACTTCCTCAAATGCGAGGCCTGCGGTGCCGAAACGCCCATCCAGCATCTTTAAAGCCTCTTTTCTTTTCCGGATTTTCGAACTAATAAAAACTCTTTTAAACTTTACAAACTACAAGCAGGCGATGCTCTCAGGTATCAGGGGGAGTTCTCATGGGCATGGAAGAGAAGGTTAGCGAACTGTATGAGAGAAAGAGGAAGGTTCTCGAAATGGGCGGCGAAAAGGCCGTCGAGAAACAGCACGCAAAGGGCAAGCTCACCGCCCGCGAGAGGATCGAGAAGCTCCTCGACCCGGGAAGCTTCGTAGAGATAGGAGCCTTCGTCAGGCACCGCGCGACGGAGTTCGGCATGGATAAGAGGGAGCTACCCGCGGACGGCGTCATCACGGGCTACGGTACCATCGATGGGAGGCTCGTCTTTGTGTTCGCCCAGGATTTCACCGTCATGGGCGGCTCCCTCGGCGAGATGCACGCGGCTAAGATCAAGCGCATCATGGAGCTGGCGCTGGAAGCGGGGGCCCCCGTTATAGGCCTCAACGATTCCGGCGGGGCGAGGATACAGGAGGGCGTCGATTCCCTGAAGGGCTACGGCGAGATCTTCAAGATGAACACCCTCCTGAGCGGCGTCGTTCCCCAGATTACGGCCATCATGGGCCCCTGTGCCGGTGGGGCCGTTTACAGCCCGGCCATAGGCGACTTCATCCTGATGGTGGACAACCCCGCGAGCTTCATGTTCATCACCGGCCCGCAGGTCGTCAAGGCCGTAACGGGCGTCGAGGTTACTCCCATACAGCTCGGTGGAGCCATGGTTCACGCCCAGCGCTCGGGACAGGCCCACCTCATCGGGAAGAGCGACGAGGAGGTTCTTGCCCTCATAAGGAGGCTCGTTGGTTACCTACCGTCCAACAACATGGAGAAGCCGCCGAGGGTCAAGACGAACGATCCCCCCTTCAGGAAGACCGAGAACCTCTACTCAATCGTCCCGGACGACCCGAACAAGGGCTACGACGTGAGGGGGGTGATATACGAGATAGTCGACAGGGACGCGAACGGGAACCCCGACTTCCTCGAGATACTGCCCTACTTCGCCCCGAACGCGGTTGTCGGCTTCGGGAGGATGAACGGGCAGACGGTCGGTATAGTGGCCAACAACCCGATACACCTTGCGGGAGTCCTCGACATAGACAGCTCCGATAAGATAGCCCGCTTCGTGAGGACCTGCGACGCCTACAACATCCCGATAGTCACGCTCGTCGACGTTCCTGGCTACCTCCCCGGGACCCAGCAGGAGTACGGGGGAATCATAAGGCACGGCGCCAAGGTCCTCTACGCCTACTCCGAGGCGACGGTTCCGATGGTCACCGTCATCCTGAGGAAGGCCTACGGTGGGGCATACCTGGCGATGGGGAGCAAGCACCTCGGCGCGGACTTCGTCTTCGCCTGGCCAACCGCGGAGATAGCCGTCATGGGGCCGGAGGGAGCGGCGAACATCATATTCAGAAAGGAGATTGCCGCGGCCGAGAACCCCGAGGAGGTCCGCCAGCAGAAGATAGCAGAGTACCGCGAGCGCTTCGCCAACCCCTACGTCGCCGCCTCGCGCGGTTACATCGACGACGTCATCGACCCGGCCGAGACGAGGGGCAGGGTGATAATGGCCCTCGAGGCGATGGAGAGCAAGCGCGTCAAGCTCCCGCCGAAGAAGCACGGCAACATACCGCTGTGAGGTGTGGGACATGGTATCCATGCAGGCGTTCATAGAGGGGCTGGACATCACCGTCCTCGGAGTCACCGTGGTCTTCGCGGTCCTCGCCATTTTAGCACTCGTCCTTTACTTCGTTGGGTGGCTGGAGAGACGGCTCATCGAGAGGGAAACGGTGGCACCTGTTCCCGCTCCGGAGGAGAAGGCCAGGGAAGAGAAGGCAGAGGAGGAGAAACCGGTCGTACCCCCGAGGGACCTCGCGGTCATAACCGCCGCTATCTTGGCCTACACGGCCGAGAAGGCCGCACAGCTCAGGCCCTTACCATTCAGGAGGAAGGTTTCAGATGCATGGCGCCTCTACGGCGTCCAGTCGAGCATGGAGGAAGTGGAGAACTTTAACTACGAACTCGGGGAGTGGTGAATATGGCGAAGGTCAAGGTCATCGTCGATGGTGTTGAGTACGAGGTCGAGGTTGAGGAACTCGGGGCCGGAGGTTTCAAGGTCGCATTTGACGGGAAGGAGTACACGGTCGAGGCCAAGGGACTGGGGATAGACGTGGGCGCCCTGAGCTCGGTTCAGGCCCCCGCTTCCTCGGTTCCAGCGCAGGTTCCAGCCGCGGCTCCCGTTGCCCCTGTTTCAACCCCCGCCCCTGCGGCTCCAGCAACTCCTTCGGCGGCTCCGGGTGGTGAGGGTGTTGTTACGGCTCCGATGCCGGGGAAGATCCTCAGGATCCTCGTGAAGGAAGGAGATTCAGTGAAAACCGGACAGGGGTTGCTCGTGTTAGAGGCAATGAAGATGGAGAACGAGATTCCATCCCCAAAAGACGGCGTAATCAAAAAAATCCTCGTAAAAGAAGGCGACACCGTGGACACGGGACAGGCACTCATAGAACTCGGGTGATGGGAGATGGCAGGACTGGAACAGGCGATAATAGACTTCTTCAGAGGCATGGGACTGCTCAACCTGACCATCGGAAACGTAATCATGATAGTGGTCGGCCTGACGCTGGTGTACCTCGCCATAAGGTACGAGATGGAGCCCCTCCTGTTGCTCCCGATAGGCATCAGCGCGGTTCTCGTTAACCTGCCCCTGAGTCACCTCGTCAACTGGCCGGTTGCACCACAGCTCCCGGAAGGGATGGAGGACAACCTGTTCGCAACCCTGAGCTATCTGAACCAGCACTACGGCCCGCCCGGGCTCTTCGATATAATCTACTACACGCTGGTGAAGACGGAGATAGTGCCCCTGCTCATATTCTTCGGCCTCGGGGCGATGACGGACTTCGGGCCGATGATAGCCGACCCCAAGACTGCCCTCCTCGGCGCGGCGGCCCAGATAGGCGTCTTCATAGCCATGCTGACCGCGGTCCTCCTGGGCTTCACCCTGCCGCAGTCGGCCTCGATAGGCATCATAGGCGGCGCCGACGGACCGACGACCATCTACCTGACCACGAAGCTGGCACCCGAGATACTCGGGGCGACGGCGGTGGCGGCTTACTCCTACATGAGCCTCGTCCCGCTCATCCAGCCGCCCGTCATAAGGGCCCTGACCAGCAGGGAGGAGAGAAGGATACGCATGGAGCAGCTCAGGCCTGTTTCCAAGAGGGAGAAGATACTCTTCCCCATAGTCAGCATGATAGTCATAGCGCTCCTCGTCCCTACCGCGGCACCGCTCGTCGGAATGCTCATGATAGGAAACCTCTTCAGGGAGAGCGGCGTCGTCGAGCGCCTGAGCCAGGCCGCACAGAACGAGCTCATGAACATCGTCACCATCTTCCTCGGACTCGGCGTCGGCTCGACCATGAGGGCGGACAGCTTCCTCACCACCCAGACCCTCGAGATACTCGGGCTCGGGATAGTCGCCTTCGCCAGCGCCACCGCCGGTGGAGTGCTCCTCGGAAAGCTCATGATGAAGCTCTCCGGAGGAAAGATAAACCCGATGATAGGCGCCGCTGGAGTCTCGGCTGTTCCAATGTCCGCCAGGGTCGTCCAGAGGATGGCCAGCGAGGAGGATCCCGGGAACTTCATCCTGATGCACGCGATGGGCCCCAACGTCGCCGGCGTCATAGGAACGGCCGTGGCGGCTGGGGTACTCCTCTCGGTTCTGGGATAGACCTTCTTCACCTTTTTGTCCATTTTTGAATGAAAAGCTTAAAATAGGGGGAGAACGCTTTAGGTTAAAGCGGTGGTGAAGGAGATGCGCGTGAAGACTCTGATGACACCGGATCCAGTCGTGATAGAACTTCCGGCGACGAGGGAATACGCCCTCGAGCTGTTCAAGAGGTATAAGGTAAGGTCATTCCCTGTCATCCACAAAAAAACAAAGACCTTCGCCGGGATCATAAGTGTAAAACGCCTTCTGCTCCACCCGGACGAGGACCAGCTCGCCATGCTGATAAGGCGGGAGGTCCCAACGGTTAAGCCCGACGACGACCTCAAAAAGGCCGTCAGGGCCATGCTCGGCATGGACTACAGGCGCGTCGTGGTGGTTGACGATGAGGGGCACGTCCTTGGGATCCTGACGGTGGGCGACATTGTGAGGCGCTACCTGGCGAAGCACGAGAAGCTGAAGAACGTGACGATCGAGAAATACTACCAGAAAAACGTCGGCGTCGTCTGGCAGGGGACACCGATAAAAGCCGCCCTCAAGGCCCTTCTCCTCTGCAACGCCATGGCGATTCCGGTTATAGACGACGAGGGCAACCTCGTGGGGATGGTGGACGAGACGGACCTCCTCAAGGACAGCGAGGTGGTCAGGGTCATGAAGCAGACCGCCCTCACGGCGTCGAGCGAGGAGGACTGGATACTCGAGAGCAACCCCACCCTGCTCTTCGAGAAGGCCGAGCTCCAGCTCCCCAAGAAGCCCGTCTCGGAGATAATGAACCGCGAACTCATCGTGGCGACGCCCCACATGAGCGTCTACGACGTCGCCCAGAAGATGTCCCAGTACCACATCGAGCAGCTGCCAGTGATAATGGGTGAGGGGGACCTCGTCGGCATCGTCAGGGACATGGACATCATAAAGGTCATCCTCAACAGGTGATCCTTTCCTTTCTTCGGCCCTTCTTGAAGGTGATGTCCGTGAGGGAGGTAAAGCTCTCGCTCTTCGGTTTTGGAAACGTGGGGAGATCCGTCGCGAGGGTTCTTCTGGAAAAGGAAGCGTTCTTCAGGGAAAGATACGGGCTGAGGTTCAGGGTGGTGAGCGTAGCGGACACCACCGCCGTCGTGTGGCTCCCCGAGGGCGTCGATTTGAGGGAGGCCCTCATCGTCAAGGAGAGCTTTGGGAGGCTATCTGAGTGGACCAACGACTACGAGGTTTACAACCTCTCCCCAGTTGGGGCGGTGGGGGAGATCGACGCCGACATCGTGGTCGACGTCACCAACGATAAAAACGCCCACACCTGGCACCTGGCCGCCCTGAGGGACGGGAAGGCTGTGGTGACGAGCAACAAACCGCCCCTGGCGTTTCACTACGCCGAGCTAACGGAAGAGGCAGGGAGGAGGGGCTTACCTTACATGTTCGAGGCCACCGTGATGGCGGGAACGCCCGTTGTGGGCCTACTCCGCGATAACCTGCTCGGCGACTCCGTGGAGGAGATAGAGGCCGTCCTGAACGCCACCACCACGTTCATCCTTAGCCGGATGGAGGAGGGACTGGATTTTGAGGGGGCCCTTAAGCGGGCGCAGGAGATGGGAATAGCCGAGAGGGATCCGAGGGGAGACGTACTCGGAACGGACGCGGGCTACAAGGCGACCATCCTCCACTGTCTCGCGTTCCACCCCATAACCTACGGGGAGGCGAGGGTGCGGGGGATAGAGGGGATAACCCTGGAAGACGTCAGACGGGCGGTGGAACGTGGAAACACCGTGAGGCTCGTGGCCGAGGTCAGGGAGGGGAAGGTTACCGTGGAACCGAGGGAGATACCGGGAGAAAGCCCGCTGGCCGTTGAGAGTCACGAGAACGTCGCGGTCATAAGAACCGACCTGCTCGGAGAGATGGTGATCAAGGGCGCTGGAGCCGGCCTGAGGGAGACGGCCAGCGGGGTCGTTAGCGACATCGTGAAGGCCTCGCTGAGGCTTGGGGGATGAGGCATGGAGCACGTTATAGCCCTCCACCAGGTCTACGCGGAGCTGATATTCCGCGGACTGAAGACGGTGGAGCTGAGGAAGGCGAGGGCGTTCGATGAGGGGGACACGGTTTTCATCTACGTGGCGAGGGGAAACCCCTACGAGCTCAGGGACACGCTGAGGAGACTCGGCCTCCACCCGGAGCAGACCCTGACGGAGAGGGGCACGATAGCGGGCGGCTTCGAGGTGGGGGAGGTCATCGAGGCCGACCCGGATACGCTGTGGGAGATGGCCGGTGAGACGAGCGGCCTGGCCCTGGTCCACGGTGAGAACGGGAAGCGCTGGCTGAAGGAGTACGTGGGGAATCGCGGGTACGCTTTCACGGTGGAGCGGCCCTTCCTCTTCAGAGAGCCGGTGAGCAGGGAGGAGATGGGGGAGAAATACGGGGTTCGCGTCGAGGGGATAATCCACCTGTCGAGGAAAACGAGAAAAGGGTGGGTCAGAGAACTCATAGAGGACCTTCTCGCGAGGGAGGCGTTCTACCTTTAACCGGGGTTTTCCTCGTCCTCAGGATCAACGCGAAGGTAAGGGCCGAGGCTCAGGCTGTCTATCTCCTCCTGCGTTAGCAGGCGGCTCTTCACCTTCTCACCTATTAACGCGCTGTTGCCGAGGGGATCCATTATCCTGACGGTCAGGGGCTTTTTACCGGTCTTCACGTCCTCTATGTACTTAAGTATCTCCTCGGCTTTCTTAACCGCCTCCTCGTCCCCCTCCTGCTCCTTGAAGCGCTCCGTCATCAGGAGGGTCTCCCTGACGCGTTCCAGGATGCCCTCGACGTTGCTGACGAAGCCCTCCGCCGCGGGCCCGGGCTCTATCCTGACGCCTATCTCCTCCAGCTCGATGGTCCCGCTCTTGCTCCTGACCACCCTCGTGAATAGGTCTTTCTCCTCCTCGACCCTTACTGTGTAGAGCCTCGGCGGTCTGTCCTCGAGCGGGATGACGTCGGCGTTCCTGTAACCGCATCTCTCGCATATTATGGTGCTCTCCATGACCTTCCCGAAGTAGGGAATCTCGTGAACGTACTGGAGGGCCTTGAGGGTGTTCTTGCCCCCACAGATCGGGCAGTCCCCCAGCCTTATCTCCTGGATCTCGCCTTCGCGCTCGGTCATCTCTCACCACCGGAGAATAGGGGGCAAGACCCTTTATAAAATCGAGGGTAGAAAAGAAAGGCCTCACTTGGCTATCCTGATGTCCGATGGCACGAGGATCAGTTTTATCTCGTGCTTGCATATTTTAGCGGCCTGTCCGCCCAGGGCGCCTACCATGCCCTTTACCTGCTCGGCGACCTTCTCGAGAACCTCAGGCTTGGCCTCCAGAGGAGTCAGATCGACGAGAACCACGTTGCCGTTCTGGAGTTCCTCGGAGATCCTCTCGAGGTCGGCGTAGCTCGTAACGACGATCTTCTTGAGGTACCGTATCTGGGGTTTGACTATCTCCTTAGCAAGAACATCCTCCTCAAGAGGAACGACATCGATGTCACGCCTGGGAGCGACCTCCTTTTTAACCACCGCGGGCGGCTTCTTCCTGGCCCTTTCTTCCCTCTTTTTAATGCTGTCAAACAGTCCCATAACCTTCCCCCCGGTTAATCGTAAGGCTGGAATTGATTTGGGCATTGGTGTTTATATCTCTTTCTGAAATTAAATGAACCCGGAGTAAACCCGGGATTTACAAATAAAGAAAGGGAGTTCATTCGGCCTTAACCGCCTCGAGAACCTTCTCCCTTATCTCCGCAGCCTTTTTGGTGGCCAGGTCAACGGCGTACATGACCTCCTCGAGCTTGAAGCTTCCGCCCTCTCCCTTCTGAACTGACGATATCATTCCGTTCTCGTCCGTGGTGACGGTTATCCTGCCGTCCATGACGCGCTCCTCGTCGAGGTTTGGATCCACGAGAATGCTCTGGCCGATCTTGGCCATCGTGACCGGGATCGGAATCCTGCGGACGGGGAGGGGCTCGTACTCGTCGAGGGTCTGAAGCTCGCCCTTCTCCTCGTCGTAGACGACCTTGGGCATCCGGGTGCTCAGCAGGGCGGCTATGGCCCCTATGCCACTCGCGTCGAGGAGGTTACCGTCGTGGTCGAGGACGTGAACATCGATGAAGACGACCCTGACGAGCTTGCCCGGGGCGATTACGAGCTTATCGAGCTCCACAGCGGCGCTCTCCCTTATTCCCCTGTCCACAACGCGCGCCAGCTCGATGGCGTTCTCATCCGGCGGGCCGGGCTCAAAGCTCGGGGAGGCGAGGGGAACGAGCTCGACGTTGGTTGTTATGACGCCGCTCTCGGGAAGGTCCGGGAAAGGCTCGCCCACGTCGACCTTTATCCCGACGAGGACCTGGGTGTTGCCGAGTTTGACCCACGCCGAACCCTCGGCCTTCTCGATTACGTTGACCTTTATCTCGAGGTCGCGGTAGTCCTCGAGGCCCCGGCCGTCTATCCTCCTCCCCTCCTTGAGGAGGTTCAGGATGTGGTCGCGCATTATGCTGGCCATCACTTCCATGTCACTCACCTCCACCGACCTCCTCCGCTATTTTGAGGTACTTCGTCTTCAGGGCCTCCCTCTGCTTCTGGTAGACCGCCTTGGCACCCTTTATCGCGAGCTTTACCGCCTCCACGAACTCGTCCTTTGTGAGGTAGCCGTCCATCTGAAGGAGGGTTATGTCGTTCTTGAGGGGCATTATGGCCACGGGAACGTCCGATTCGCCGTAGTTGTCCTCCTCCTTGTTGAGGTCGAGGACTATCTCCCCGTCTATCTTTCCTGCGGCGCATGCCGCCACGAGGTCCCTCATGGGCACACCTGCATCGGCCAGGGCCAGAGAAGCAGCCGTTATTCCAGCAACCCTCGTTCCGGCGTCGGCCTGCAGAACCTCAATGAAGACGTCCACGGCCGTTCTCGGAAACATCTCGAGGATCAAAGCCGGTTCAAGGGCGCCCCTTATGACCTTGCTTATCTCGACGCTCCTCCGATCCGGCCCGGGCTTCTTCCTCTCCTCAACGCTGAAGGGGGCCATGTTGTATCTAACGCGTAGTATGGCCCTATCGGGCCTCTGAAGGTGCTTCGGGTGGATCTCCCTCGGGCCGTAGACCGCGGCGAGGATCTTGTTCTTGCCCCACTCCACGTAGGCGGAGCCGTCGGCGTTCTTAAGCACTCCAACCTCCATCTTTATGGGTCTGAGTTCGTACTTCTTTCTCCCGTCGATTCTCCTCCCGTTCTCATCTATGAGCTTTAAACCCTCTGGCTTGCCCATCATCCTTCTTCACCCTCTCCTGTTTCCTCAATCTGGGGCACCTCATCTATCACTCCTTCCTCTTTCAGCTCCCGAAGTCTGTCCATGAGGAGTTCCTTGACCCTGTCGGTCAGTCCCCGGGTGTGGCTCTCCCTGTCCACCTTGAGTACCGCCTCTATGGCCAGCCTCTCGAGCTCCTCGTTCCTGCCGCTGACCCATACCCAGCCGTTCTGGCCGACTATTATCCTCGTGCCCGTGAGCTTCTTGATGAGGTTTATCATGGAACCGCCCTTTCCTATGAGCCTCGGCACCTTGGAGGGCGTTATCTCGACTATCTGCCCTCCCCTGAGCGGTCCACCTTTGAAGGGCATGCCCTTCGTTGTGAGGTCTATCTGGTTTATCTCGTTGTACGCCTTTATTTTAGCGTAGATTATGTCGCCGATGTCGAATATCTTCCGCAGGTCCGTCTTCAGCACGTCTATGCGCTCCTCCGTCGCGTCCTGGACGCGCAGGTTGGCCTCGTAGGGTGCCCCTATGTCCACGCTCCAGTTGGAGAACCTGACGTCGATTATCTTGCCGAGAACGTTGTCCCCGACCTCTGGAATGTACGGGCCCTCAAGCGGGATCACCCTTACAGCGTCTCCCCTGATATCAACGAGTCCAACGACGGTTGAGTATATCCTGTTGCCTTCCCTGAAGGTCCCTCTTCCGCTCTTAAACGGCCCCTGGGCGAGCAGTGTCCCAGGGACAACGAGTTCCCTACTCTTTACAAAAATCCGTCTCATAGTCCCTTCCTCTCTATCAGTTTAGTTACGGCGTTGCCCTTCGTGAGGGCGTTAAGTTTCTCATAAAACTCCCCCTCGAGTCCCCCGGGGATCTCGATGAGGAACATCCACGAGCCGTCGCTGGCCCACTCCTCGCGCTTTATCTTCCCGAACTTCCTTACCTCCCCGTAAGCTTTGCCGACGTAGTCGCCCGGTACCTTGACGGCTATTACCTTCATCTCGAGCTTTATCGGGAGGAGCGGTCTTATGGCCTTGATGACACCCGGGATCTGAGCCTCAGCGTCCTTGAACAGGTCAATGTGAACTCCAGCCTCTTCCATCGCCCGGAGGATCCTGTCAACGGGGTGAGGATAACCGGTTCTCGGGTCAACGGCGTGCCTGTGTATCACAGTGGCTATGTAACGCCTCTTCTCCTCGAGCATCTCCCTCCTCTGCTCAGCCGTCAGCTGAACCTCACCCTTTTTGAGTATTACCTTGGCCACCTCGTAGGGGTCGCTGGTGCCGAAGATCTTCTCCATCTCGTGCTCGCTGGCCTTGTCACCCTTGTGGGCGTCCTTGAAAACGTAGGGGGTGGCGAGGAGCTCCTCCATGGGAACGTCCTTGCCCTCCTTGAAGTCCCTCGCGAGGTAGGGATCGACGAGTACCTCAAAGGTCTCGCCGTGCGTCTTCAGACGGGCGATGACGGCTTTATCAACGCTTATGGGCATCGCCCGCCACCTCAGTAGTTCCGATCGAGCTCGGAGTAGTCCTCGGCCTTCTCCTCAACTTCCTCCTCCTTGGCCTCCTCGAGGATCTCGTTGAGGTAATTGGCGATGCTTTCCTTCTCGAGCTTCTTCCAGCGCTTGTCGTCCATCGTTATGTAGGCCACCTCTATGGAGTCGGCGCTCGGCTCCTCGATGGTCTTCGCGAGGGCCATTATGGCCAGCTTTATCGCCCCTTCCATGTCGAGGTCGTCGCTGTAGTGCTCCTCGAAGATGGCCATGATGGTGTTCCTTCCGCTGCCTATCGCGACGGCCTTCCACTCGAAGTAGGCCCCGCTCGGGTCCGTCTCGTAGAGCTCGGGCTTATCGTTGACGCCCGCCATGAGCAGGGCGGCACCGAAGGGCCTCACACCGCCGTACTGGGTGTGGGCCTGTTTGAGGTCGCATATCTTCTTCACCAGAACGGTGAGCGGAACGGGTTCGCCGTAGGTGAGGCGGTAAACCTGGGCCTCCAACCTGGCCCTGTCAACGAGAACCCTCGCGTCGGCGATTATACCGCTCGGGGCGGCGGCTATGTGGTCGTCTATCTGGAATATCTTCTCGTAGCTGCTCGGCTCGATGAGCTTGCTGGTTATCCTCTTCTCGACCGCGAGGACAACACCCTCCTTCCACTTGACGCCAACGGCCGTCGCTCCCTTCTTAACAGCTTCCCGGGCGTAGTTCACCTGGAAAAGCCTTCCATCAGGGCTGAAAACGGTAATGGCCCTGTCGTAACCTGCCTGTGGTGGTACAAACGCCATCTTACATCACCTCTAACGTATTATCGCAATATCCCCTGCTCCCTGCCCATAGTTCTCGGGCGGTCTAATTAAGCTTTTCTATTCGCCACGTAGCGCGAGCATCGCCATCCTTCTTGCTATCCTCCGGGCGAACTCCAGGGGAATGAACGCGACTACGAAGATCACAATCGCCAGAACAAGGGACCCCTGCCGTCCGAAGGGTTTAACGAGCATCAGGGCGAAGGCGACCAGTAGAAGGCCCAGCCCAACCATCAGAACCCTCCTGTACGCTCGCTTCATTACCTCAAGCTCTTCGTTCACGGTTCCCACCGAGGCCTTTTTATTCCGAACGTGTTTTAAGCCTTTGGTGCTGCCGATGAAGTGTCCGTTCTGCAATCCAGAACCCGGAGTGGTTCTCCACGAGGACGGGCTGATAAGGGTACTGCTGGACTCGTATCCCGCAAGCAGAGGGCACCTGCTCGTAGTTCCAAGGAGACACGTCGAGAGCTGGTGGGAGCTGAGCGGGGAGGAGAAAAGCGCCCTGATGGCGGGAATGGAACTGGCGATGGAGAAGCTCAGGGAAACGCTGAGACCGGACGCCTTCAACGTGGGCATGAACCTCGGAAAGGCGGCGGGGCAGACGGTTCCCCATCTCCACCTCCACGTCATCCCGCGGTGGGAAGGGGACTGCAACCATCCCCGGGGTGGCGTCAGGAAGGCCGTGCTCGACGTCGCGGACGAGAACCTCGATCTAAGGGAGCGGTGGGTGAGGAACGGGCTTACGGAAAAAGAAGTGGAGCGGCTGAGAAGAGCTTTTAAGCCTTGAAGTGAGATAATCGGGCTCAGTAGGTGTGCGCATCCGTGTTCCTCAGGAGCTCGAGCAGTTTCAAGAACCTCTCGAGTTCCTCCTTCGAGAAGTGTTCCTCTGCCTCGTCCTCGGGATCGAGCCTGCTCAGACCCTCCCTCACCTTCATCAGGTCGTCCAGATCCTCCTGAAGCTCCAAGGCGCGCTGGGTGAATTCGTAGCTCGTGTAAGGGCTCTCAAAGGTTCTGTTCGAGTTGGCTATTATCGCTATCTTCAGGTTTGCTATCGTCTCGTCCACCAGTTCGATGAGTTCCCCGACCTTCATTTCCATCACGTTATGAGGTACGCGCCCGACTATTTAAGGCTTCTACGACGACGGGACGAAGCGGAGGTAACCCCCGCTCTGTAGGCGATGGCGTCACCGTTTTCGAAAATTTTTCATCAAACCCCCGAGGTTTCTGAGCATAGAGTTTTAACCCTCGAGGAGGATACCCTACGGTGGTCATCGTGGAAGCGGTTGGGGCTCATCCTTCTGATTCACCAAAGCTGAAATCTGGAAAGCGCGAGAAAAAGCTCCTCATGGGGAACGAGGCCATAGCCTACGGTGCCCTCGAGAGCGGCGTTGTTTTCGCAACCGGTTACCCGGGAACGCCCTCGACGGAGATCGTGGAGACCATAGCGAGGCTCAAACCGGAGGTCTTCGCCGAGTGGGCGCCCAACGAGAAGGTGGCCCTCGAGGAGGCGGCGGGGGTCGCCTACACCGGCCTTCGAGCCTTGGTAACCATGAAGTGCGTCGGCCTCAACGTCGCGGCGGATCCGCTGATGAGTCTGGCCTACTCGGGCGTCGAGGGCGGACTCGTCGTTCTCGTTGCCGACGACCCCGGGCCGCACACCAGCCAGACCGAGCAGGACGACCGCTACTACGGAAAGCTCTCGCTCCTGCCGGTTCTCGAACCGTCTGATCCCCAGGAGGCCCACGACCTGATCATCTACGCCTACGAGCTGAGCGAGAGGTACAAGGTTCCCGTCATCTTCAGGACAACCACGAGGGTGAACCACACGACCGCGGACGTTGAGGTGGGAGGGTTCGTCGAGCTCGACAGAAAGCCGGTCTTCAAGAAGGACATCGAGCGCTACGTGAGGGCCAGCATGGAGGGCAACAGGAAGAGGCATAGATGGCTCAACGAGACGCTGATGAAAATAGAGGAGGAGTTCAACTCGACCCCCTTCAACCGGATTGAGGGGGAGGGAAGGATCGGAATCATAGTCGAGGGGGCCCCCTACAACTACGTGAGGGAGATCCTGCCCAGGATCAACGGTGATTTCAGGGTTCTCAAGCTCTCGACGCCTCACCCGCTCCCGAGGAAGCTGATCACGGATTTTCTGAGGGAAGTTGATTCGGCGATTGTTATCGAGGAGGGGGCACCGTTCCTCGAGGAGGAGGTCAAGGTCGCGGCCTACGAGGCAGGCCTTAGCGTTCCGATACACGGCAAGAGGACCGGCCACCTCCCGCTCGAGGGGGAGCTGACGCCCTCGCTGGTCGAGAACGCGCTCTTGAAGCTTATCGGTGAGGAGAAGGAGGCCTACGAGAAGCCCGAGGAGGTCAAACTGGCGGAGAGCCTCGCCCCGAAGAGGCCGCCCGTGATGTGCCCCGGCTGTCCCCACAGGGGTAGTTACCGCGCCGCCCTCGACGCGCTCAGGGACCTAAAGCTCGGCCGCTACTCAGTCCCGATACACGGCGACATAGGCTGTTACGCCCTCTCCCTCCTCCCGCCGCTCGAGGCCATCTGGACGGAGTACGTCATGGGCGCGAGCATAAGCCTTGCCAACGGCCAGAGCATCGCCATGGGCAAGAAGATAATCGCGACCATCGGCGACTCCACCTTCTTCCACAACGGGATCCAGCCGCTGGTTGATGCGGTCTACAAGAACCTGAACGTCCTCGTCATGATACTCGACAACAGGACGACGGCGATGACGGGCCACCAGCCCCACCCCGGAACGGGCGGGAGCGAAACGGGCAGGAAGTTCAACGAGATAGACATCGAATCGCTGGTTAAGGCCCTCGGGGTGAGGTACGTCAGGACCGTTGACCCCTACGACCTAAAGGCCACGAGGGAGGCCATAAAAGAGGCCATGAAGGTCGAGGGGCCGGCGGTGATAATCGCCAAGAGGGAGTGCGTCATACCCGTGATAAGGCGCGGGGAGGTGGGTGAGAAGCCCGTCGTCGTCGAGGACAAGTGCACGGGCTGTAAAGCCTGCATCCTCCTCACCGGCTGTCCCGCCCTCGTCTACGACCCCGCCACAAAGAAGGTCAGGATAGACCCCCTGCTCTGCACGGGCTGCGGCGTCTGCAACCAAGTTTGTCCCTTCGACGCCATAGAGTTCCCGAGCGAGCTGGAGGAGAATCGGTGACGGCCTTGCGGCCGTCCTCTTTTCTTCGTCTTTACGCTGGCCTTAACTCCCCAGCAGGGGATTAAAAACCTCAGAGACATTATAAAACGCTGAAACCCTTCCATCACTCCCTCCAAGCCTCGAGGACCATGTAGCGCCTCACGAGGGGGTTGGGGTACAGCTCCCAGCCGATTCCGTCCGTTTCAGCCTCGACCTCTCCGAAGAGGCCGCCCTCCCTCGAGTCGAGGCTCTCGCCGCGGATCCTTCCGGGGCGAAGCTCCACCCGCATGTACCTCGGCAGGCCGACGATGACCTTCCCATGCTCCCTGGCGTAGTCGATGGCCCACTTCGCGGTGTAGATCCCGGAGTAGATCTCGGCTATCCTCACGGGAACGCTCGATTTCCCTATTGCTACGATATCTATCCCGGTCTCCTCCCAGAGCCTCCTGGCCAGGGGCCGAAGTTCCTTCGCCAGGTCCTTCCAGACCTCTTTACCCCTGTCGGTTATGGTCAGCGCCTCAATCGTCGGCTCGTCGAGCTTCCTGACCTCTACCCCCCCGATGGTGGAATCGAGGTGAATCACCTCGGGCTTTACCTCCCTCGCGAGCTCCACAGCCAGAAACGCCTCATCTTTAACGGCCTGCCTTCCGCTCATGTCGTAGTCGAAGGGATTAGCGTACCTAACGACGCTCAGCGTTGCGGTCCTGTAGGGCTTCTCCACGAGCACCGCGGCGGTGGCTATCAAACCGACCGGCTCGTAGTCCTCCGTCAGCAGTGCGCCCCCGGTGTCAGCGGCCACTATCCTCATCGCAACCACCGTTAAGGACCAATTACCAATATACGATTGAGTCGAAAGTTGGTTAGGGTGATAACGTTGAACGCTTCGGATAACGTGGTTTATGAAGCTTTGGGTTTTTACGTGGATAATCTCTGCGGTTCAATCTTCCTCGGAATGGCGAGGGGAGAGGCCGTTCTGTACAGGGATGGCACGCATCCACTGACCCCCGTGGGCAAACCCCCTCTCCTCAGCCTGTTCTACTCCAGGGGTAAACTGGAGGTAACAGGGATATGGAAGGAGGGGGGCGGGAGTGGGGCGTTCCTTCTGAGGATGGTTCCCTCGGAAGTCAAATCTGAATCCGGAGGGATCATACGAATGACCTTCCGCCCGCGAGATGGAGGGCTGGTCCTGGTTACCCTGTACGGAAACAGAGGGCTGGCAGGGACGCTTGAAAGGGCGGTGAGGGACTGCCTGAAGGAAGAACAAAAGGGAGAAAGGATACTGTCCTCGATGCATCCTGAAGGGGACTGATTCGGCACACACCAACGGAAATTCGGAGGGAATCAGCCCTACCGCCCGGTATCTGGGAGAGAATCAAGGAGTTTCTTCACCTCTATCCGTAGGGAGCCCAGGGTTTCTTCATCGGGAGTCGTAAGTCCCTCGTAACGCGAGATTAGACCGTACACATCGGGATGTCTGCTCCTGAGGATGCCTATAAGCTCCCCCGCGGGCATGAGGAGTCCGGTGTCGAGATAGACGAGGTAAGCCCCGATGGTGTAGAGGGCGTCCATGCAGGCTGTGTAGGCCATATCAAGCCGCTTTTCTTCCAGGTAGTGATCTGCACGACGTATGTAGGTCAGAACCTTCTCCATCAGCTCCTTCTCCATCTCTCCCACCGCGCATATTTTATAAGGAAAGGCCTAATAAATCCCTCGATGGGTCATGAAAGTCGAGGGTGCCGTCTGGGCCGCAACGGTTCTCCTGATAATCTACCTCGCGTGGAGAACGGTTGGCCCGCTGATAACTCCGATATTCTTCGCCCTGATACTGGCCTACGCGGCCTACCCGATACACAAACGGCTGAGCCCCAGGATCGGCGAGGTGGGCTCAGCGCTGGCCCTGACGGTGTTGATAGTCGGTCTCGGCGGTTTGATCACCTTCGAGCTCCTGATGGTGTCCGTTCAGGTCGCGGCCTCCCTCTACGGGAGCGTCGTTGAGTTCCTCGGCTGGCTCATGAACCAGCCCCTACCACCGAAGATCCTCGACTTCCTCGGGAGCTTCTCCAACCAGCTGATCCCGAAGCTTTCGGAGTACATATCAAAACGGGCCTTCTCCATTCCAACCTATCTCTTACAGCTCCTCGTCTTCCTCTTCACGTTCTACTACGCCCTGGCCTTCTCCCGCGAGATAACCGAGGAGATACGCCTGCTCATTCCGGAGAGAAACCGCCGCCTCGGAGAACAGATACTGGAGAGCCTCAATAAAACACTTGGCGCCCTGGTGAGGGCCTGGCTCGTCCTCAACGTCATGAAGGGCTTCCTGATGACGCTCGGGTTCATTATCTTCGGCGTCTCCGACCTCTACACGGCGATAGTGGCGGGTTTCCTGACCTTCGTCTTCTCCTTTGTCCCCCTCTTCGAGGGCTGGATGATATGGCTCATCGCCGGGGCGTACTTCGCCAAGGAGGGCATGTACCTGCACGCGGTTGGCATCTCGCTCTACGGCTTCCTCCTTGTCTCACCGATGCCCGACTACACGGTGAGGCCCATGATGGTGGCGAAAGACGCCAACCTCGACGAGACCCTCGTCTTCATAGGGATGGTCGGCGGAACCTGGGCCATGGGCGTGAAGGGACTGATAATAGGCCCGATAGTCCTTAACCTCCTCCTCGTGCTCCTGAAGGAGTGGAAGGGGGAGCTATCTAAAGAACCCTCACGCCCGCTTCCTCAAGCTCCCTCAAAGCCCGCTCCTCGTCCTCAGGCCTGATGCCCTTCACCGCATCCCGCAGAAGGTAGACCTCGAAGCCGAGTTTAACCGCGTCCAGGGCGGTTGCCCTCACGCAGTACTCGGTCGCAACACCGCAGATGTAAACCCTCTTAACACCGCGTTTTTTGAGGATTTCGGCCAGCCCCGTACCCTCGAAACCGGAGTATGCTTCCTTATCGGGCTCGGTGGCCTTCGAGACGATGACGGCGTCCGCCGGCAACTCCACCACGAACTCGGCCCCCTCCGTCCCCCGGACGCAGTGCTTCGGCCACGGGCCTCCCCTCTCTTTGAAGCTGATGTGGTTCTCAGGATGCCAGTCGCGGGTGGCCACTACCAGAGCCCCCCTCTCCATGAAGGCCTTGATGTATTCGTTGCACCGGGGGATTATCCTATCCCCCTCCGGAACCGGCAGAGCACCGCCGGGCATGAAATCGCGCTGCATGTCCACAACTATCAACGCCTCCTCGGGCATTTCCATCACCGAAGATAGATTCGCGTGAGGGGTTAAAACCGTTATCTAAAGGGGCCCCGTTACGAAGCTCCGGTCAGGTGAAGGGCATCAGAACTAAAGCTCGAGCCTCTCGCGGAAGCGGGACATGTCAACGCCCTTGTCCATGCCGAAGAGGTAAGCCAGAACCCTCTCGTCGAGGTCGCCGTAGCGTTCGCGCATCGCCCTTATCCCCTCGATGACGTCCTCCACCTCCCAGCCGAGGACGGAGGCGATGTAATCCACCATCTCGCCGAAAATGTCCTCGCTTCTCTTCTCCTCGCCCAGAAGGGCCTCGTTCACGACGAGCCTCCCGTTTCGCTCTTCGATAAGGCCCCCCTCTATGGACCTCGCTATGAGCTCCTTGGCCGACTTAACGTCCATTATGCGAAGGGTGAAGGCGAGTATCCCGACGAGCTCGCTTCGCGTGAACTCAGCCGAACCCTTATGCTCAACGGCCCTCTTGAGCGGGTGCAAGCTATCACCTGACCTTTTTAGGGTTCCGGAATAAATAAACCTTTCCCGTTAACGGTTTAAACCAGTATGATCTTTGGTTTGTATAATATTGTCAAAACTCTGGTTCCATCCCGAGGTGTTCTCCGGCGTGTTTTCTTTCGATCTACATCGCTCAGGTATCCTCTTTGGGTCACTCAACCTCCGGGCATTTCATCAGGCGCGCACCTGCTTTTTATCCTCTTTTTGTTCCATCTTTCTAAGGTCTTCGTATCCACCCTAATCCTCTCAGTCCTTGAGAGTTCATTAACTCCAAACTTCTCTTTAGCTCATGCCACACCAGGATACATGGATGCTCTTACAGGATTGTGGAGAGGATTAGAATGGCTTCATGCCGAAGTTGGAATCGCATTTGGAGTTGATAGACCAGGCAGAAGCCATATTGATGGAGTTAAATTATCAAATAAAGGGATACTGGTCCCCAGGATCTTTACGTGGTTGCAATATCGAATCTTAATGATAAATTTTGGATTATCATAGGCAAAGAAGATAAAAGTGTTATCACCACAGTCATCCCATGGTGGTGAAGGTGGAGCAGAGAACCCACAGGTTAGCGTCCGAAAGGCTCGTTGGGAAGCCCGTCAGGATAGAGAAAAACCACGCGGAAGTCCTGTTGAAGACCACGGAGGAGATGGCCGTCGACGATTACGGGCTGGTCCACGGCGGCTTCACCTTTGGACTGGCGGACTACGCGGCCATGCTCGCCGTTAACGAGCCGACCGTCGTCCTCGGAAAGGCAGAGGTGAGGTTCCTGAGGCCCGTGAAAGCTGGAGACGAACTGCTCGCGAGGGCGGAAGTTACGGAGGACCTCGGGAGGAAGAAGGTGGTGAAGGCCGAGGTCTTCAGGGACGAGGAGAAGGTCTTCGAGGGAACCTTCCACTGCTACGTGCTTGAGAGGCACGTCCTCGGATGACCAAAATTTTTTAAGCCCTAATATCGTGTTTCGATATCGGTGTTCGATATGAAGTACCGGGATTTCCTGACCCTGCACGTCCTCCACCACGCGAACGAGGGGCCCGTGACGGGTTCCTTCATGATGGAAGAACTGAGAAGACACGGCTACCGTGTAAGCCCCGGTACCATCTACCCCCTCCTCCACTCCCTTGAGGGGAAAGGCCTCCTGAAGGGCCACCGGGAGGTCAGGAATGGGAGGCGGGTTCGGATCTATGAGATAACGGAAAGGGGAAAAAAAGTATTGGAAGAAGGCAGGAAAAAGCTTAGGGAACTGTGTAAGGAACTCCTGGAGGAATGAGAGATGGGGAATGAAGAAAAGAGGATCTTCGGCGTCAGCTGGACCGTCTTCATGCTCGGAATAGTCAGCTTCCTCAACGACATGAGCAGCGAGATGATAATACCCATTATGCCGAGCTACCTGACCGAGGTACTCGACGCTGGCAAACTCCTCAGCGGCTCGGTCATGGGCGCTATAGAGAGCATGAGCTCGCTCTTCAAGGTCGCCTTCGGCTACGTGAGCGACCGCTTCAGAAAGCGGAAGGTTTTTGTCTTTACGGGCTACGCCCTCTCCACCCTCGCCAAGGGAGCCCTCGCGTTCACCCGCTACTGGTGGGACTTCCTCATAATGAGGACCCTGGACAGGGTGGGCAAGGGAATACGAACCGCCCCGAGGGACGCGTTGATAGCCGAGTCGAGCGAGAAGGGAAAGACCGGGAGATCCTTCGGCTTCCACAGGATGATGGACACCCTCGGCGCCGTCGCAGGCCCACTGGTGGCGATAGGCTTAATCGAGCTCCTCAAAGGGCTTCCCGCCGAAAGGGCCTACCGCTACATCTTCCTGCTCTCGGCCGTACCCGGGATAATATCGCTTCTCGTGATAGCCCTCTTCGTAAGGGACAGGGGCGGTGAGGTCAAGAAGAAGATAAAGGGCATATCAACGCTAAAAGATAGGAACCTGCAGCTCTTCCTGACAGTCGTCGCGATCGGTGCCCTCGGGAGGTACAGCTACGCGTTCACGATGTGGAAGGCGCAGGAACTCGGCTACTCAATCGTCCAGAGCATAGCCTTCTACGCCCTCTTCAACCTCGTCTACGCCCTCTCGGCATACCCAATCGGAACTTACTCGGACGGCTTTGGCAAAAAGAGGATGATAACCCTCGGCTTCGGGGTCGCGGCCCTCGCCGCCCTCGCCTTCGCCTACGCCCGGGACCTCTACACCCTCCTCCTCGCCTTCGCGGTCTACGGCGTCTACATCGCCATCGAGGACACGGTTCCGAGGGCCTACATGGCTGACCTCGCGAGGGAGTACGAGAAGGGGACGGTGATAGGGGCCTACCACACCGTCTTCGGCGTCTTCGTCTTCCCCGCCTCGGTCATAGCGGGCTTTCTGTGGCAGAGTTATTCACTGACGAGCGCGTTCACCTTTTCAGCCCTGATGAACGTCGTTGCGATGGTTCTGATGGCGTTCGTTAGGGAGGGCTGAGCCTTTCCTCTATTTTTGGATTGACTCCCTTTACTCCCTTAGAACCGACAAAAAGGGCAGGAACAAAGGGAAAAATCAGGCGCCGAGCTTTTCAAGCTCCTCCTTTCCTATCAACAGCGGCCTGGCAGACTCGATGACGTAGCTCAGCTCCCACTTAACCTCACCGCGGCTCATGAGCTCGGCGTAGCGCTTCGCCATCTTTTCCGCTTCCTCGAGTGAGGGAGCCTCCACGATCCTCCTCACGTACCACTTCATGTCGCCGAAGCGAAGCTTGAACTCCGCCATGTACATGGGCACCACCGGAGGGAGTTGGAGGGGAAGTATAAAAACCTAAGGCTCCATCGCCCTGTAGACTTCGCCATCCCGAACCGCTTCGAAGACCTTTCCGCCCCCTTTGGTTCTCAATTCGACGATTACCCTCTCGGGCTCTCTTTCGACCTCTTCCTCGACCTTCCTCCCGCTCAGCACCTGGATGAAGGCATCGCCGAGCCGCTCGAACTCGAACACGAGGGCATCGTCCTCCCAGCGGTGGCCGCGGTAAGAAACGCCGCCCATCCTGAAGGTAACCTCAAGAACGATTCTCATCAACATTCCTCCAAACGTTTACATCACCACATCGGGGTTGAGGGTTAAAAAGGTTGTCTAAGGGGAGGAGCGCAGGGACCAGCGTTCAACATGGCGAGCTTTCAAAAGAGACGGGATGGTCCATTTTCCTTAATCGAAGTGGGAGATGATAGCGCCCCACAAAATTAGGCTAAGAACGGATTAAAACCGGAAATCAGAACCATGTGCAAACAGTTAATATTTAACCTAAAGATACGAAATAAAAGTTCCGAACTAATCTATTCCAAAAAATTTATAGAGTGGCAAAGTAAACATGGGTTGGGGACGTGATAGTCGGGTACAGGATAAACGGGATCGAGCTCTCACCGAGTTACGAGTTCGAGAACCTGGCGAGGCTTTACGTTGTCAGCGTCCCCGCGCCATCCAGCACGTCAACCGGCACGCATGTTCATTCAGCGTCCCCCGAGGGCACACCGTCAACCTGTAATGGGAGGTCCAGCCCTTACTGGATCCTCCCCGTTGCGATTATTCTAACGCTCGTACTGGCGCTGGCGTACTACAGAAAGACGAAGAGGGGAGAGAAGGAAAAGGACAAAGGTCCGTGAGCGGAATAGAGTTTCAGGCTCCGGGGCAGATGAAGGGGATAGAGGGTCCCGGATCTCAAAGGCTCATCCAGAGGCCGACTTCCTCAGCCTGACCACCTGCTTTGCAAACTCCTCCAGGACCTCCTTCCTCATGCCCTCGAAGAACTTTATGGAGCCGGCGTAGCTGTGGCCGCCTCCCTCCACCCCGGCACTCGGCAGGGCCTCCTGCAACCTCGGGATTATCTCGTTGAGGTCGAAGTTGTAAGCCGCCATCCCGTCGGCGGCCCTGACGACGGCGAAGTCCGGGCCGTAGGCGAGCGTCAGTATCGGCGCGTCCTCGCCGTACTTCTCCTTGAAGTGGTCGTGTATCAGGCCGGAGAGCTTGCCCGGGCTCGGGTAGGAGAACTTCGGGGCGAAGAGCTCTATGTCTATCGTGTTGAACCTTATCCCGTTGGGGAGGACGACGCTCTTGACGTGGGGCAGGGAAGCCTTCAGGGCCTTCTCCTGCTTCTCCCTGACCTCGGGATAGACGGCGTCGATTAGCTCGCGGTGCCTCTGGAGGTTGCCCGTCAGGAGGAGTATCTCGTCTATCACCCCGTGTCCGTCCATGAACTTCCAGAAGTAGGCCTCGTGGTCGATCACCTCGGCTATCTTCTTGAGGTCCTCCTCCGTTAGGCCCTTCGCCTTCCTCGCTATCTCGAGGTACTGGTAGAACTCGGGGGCCTTGCTCCTGTCTCCGGTTCCCGCTATGGCCGGCAGGTGCTTTATCCTGTCCTCAACTTCGGGGTTTATGAAGCGGGCCACCTCCGTCGCCAGCATTCCGGCGGTGAGCTCGTAGTAGCCGCGCTTCACATGGTGGGGGTTGACGTGGACATCCACGTAGTCATCAACCTTCGCCTTATCCTCGCTCACCCACTCGCGCGGGTCGTGGTGGTCTATGACGACTATCGGAACGCCGTAGGCCCTTATGCGCCTGTACGCCGGAATGTCCTCGCTCGTTCCCCCGTTGTCCACTATGACGAGGAGAGGTAGCGGGTCGCCGAACTTCTCGTGGTCCTCTATCATGAAGATTATGTCCTTGAGCACGTCCTCCAGCTCGTAGAAGGGCGCCCTGCTCGGCCTCCTCTTGAAGAGCTTCCATCTCGCACCGGAATCTGGTGAGACCTCCTCTATGAGAGGGACTATCGCGTACTCGAGGGCCAGACCGGAGGTGTAGCCGTCGGTGTCCGCGTGGTGCCTCAGCAGGATGGGCCTGCCCTCGTATATCGCCCTGCGTATCATGAACGCCGCCTTCATTATCCTGGGCTTGAGCTTCTCGAGGACCTCGCTCTGAACGAGGAAACCGACGTCCTCCGGCTGCGCGCGCCTGTCGAGTTCCTCCTCTATGCGCTTCTTGACCTCCGCCGCCTCCGGCCCCCAGAGCCTCGTAATGTCACTGGTCTCTATCTGTATCTCGCCCGAGTGGAAGGCCACCTTCCCGATGACCTCGACGACGTCGCCGACGTTTATCTTCGGGTAGGCCCTCACCCCCGGGGCCTCGAAGGCGGCCGCCCAGGTTATTCCCGTCCCGTCGGTTATCGTGAAGACTGTCGGCCCGCCAGTGACCTGTATCTGGGTGACCTTGCCGCGGAGTTTGACGGTTTCTCCCGCCATGTCCTTGCTCAGATCCTGGATGAGCGTTACCGGGAGCTCCTTCCTGACGGTTACCTCCTTGTAGTTCCTGAGGGCCGACTCGATGAGGTCAACCTCACCCCTATCGGGCTTCACATCGAGAACCTGGACGAGTATCTCCTCACCGGGCTTGTACTTCCTGCCGCCGAGGAGGTCCTTCTTCCGTATCAGGCCCCTAACGTGCGGGTTCAGTTTAACGAAGACGCCGAAGCGCTCCACCCTGTCGATGGTTCCTTTGTAGACGTTGCCCACCTCTATGTCCTCGACGTCGCAGGTCTTGTCGAGAACGTAAACCACCTTGTACTTCCTCATGCAGTCCGGGCAGACCCACGTGGTCTCCATGCCCGGCTCCCAGGGCCCCTTAACCTTGCCGCAGATGTCGCAGGCCAGAACTCTCCCGGTTCCACCGCAAGTCGGGCATGTGTCGTAAACGGGAACGGTTCCCTTGCCGTGGCACTCGGGACAGGGTATCTCGTCAACCTCGTCCTCAACGCCGAAGTAATCGAGGTTCCGGTAACCCTTGAGCTTCTCGCCGACTTTGAAATCAGCGGGAACGTAACCCCAGCCCCCGCACACAGGGCATTCCTTCTCGCCCGCCTTGACCTTCCCGGTTCCACCGCACTCGGGACACTCTTTAACCACCATGAACATCACACCCCAGAAAGGTTTCTCACCGCGGAACCTTAGACGGTCAGAGACTTATAACCTTTCTCCCTTCACCGAAGTTATAAAAGATACGGCCGAGGGCGGATGCGACGGTATAAACCCCGTTCCCAAAACAAACGAGTGCACTGTGTCCATGATCTCCTATGCAACCCGTTAAACCACCCGGGCACCGGGTTGTGTTACATCCTGATGGTTTTCAGGTTTATGGGCGCGATTCCAGAACCGAAAAATTTATTAAAAAATTGGTAATTATCCAAATGTTCAAATCGAAGGTACGTTCGATGGATAAAATTAAGGGCGTAGAATCGGAAGGGAGATAAAATAAGTAGAGGGTTTTCTTTTCACATTCCTCTCATGAACTCCTCCACTGCGATGGCGGTCTCTTCGTGGGTCTTCCCCGCGAGGATAATGACCTTATACCTGGAGTTGTGCGGATTGTTGAGCTCCTTTACCACGTAGCCCTTCTTCATAACTTCGTCCTTAATGGAGTTGATGGTCTCATTCCCGTAGACCTGCTCCAGAAGGGCCCAGGCCTTGTTGCTGACCCAGCCGCCGACTATTATGACGTTCTTATCCGAGGGAAGGCTCGTGAGCTCGGTGTCGTTGATTATGAACTTATAGACGTCATCCGTGGCCTCTATCTTGGGTGCGACTACGGACACGGTCTTTTTAACGGACGTAACGCGGACGAAGCGATAGCCCTCAACGCCCGTTACCTCGCCCTTATCGTTCTTCGTGAAGAGGGGTCTTAACTCAAGTCCCCAGTCCGTGGGCAGTTTTACCGACGAACCTTCACCGGCGAAGACCCGCTTGAACCCGGCACTCTCGTTAACGTGGAGGTAGAGCACGTACAGGTTGTTGGCGGGGTCGATGTCCCAGACCCACTGCCCGCTGTAAACGTCGCCGTCCCCGTACTGCTTGACCTTCTCGTAGTACTGGTAGTCGTAGATAACGCTCTTGGTGCCCCCGATGCCGACGAAAAAGCCAGTCGGGGTGAAGACGAACAGGTTCCTGACGCCGCTTTCGAGGAGTTCGTTTATCCTGCTCTCCGGGTACGTACTGAAGGGTTCGAAGTCCTCGTTGCCGTTGGCATCGACGTACATGATATAATAGGAATTCTTCTCCATGGTCTTCTGCTTCAGAAGGCCGCTCGGGTAGGTCAGGTCAACGAGCATCTCCTCCTGGTTAACGTTTATGTCAACGAACTTTATGCTCCAGGCGCCAACGCTGAGGGTATCACCGAGGGAACTCGAGACCCCGCTCACGTTCAGGGCCGAGTAGAAGTACATCGTGTCCTTGCCGTTAACCGTGGTGGAGACAACCTTGTAGTTACCCCCGATGTCCAGGGGAGTTGTGTTCTCGTTGAATACTATCTCCACGCTCCTATCCTTGAACTCGGCGGCCTTTTTGGTGGAGTTAAAATCTACGCGCGAGAAGTTGACCTGGATGACTATACCCTTTCCAACCGGCTCCTCACTGACGTTGAGGCCGACGTCGGGCATGTCACGGGAATTGAGCTTGTAGGTCTGGTTTTCATCGGCTATAAGAACGCTGTGGTATTCCACGGGTACGAAGACGGTTTTCGTGTACGTTCCCTGGGAAATACCGCGGAGAACGAGGAAGGCACCGAGCCTCGAACCGCTTATGGCGTCTTCGCCGATGTGAAGAGGAACCCCGTTCACTATCTTGGTGGTGGGTAGCACGATCACCGTGTTGGAGGAGTTGATTCCCGTAACGGCGGCGTTGATCGGCGCAAGGAGCAGGCCCAGAACCACCAGGCCCACGAAGGAAACTAAAGCCTTTCTCATCGTTTATCACCGATTTAAAGTGCATCTCAACCTTTATAACCTTTCCCCGGAAGTTATTTCCGCGATGATGAGTGAATCCAATGCTGACCGGATGATGAACCCCGAACCTGAGCACCGGATTGAAGACGAAGGGCGAACCAAAATGGAGGAGCAACTCAAAGAAATCTATTCAAGCATTGAGGAGCTGAGAAGGGAGACGGAGGAAAGGAAGACCCCGGACAGGCTCGGATGGGACGATATAGCCCAGGAAGCAATAGGGGCGGTTACCTTTGCCTTACCCTTCGTGTTTACGTCGGAACTATGGGAGATAGCCAAGGACACATCGGTTGAGCGCTCCATCCTCATACTCCTGATGACCCTCGGTATAGCCTACCTGTTCATCGTCAAATCGAGGATAGGAAACCTGAAGAAAGAGGAATTGTTCCACATCCCTAAGAGGCTCCTTACGGTTATCGTCATAGCCTACATGATATCGGCGGGGTTGATATACCTGTACGGGATAAACGGACTGGCGGATTTCACGGTGGGTCAGTATTTCAACGCCACCGTACTCATAAGCACCTTCGCCGTGATAGGCGCGATAACGGTTGACATGGTGAGGTGAATGAGGATAGTAACGGGCGATAGATTCGAGGCCTTTGTTGATGAGAAGACCTTCCTCTTCCCGGAATATCGAAAAAACCGCGACGAGCTTGTGGCTTTCGTGGACTCCCTAAGGGGGGACGAGACCGTCGTCACCTCGAGCCTCGAGCTCATAGATTTGATCGCCCGGAGGTTCTGGAGGGGCGAGGAGAACGTTCTAATATACTCTGACACGGGAAAGGGCCTCACCCTCAGGGAGGCCTACGAACTCAGGAAGTACCTCGACTTCGACGTCCGCGGCGGCTTCTCGGGTGAGGAGGCGAAGACGGGCGTTCTATTCGTCGAGGGTAAAACCGACGCCAAGTTCTTCAAGGCGGTCTTTAAGAAGCTCTTCGAGTTCAGGGAGAGCAGGGAAGCGCCGTTTAACCTGAGGTTCATCGAGAGGGTCTTCGAGCGCGACAACTTCGACCTGCTGAGGAGAGATGACGGTTACCACCTCGCCGTGATCCCGAGCGAGGGCAACTCCGGGGTGATAAGGAACCTCGGGAACTTCCTCAGGGCGATGGAGGTCTTTGACTTCGCCGTCGATAGAATCGGGGCCGCGGTGGACATCGACGAGGACAGGGAGAGCGCGCTCTCCTCGATAACCGGAAAGCTCTCGGGCTTTAAAACAAAGAAGACGCCCCACGGCTACCTCGTTGGGAGAACCGAGGTGGTTCCGCTGGTGATAGGCCTGCCCTTCAGGGATGAGATCATAGACTGGAAGAAGCCCACCGTCGAGGACCTGATGCTCCACCTCATAGCTAAGGAGGGGCTCCTTGAGAGGGTAAGGCCCGGGCTGGAGGCGCTCAACGGGAGCCTCGGGAGGAAGCTGAAGCCCAAGGAGGTCATGTACCTCGCGCTCTCTGCCTACGGTCACTGGGGGAACCTGGAGGGCTTCTACGAGCTCTTCGTTATGCGCTCCCGCTTCAGGAACCTGAAGGCCGTCCTGAGGGAGGCGGGTCTCATGGAGGGCCTGATGTACCTCGCGGGTTGGGAGAAAAGGAGGTGAGTTCTATTTTCCAGATTTATCCTTGAGAAGGGGGTGGTGGAGTGAGGCTCGTCTCGTTCGACGTCTGGAACACACTCCTCGACATCAACGCCATGCTCGACGCCATGGCCGTGGAGCTGAGCAAACTGATGGGGGCCTGTATAGTGGACGTCGTTGAGGGGATGCTGTTGACCCGCGAGAGGATAAAACGCATGAGGGCCAGAACTCAGGGGGATCCGGAGAGGGTCCTCGAGGAGAGCCAGGGAATGCTGGCGGAACTTCTGGGAATCGACGTTGAGCTCGTCAGGCGGGCCGCCGCGAGGGCAGTCCTGGGGGTTGACGAGGAGATGGTCCTTCCCGGGGCGAGAGAAGCCCTCGAGGGCGTCAGAAAGAAAGGTATGAAGGTCACTGTCACGGGCAACGTGATGTTCTGGCCCGGATCCTACACGCGGCTCCTCCTCGAGAGGCTCGGCCTGATGGATTACATCGACAGAACGTTCTTCGCCGACGAGGTCGGGGCCTTTAAACCGATGCCCGAGATGTTCGGGAAACCGATGGAGACCTTCAGGGTCGAACCGGACGAGGCCATCCATATCGGGGACACCTACGCGGAGGACTTCGAGGGGGCGCTGAAGGCGGGAATGTGGGCCGTCTGGATAAACCCCGGGGCCGAGAAGGTAAGGAGGATCCACGAGCGCGGCTTCGAGGTCCCATCCGTGGAGGGGATTTTGGAGGTGCTGGAGAGGGTGGAGGGAAGCATTTAACTCTATGAGCCCAAAATAAAACCGGTGAGGGACACTCTTCCAATGATAAGGCGTGATGAGAGTCTCAATGAGCATCTCATTCCAGTACTCTTGCTAAAGCTTGCCTTTCGCCTTCGCCTACTTCCTAACGGAGGCGATCTTCAAGTTCCCGGACGTTTTTCTTAGGGGAATCACCAGCGGGGACGTAGGTGTCCCGATATTCCTCCCCATCGTCCTCCTCTGGTACCTGCCAACCCCCATGGGCTTAGCGATAGCCGCAAAAGTCATCCAGAGAGGAGAAAATGATCCTTCACCCCTTCCCCGCGTTGAGCCACGCACCCAGGCCCACCTGCCTCGTCTTCTGGTATTTCAGGTCCTCCTTGCGGTAGCCGAAGGCCTTCAGGATCCTCTCGACGGCTGGCAGAACCTGGTTCTCGATGTAGTAGTCGGCGTCGTACCTGTGCTTAGTCGGGTCGAACTCGTCGAAGGGAATCGCCCTGTCCCCTATCCTTCCGGAGCCCTTGAGGACGATGTAGCTTATCACCGTCCCGGGGCGTATCCTTACCCCCCTCCCGGCCAGGCGCTTCGCCACCGCCACGTGCGGTCCCGTGGCTTTGTAGTCCCTCAAATCCCTCGTTATCTGCTCGTGGATCACCAGTTTCTCCGGCGGAACCTCGTACTTGCTCAGCTTTTCGGTTACCTCCCTGACGATTCTAACGGCCTCCTCGACGTCACCGTGCCTCAGTATCGCCTCCAGGACCCTCGCCTGCGTCTCCTTGGCCACCTCGCTCCAGTCCCGCCTGACTATCTCGAGGCCGCGCGTGGTTATCTTGCCCTCCTCGTCTATGACCGCGTACTTCTTCTTCGTCACGAAGAAACCCCTCAGGTAGAACCCCTCGTACTCGAGCTCCAGGAGGCCGGGGAGCTTGGGGTTGATGTATCTCAGGAACCCCCTCGCCCTCTCCTTGACGGTCCCGGCGTCCGCCCCGGGGATCGTGGCGTGCAGTCCGTCCGTGTCCGCGTAGAGCACCTTGAAGCCGAACTTCTCCTCGAGCTCCCTGATGACCCTATCGATGTACTCCCTGCCCCAGGCGGTAACGCTCTCCGCGCACTCCCTGCAGTACCACCTCGCCCTCGCGTAGCCGTAGTATCCGTAGAAGCTGTTGGCCAGTATCTTGATGGCCCTCTGCCTGTAATCGAGGAGCTTCCGCTCAACGGGATCCACAGAGGCCTTCATCCTCCGCTTTATCTTCTGCCTCTCCTCAAGCAGGCCTCCGAGCAGGCTCGGGATGAAGCCCGGAAAATCTTTGCAGAACTTATGCCCCACCTGGGGGGCGACGTCGTAGTTCTCACAGCCCTCCCTGTTTAGGGTATCGGGCGAGACGTTGTGGGTTATGATGATGGAGGGGTAAAGAGAGCGAAAGTCGAGGTACACGATGTTCTCCCATAAACCCCTCTCCGGCTCCTTAACGTAACCACCGGCGTAGCCACGCCTCCTGATCTCCACTTCCCGGCCGCTCGGCTTGTTCGGGGCCAGTTCGTTCCTCTCGTAGGCCTTCCTCAGGAGGAACCACTCGACCAGGTTGCCGGTGCTCGAGCGGGAGACGTCCCAGAGACCCTGGCCGATGAGCCTCGAGAGCTGGGCCTCCATCGGGAAGAACTCCCTCCCGAGCTCGAAGGTAACCTTTGCGTCCTCCATGGAGTAGCGGGCAACCCTCTCAAGACCCTCGCCGGTTTCCCAGGCCTCCACTATCTCCCCGGCGTAGACCTTCTCCTTTGGCCTCCCGAAGATGGCCTCGTAGACCGCCTCGAGCGTGTAGGTCGGCAGGTTCACGGTGCGCCTTATCACCGGGTAGAGGTCGAAGTGTATCCTCCCCTTCACCTCGACGGCGAAGCGGTCGCCCATGCGCTGGATCTTGGGCTCGCTCCCGTCCCTCCCGAGGATGAACTTCAATCCAAGCTCCTCGGAGCGTCTCTTCAGGTAGGCGAAGTCGAAGTTGTCGCCGTTGTAAGTTACGAGCACGTCCGGGTCCTTCTCCTTCACCACCTGGAGGAAGCGCTTTATCATCTCCTTCTCGGTCGAGACGACGTCGACGTAGGGGAGGTCGATCTTCTTCCAGGTTATGACCCTCGCCCCGTCCCCGTCGGCGTAGCTTATCATCAGGATCGGCCCCTCCCCGAACTCGTCTCCCTCGTGGTAGAGGGTCTCGATGTCGAAGGCCATCAGTTTGAGCTCCTCCTCCCCCTCCATCGGGACGAGCCCCTTATCGATGAGGTAGCGCTTGGCGAAGGGGATGTCGTACTCGTAGATATCAACGACGGCCGGATGCTTCCTTATCTCGTCCCTTATCGCCGGAACGTCCTGCGGGTGATTGAAGTAGAGCTTCCAGACCTCTATCGGCCTGTTGAGGAACTTCTTTTCGACCTTCTCCACCCGCTTAACCCTGACGGCCTTCCCGTGGCGCTCAACGGTTATCCTCTTCACCTCCTCGATGGCCGAATCGTCCTTCAGGAGGGCGTAGATGTAGGGCTCGAAGTCCCTGTCGTAGTCGATTCTGAACTCGCCCTTCTCCTTCCTGAATATCCTCACGACGGGCTTCCCATCTTCGGTGATGTAGTCAGCGTCCAGGATCATGTTACCACCGTTGGATTATCGAGCTTGAGACTAATAAACTTCGCCGTTGGGTTCAGGAAAGGAAAGAGAAAAAGAGCAACGATCAGGACTTCGTAATCTTCCCGCGACCTCCTCATGTCAGCGGTGTTCGTGGGTCTCCAGTGATTTCACTTATCTTTCCATTTTATATTCGGGGCTAAAATTGCGTCCTGAATGGTGGAGATTGGGCTTAGGCGGTACCTGAAGTTGCAGGAAACTTTGTATTCCAAGAAAAGCCTCTTGCTGTCCCGCGCGGGGAGTAGAGTAAATCCAAATGTGTTGTTACCCTGAGTAACATGTTTCTTAAGGCATGAGGGAGATACCGTGGAGTTCATCGGGTTTACACAGACCTCGCAGGTCCCGTCGAGCTTTGAAACCACGTTGAACTCAAGGCTGTTTCTGGAATGGGTTAGATAAGCCGTACCGTGGATGGATGGACGGCACCATGACGGCAAAGGGAAGTGGGACAAGGGAAATGACGGAAAACAGCACAACCACCAAGGGTTTTCTCGCACGCCTTAGAAGGAACCCAAGGTAATATACCGGAATCGCGGCGAGGAGTAGCGTTCCGAACAGGGAGAACTCCTTATGGACCCAGTACAGGGAGTCCAGCAGGGCAAGCAGGGGAAGGAACACCGCAAGGATCAGGATCCCGAGGTACAGTTTCCACCGGCCGGGGGACTTGAAGTAGTACCCCGCCAATCCGATTCCAAGCAGGACCGCCAGCAATCCTTTCCACTTCATGACGTTCATCTCCTTAGATTGAACAAAAGAGAACATGAAAGTTACACTCTCACCCAGCTTAACATCCACCGATAATCATCACATTTTTAAGCTCTCCTGCAGAGCCCCTCTCATGGAGCTGTTTTACAGGGTGAGCCTTCAGGAGATAGTCGCCGACGCGCTGAGCCTCGTTGAGGAGCGCGAGCTGTCGTCGAAGCACGCCCTCGAGCGGGTTTTTAGAAAGGTGGCCGGGAATGACAGGGAAAAGGCTCGAGGGCTGGCCCATGCATACGTCTTCGAGATAGAGAAGTGGAGGGGAAAAATAGACTTCATAATAAACTCCATCCTCAGGGGCTCCACCGTTGAGGACCTCGACCCCTACCTGGCGAACCTCCTCAGGATAGGAACCTTCGAGATCCACTTCAGAAAGGTGCCCCCCGCGGTGGCCACGGACTCGATAATACGCGTCGTGAAGGAGCGCTTCGACCTCTCCCGGGCCCGCTTCGTCAACGCCCTCATGCGTTCTATCGAGGGATTCGACGTTGAAAGGGCCCTCAAGAAACTCAAGGAGAGGGACAGGATCGGGTGGTTGAGCGTCCGCTTCTCTCACCCGAGGTGGTACGTTGAGTACGCTATCGACCTGCTCGGCTACGACGAGGCGGTAAAGCTCCTCCTGAGCAACAACAGGCCCCAGCGTTATTACGTGAGGGCGAACACCCTCAAGACCGACGTCGACTCGCTGAGGGACTACCTCGAGGAGAACGGCGTGAGGACAGCCCTAACTCCTGTTCCCGATGTCCTCAAGGTCCTCGAGTACAGAAAACCGGTGACGAGGCTCGAATGGTACAGAGAGGGAAAGTTCGTCATCCAGGACCTGGCGAGCGCCTACGTTGCCCACGTTTTGAATCCCGAGCCGGGCGAGAGGGTTCTGGACTTAGCCGCGGCCCCGGGGAGCAAGACGTTCCACGCGGCGGCGCTGATGGAGAACAGGGGAGAGATAGTGGCGGTCGATTACTCCTACGACAGGTTGATGCGCATGAGGGAGAAGATGAAGCTCCTGGGTATCGAAAACGTTAAACTCGTCCACGCAGACGGGCAGAGCTTCAGGGACGGAGAGGGGTTCGATAGAGTAATCCTCGACGCGCCGTGCTCGAGCTCCGGAACCTACCGCCAGTTCCCTGAGGTGAAGTGGCGCTTCAACGAGGATAAGATCCGGAAGATAATAAGCGTTCAGCGCAACATGCTCCGCAACGCGTACGAGAACCTCCGGGATGGCGGGGAGATGACCTACTCGACGTGCTCCATCAGGATAGACGAGGACGAGGAGAACGTCCTCTTCGCGCTTGAGAAGGTCGGGTTAGAACTGGTAAAGCACGACTTCGGGTGGGGCGACAGGGGTTTCCTGGAGATCGGTGATTGGGTCTTCAGGACGTGGACGCACAGGCACGACTGCAACGGCTTTTTCATTGCGAAACTTAGGAAGGCTTAAAAAAGGCTAAACAATGGGTTTTCTCCTCACGGGCCCCCAGGGTTTCTCCTCCTCGAAGACCTCCGCGGCGAAACGGTAAACCCTCGTGTCCTCGTCGAGCCAGCAGTCCGGGGGAAGCCCGGCCTTCCAGCAGGTCTGGGCCAGGAACTCCTCCTCGTCCCAGCCCCACTCCACGGGCACCTGGGGAAGGAGCAGGCCGGAGTATATGCCCTTCTCGACTATGAGACCGTCCCTCCCGACCTTTATCTTCCCCGGCCTCTCCGCCGGCGGCCCCTCTATCAATTCGGGGGGAGTCAGAACGCTCACCTCGACGACGAGGTCGTCCAGTTCGCTCTCCCTGACGGGGGGAAAGCGCGGGTCGTCGACGGCCGCGTAGATGGCCGCCTTTATGGTTGCCTCGACCAGAGGGTATATCGGCAGGGGAAAGCCTATGCATCCCCTGAGCGCGGCCTGAGGGGGAGCGTGCCGTCTGTTGAGGGTCACGAAAACGCCCATCTTTTCCCATAGCTCCGGAGGGGTGTCCCCGGGCGGTTTTATGGTCCTTCCGTTCCTCACGTACTCCTCCACGGCCCTCCTCGCGAGCCTCACCAGGAATTCACCCCACTCGTCCCGGATTCTGTACATTATCCTCACCCCCAATCCCTATGTTGGAGCACCGTTATTTACCTTTCCCGTAAGGCTTAAAAGATTGCCGAAAAAAGTTAAGTCGGGTGTCGAAGATGGTGATAGTGGAGTTCATCATCGTCCCCCTCGGCGAGAGGAGCATCAGCCGGTACGTTGCCGAGGTAGTAAAGCTTTTAGATAAAAAAGGTGTTAAATACCAACTGACGCCGATGTCAACCGTGATGGAGGTTCCAACTGTTGGGGACGCGTTCGCCATCATAGAGGAGGCACACGAGCTGATGTTCAAACTCGGTGCAGAGAGGGTCTCGACGACGGTTAGAATCGACGACAGGCGCGATAGGGAGAGGAAGATGGAAGACAAGGTAAAATCCGTGATGGAGAAGGTCCGGGGTGGTTGAGATTAAGGCCCTGATCTTAGCGATAGACCGTGATGACGACTTCGGGAAGAAGGCGGGCGTTGAGGGTCCCGTCGTCGGAAGGGAGGCGTGCATAGACGCGGCCCTGAAGCTCAGCCTGGCCGATCCGGAGGACAGCGACGCCAACGTGGTCTACGCGGCCGTTAAACTCCACGACGAGCTGAAGGAGAGAGGGGAGTTCGATGAGGTCGAGGTGGCCCTCATAACGGGTCACCCCAAGGTGGGCGTCAAGAGCGATGTGGAGCTGGCGCGACAGCTGGACGAGGTTCTGAAGGGGTTCCCGGCCGATGGGGTGATACCCGTCACGGACGGGGCGGAGGACGAGCAGATATTCCCGATAATCACCTCGAAGGTCCCGATTATAAGCTCCCACCGCGTCGTCGTCAAGCAGAGCGAGGGCATAGAGACGACCTACTACATCCTCTACCGCTACACAAGGGAGATACTAAGCGATCCCGAGGTGGCAAAGGTGGTCCTCGGGATCCCGGGGATGATACTCCTGCTCTACGGGATAGCGAGGCTCATAGGCGTCTGGTACCCTAACAGCGTTAAGATAGTCTCGGCCACGATAACCGGGACGATACTCCTCCTGACGGGTGGCTATTTCTTCACTAAGGGCTTCCGGTTCAACTTCAGGGAGACCCTCACGAAGCAGTTCGTGTTCGTGATCTCGGTGGCCGCCGGGATTTTGATAATCGTGGGCGGTTCCATAAACGCCTACTTCCGGCTTGAGGAGTACTCAAGGCAGTTAATCGGCGGCTATCCGGGAACACAGTTGCTGGCGATCCTTATTTACCTGAACGCCATAGGGGCACCGCTTATAACAGGAATATCCACTATGATAGCCGGAAAGATCATACAGTCCTACCTACGGAAGGATCACCACATATGGTACCAGGTTTCGGCCTTACTCCTTATGCCGGCTCTCTGGATAACGATAGACCTGACGACGAGGTACGCTATGGCCATACTAACGATATCCAACATAGACGTCTTCGCGAAACTCATCGCCGCCATTATCGATGTGGCCGTGGCGATTCTCGTTGGAGTGTACATGAGGGGAAAGGTAAGGGGATGGATGAGCGTTGAGGCTGGAACGAGCACTCGAGGAGTATGAGAAGAGGCGAAAGAAGGCCGAGAAAGAGGTCGAGAAGGCAAGGAAGCGTTACAACAAACGCCTGGAGAAGAAGATAAAGCAGATTCTGAAGAGTATAGAGGAGCTGGAGAGAAAGGAGATCCCCAAGAAGGTCGACGAGAACCTCCGAAAGATGGTCGCGGCCGAGAGGAAGAACTACGTCACCGCACTGAGGAACGCGCTGAGGGGCATAGGGGACATGGACGACCTCGGAAAGCGCCTCCCCGATCTGGCCAAGCTCCACGTGGGACACGGGAGGTACCTGCTCATACTCTTCGAGAAGGATGTCTACGCAATTAACCGCCTGCTCAAGGAGCTGAACGAGGAGTACTTGGAGTACTACAATGAGCTGAGCAAAAAGGGACTGCCGGACCTTCGTCTGAGGGAGCTCATCGAGGAGGAGAGGGAAACCCGAAAGAGCATCTTCAGGCTCGAGGAAGAAAAGAGGAAGCTTCTGAAGGAGATGCGGAGTAAAGAGGAGAAACTCAAAGAGTTCTACGCCAGAAACAAACTCAGGGAGCTCGAGGAGGAGATAAAAAGCCTTTCCTCATCGATAAGGAGTGCCGAGATGGAGGTTCGCTCGAAGGCCTCAAAACTCCAGAAACCGATAAAGAGGATGCGCCTCCACGAACCCATCGCACGGGAGCTGATAGAGGACAGCGGAGTTGCCCTCAGAAAGCCAGACGAGTTCCTCACCCTCCTCCAGAAGGTACATCCAAGACTGGAGGGCAAGTACAGAAAAACCGCCAGATGGCTGATGGAAAACCTCAAAGAGAGATCCGAGGCCATCGCCCGGGAGAAGGAAGGGCTTTTAGAGCTCGAGAGAAAAAGGGACGAGATTCTGGCCGGCGGGGAGGAGAAAAAGAAGGAGGTATGGGAGCTCGAGCGCCTCATCGAGGAAAAGGAAGCGGAGATACAAAAGCTAAGGAACAGGCTGGAGCACCTCGAGAGGGAACTAAACGAGAGCCTGAGGAAACTCGAGGAGATACTCGGGGAGAGGATCGAGCGATAGGTTTATGAGTTAGGTTTCCCTAATTCTTTCGGTGGTCAGGATGTTCAAGATCGATAGACTCCGCTTCGGAACCGCCGGCATACCCCTCTCGACACCGAGGCGCTCAACGATAGACGGCATACTGCAGGTTAGAAAGCTGGGGTTAGATGCCATGGAGCTCGAGTTCGTCAGGGGCGTCAACATGAAGCCGGAACTCGCGAAGAAGGTGAAGTACGTCGCCAAAAAGAACGACGTCGTGCTAACGGCCCACGCCCCCTACTACATCAACCTCAACGCGGCCGAGAAGGCCAAGGTCGAGGCGAGCAAAAGGCGGATAATCCAGAGCGCCGAGCGGCTTTATCAAGCCGGCGGCTGGAGCGTCGTCTTTCACGCGGGTTACTACCTGAAGCAGAACCCGGCGAAGGTCTACGGGAGGATAAAAAACGAGCTCAAGGAAGTCATCAAGACCCTTCAGGACAGGGGCATCGAGATATGGGTGAGGCCCGAGATAACCGGGAAGCCGACCCAGTTCGGGGACCTGAAGGAGCTCGTCAACCTCAGCGAGGAGCTCGAGATGGTGCTGCCGACGATAGACTTCGCCCACTGCCACGCAAGGAACGCCGGGAAGTTCAACACCGTTGAGGAGTGGCGTGAGATGCTGGGCTTCATGGAGGACCGCCTCGGCCGGGAGGCCCTCGACAACATGCACATCCACATGAGCGGCATAAACTACACCGCCAAGGGCGAGAGGAACCACCTGCCCCTCAGGGAGAGCGACATGAACTGGGAGGACCTGATGAGGGTCCTCAAGGAGTTCAGGGTCAGGGGGGTACTGATAAGCGAGAGCCCCAACATCGAGGAGGACGCGCTCAGGATGAAGAGAAAATACGAGGAGGTAAAGGTCTGATCAAGCTTTGCTCAGCCGCCCGTAACGCCCAAGGATCTCGAGGGTCTCCTCGACGGGGAGGGCGTACCTCACCCTGCCGTTTCTTCCCCTCGTCGTCTTCGCCTGCAGGAGGGAGTTTACTATCGCTTCCTCCGTGGAATCCACCGCGGCTATGAATAGCCTGTTGAGGGCGTCATCGGGCAGAAAACCGATGGCCTGGACTTCCTTACCTGTTGGAACCGTCTGGGCCGTCGAGAAGGCCAGGATTATGTCCCCGCTCCCGTTGTGGCCGTAGGAACCCGTTCTGGCGAGACCGAGGACGGCCCTCCTGGCGAGCCTCGTTAGTTGTCTCGAGGTCAGCGGAGCATCCGTGGCCACAACGATGGATACGCTCCCCCTAACTCCCATCGCCAGCCCCCTTCCGGGGTAGTCCCTCAGCTCCCACCCCACAGGGACACCGGCTACGATTAAATCCTCCCGCTTACCGAAGTTGCTGAGGACGAGGGAGGCAACCGTGTACTCCTCACCGCCTATCTCCACGACCCTCGAGGACGAGCCGATCCCGCCCTTGAACTCGAAGGCACTCATTCCGGTGCCCGCTCCCACGGAACCTTCCTCGAAGTCGAGTGAGGCATTTTTAAAGGCTTCGAAGACGTGTTCTTCCCCCACGGCCCGTTTTTTGTTGTCGTTTAGGTAGCCGTCGTTGCACTCCATCACCACAGGATTAACCGAGATGGCTTCGGGGTTCGCCCCGGCCCAGAGGCTCACCAGTGCATCCGCCACGCGGTAGCCGTTGAGGGTGCTCGTCAAAGCTATGGGTGTCTCTAAGTAGCCGAGTTCCTCAATTTGGACGAAGCCTATCGGTTTGGAGAAGCCGTTGAAGGTGTAGACCCCCGCGAAGAGTCTCTCCTCGTAGGGGTTCCTGACCGGCGGCAGGAGGAGCGTAACGCCCGTCCTGATGTCCTCTCCCTCGATTATGGTTGAGTGGCCGACTTTAACGCCCAGATCTGCTATGGAGTTCCTCTTCCCGTGCCCGTAACGACCCATCCTTATCCCGAGATCGGGGGCCTTCATGGTACCACCGGTGAAGGTTCGCGGCCGGGGTTTAAGGACCTTGCCAATCAACCCTTATAAAGGGCAAAAACCGAGTTATCACCATGGGCTCGAGGCTCCCGAAACTCCTCCTGCTGATCCCGCTGGCGTTCCTGGTGGTCTTCTTCTACGTTCCCTTAGTCAGCATTCTTAAAACCGGGCTCTGGGAGAACGGCTTCACGCTCGGGCACGTCACTTCCGTCCTCTCGAACGACTACCACCGGCGGGTGATCCTCTTCACGATAGGCCAAGCCATAGCCTCGACTCTCCTAACGCTGGCCCTCGGCCTTCCCGGGGCTTACATATTCGCGAAGTACAACTTCCCGGGGAAGGACACGGTGAAGGCCATCCTGACGGTTCCCTTCGTCGTGCCCAGCGTGATGGTGGCCCTGGGTTTCATACTCCTCTTCGGGAAGAGCGGGCTCGTAACGGGGCTTCTCGGAAGGGACCCCGGGATCCTGTACTCCTGGAAGGGCATACTCCTCGCCCACGCCTTCTACAACTTCCCGATAGTCGTACGCATGGTCTCGGCTCTCTGGGAGAGGATAAACCCGCACTACGAGGAGGCCGCCATGGCGCTGGGGGCGAGGGGGTGGAGGCTATTCTGGAGGGTTACCCTGCCGATGATCTCTCCCGCTATCTTCGCCTCGGCGATGCTCACCTTCGTCTTCTGCTTCCTCAGCTTCTCGATCCCGCTCATAATCGGCGGCTACCGCTACGCCACGATGGAGGTGGACATCTTCACCTCGATAATGGTTCTGCTGGACTTCAGAACGGGTGCCGCCATGGCCATCATTCAGATAGCCCTGAGCATGGCCTTCATGTACCTCTACCTTAAGGCCCTCGATGCCTACGCCAGGCGCGAGGAGCAGAGGATACTCAGGAAGCCGGTTCGCTTCACGAGGGGTGACTGGTTGAGCCTCAAAGGGCTTTTCGTCGCGGTTTACACCCTCATCGTCTTCGTCTTCATAGTGTCGCCGCTTTTGGCCGTCCTCTACGATTCCCTGCGCTTCAACGATTCATGGAGCCTTGAGAACTACAGGCGGCTGTTCTCCTCGGGCTATAACCCGATGTTCGGGGCTACAACGCTCGACGTTATCAGAAACTCCCTGACCTTCGGGCTGGCGACCGTTTTCCTCTCGGTTCTCGTGGCGCTCCCGGTAGCCTACGCGCTCCATCGCTGGAACTTCCGCGGGAGGAGGCTCTTCGACGTCCTCGTCATGCTCCCCCTGGCGAGCTCGCCCGTGACCCTCGGCCTCGGCTACATAAGGGTCTTCCACACCACGCGCCTCTACTACACTGTCTGGATAGTGATCGCGGCGCACACCGTCATAGCCTACCCCTTCGTCCTGAGGGCCGTTTCGACGTCCCTGAAGAAGATAAGGCCCAACCTCTGGGAGGCCGCCCTAAGTTTGGGGGCGAGGGAGTGGAGGGCGTTCCTCAGGGTCGAGCTCCCGCTGGCGGTCGGCGGGGTCATCGTCGGGGCCATCTTCGCCTTCGCCATCAGCATAGCCGAGCTCGGGGCCACATATATGCTGGCCAGACCCGAGTACACCACCATGACCGTCGCGGTTTACAAGTTCCTTGGGGCGAGGCAGTTCGGTCCCGCATCGGCCCTGGCGGTTCTCCTGATGGTGCTCTCAACCCTCTCCTTCCTGATAATCGAGAAGGCCGGTGAGGAAGTATGGTGAACGTGGAACTGAGGGGCATCGTGAAGGGATGGGATGAATTTCGGCTCAGGATAGATGAGCTGAGGGTGAAGGACGGCGAGTTTCTCACGCTCCTCGGGCCGAGTGGATGTGGAAAGACGACAACGCTGAGGATAATCGCGGGATTCGAGAAACCGGACGGGGGGGAGGTGCTCTTCGATGGGAGGCCCGTAAACGACCTGGCCCCCTACGAGCGCGGAATCGGCATAGTCTTCCAGGACTACGCGCTGTTCCCCCACATGACGGTGTTCAGGAACGTCGCCTTCGGCCTCGAGATGAAGGGGCTTCCGAAGGAAGAAATCAAGCGGAAGGTGGGACGGGCGCTCAAGCTCGTCGGGCTGGAGGGCCTCGAGAACCGCTATCCGGAACAGCTGAGCGGCGGCCAGCAGCAGCGCGTGGCCCTCGCGAGGGCCCTCGTGGTCGAGCCCGACCTCCTCCTCCTCGACGAGCCACTGAGCAACCTGGATGCAAAGATACGGGAACGGCTCAGGGGGGAGATAAGGAGGATACAGCGCGAGCTCGGGATAACGACTATATACGTCACCCACGACCAGGAGGAGGCCATGGCCATAAGCGACAGGATAGCCGTGATGAACGTCGGCAGGGTGGAGCAAGTCGGGAAGCCGCTGGAACTCTACTACCATCCGAGGACGGAGTTCGTGGCGCGCTTCCTGGGTTTAAGCAACATACTGGAGCTCAAGGCGGAGAACGGGAGGGCCCGCATCGGGAAACTGTGCTTCGACGTCGGGAGGGAGGGGAAGGTCAGGGTCTTCTTCCGACCGGAGAGCGTCCACGTAAAACCGGGCGATAGCGCGGAGGTTCTCGATTATGAACTCCTGCCCGGCAGGATTAGGTTGAAACTCGGAATAGATGGGGAGGTTATCTTAGCGGAGCGCTTTCTCAACGAGCTACCCTTCGACGTCGAGAACCTCCCGGGGAGGGTGGACGTTGAGGTGAGGGGCTTCTCTGTGCTGGAGTGACGGTTTTCCTCCTTCCGGGCCCGCGTTATGCCCGATGCCCGTTTTCCAGGTCGTTAAATCCATTCGATGGATTTAGTTTTTTCAATCCACCCTGTGCCCTCAGAGGACCCAATCAACCCGATTTGATTCAACTCTGTTTTAACATTTTTCCATCAAAAAAACCTTTAAAAAACCAAGTTATTAGCAAAAATCAGTTAATCAAAGGGGTGAGGCTCATGGGATGGTTCGAGGACTACTTCGAGTTTGAGAGGTACGGCACGGATATGAGGACCGAGGTGCTCGCGGGGGTAACGACCTTCATGACGATGGCCTACATCCTCTTCGTGAACCCCGCGATACTCAGCGATGCCATGGGGAAGGAGGCCTTCAACTCGCTCGTTGCCGTCACGGCCCTGGCCGCGGGCTTCGCGACTCTCCTCATGGGGCTCTACGCCAAGAAGCCCTTCGCCCTCGCCCCAGGGATGGGGCTGAACGCCTACTTCGCCTACAACGTGGTACTCGGCATGGGCTACGACTGGCGCGTGGCCCTCGCGGCGGTCTTCGTTGAGGGCCTGATCTTCATCGTCCTGAGCGTTACGAAGGTGAGGAGCGCGATAATACACGCGATACCGCTAAGTCAGAAGTACGCGGTGGGCGCGGGGATAGGCCTCTTCCTGACCTTCATAGGGCTCAACGACGTCGGCCTGTTAACGGCCAAGGTCACGGAAACGGGGGTTCTCCAGTTCACGGGCCTCAACGGCACCGCGCTGGCGAGCAAGGAGATAATCCTTTTCTTCTTCGGGCTGTTCCTGGCGGCAGTCTTGATATCCCTCCGCATCAAGGGGGCCCTGCTTGTATCCATCCTTACCACCGCCGTGCTCGGCTGGATAACCGGCGCCGCCCCGTGGCCGGAGCACCTGCTCTCGACACCGAATTTGAGCTACACCTTCATGAAGATGGACCTGAAGGGACTCCTCAACGTAGGGGCGATAGGGGTTGTCTTCGCCTTCTTCATGGTGGACTTCTTCGACACCCTCGGAACGGTCACCGGGCTGAGCGCAAAGGCCGGCTTTCTGACGAGGGACGGGAAGGTTCCGGATGCCGAGAAGGTGCTCCTAACCGACGCTATAGGCACGACCGTCGGCGCGATCCTCGGAACCTCGACCGTTACGACCTACATAGAGAGCGCCGCAGGCATAGAGGAGGGCGGAAGAACCGGGATGACTGCGCTCGTCACTGGCCTGCTCTTCCTCGGCGTGGGCCTCTTTATAGCGCCTCTCGCCCAGGCGATACCGGCCTTCGCCACCGCCCCGGCCCTCGTGGTAGTGGGTTACTACATGCTGAGCGCGGTCAGGGAGATCGACTTCAGCGACCACACCGAGGCCATTCCAGCCTTCCTCGTGCTCGTGACGATACCCTACACCTACTCGATAGCGGATGGCATCGGCGCGGGCTTCATCAGCTACACCCTGCTCAAGCTCTTCAGCGGCCGTGGAAAAGAGGTTCACCCGCTGATGTACGTCCTCGCGGCCATATTCGTGGCCTACTTCGCCTACCTCAGCGGGCTCTTTTGAGCCCGATTTTTAAATTCTTTGAGGGCTCCTTTGACGGCTGGTAAAAAGATGTAACAGGCGGAGGAATCACTCAGGTTCTTCTTTCTCGACCAGCTTCTCCTTGAGGAACTGCTTGAGCACGTAGGGGCACTCCTCCTGGATGAACTGCGCGAACTCCCTTATCCTTTTGACGGTTATCCCGCTGACGTAGTGCTCGAACTGGCAGGCGTCCCTCTCAGCCGTCTCCCGCGGAATACCGAGTATGTCCGTGAAGAACTGAGTGAGGAGAAGGTGCTTTGAGTAGGTGTCCTCGGCTATACGCCGGCCCTCGTTCGTGAGAAGGATCCTGTCGTACTTCTCGTACTCGATGAGCCCCTTCTCGCTGAGCTTTTTCAGTGCGTCCACAACGCTCGGGGGTTTTACCCTCATCATCCTGGCAATGTCCTTAACTCGGATAACCCCCTTGTTCTTGTGGAGGATGTACATGGCCTCGAGGTACTCCTCTTCCCTCTTGCTTACATTCAACGGTCTCACCTTATTAGGCTACCCAAAAATGTTTAAGTAGTTTTCGCAACCCGCGGTTAGGGATTAGGGTAAAGCTTATAAAATCCCTCCGGAATCCCCATGTGACATGGGCCGGTAGCTCAGCCTGGTTAGAGCGCGGGGCTTTTAACCCCGTGGCCGCGGGTTCGAATCCCGTCCGGCCCGCCATAACGAAAGACAAGGGGGCTCCGCCCCCACACCCCCGGAACAGGTTCTTGTTTCGTAAAGCGCCCTTCTCATCCTTGTTCGAACATCCTTCAGCCCTTTGCTCCGCAAAGCGCTGGCGGAAATAGGCGTGGCTCCTTTTAGGATGGTTGTGATGTGTTTGCATTGTAAAGAAGTTTTTGAGTTTGGAATTCGCCGTTAACGTGTTACTGGTGGCGGGTTTGCTTTTGGATGGCGCTCCTTCGGAGCGCGGGAGAATCCTAAACCCCTTGAATTTGCCCTTTTAATCTCGAATTCGGAGTTCAATGGCCGTTTGAGGGTGCAAACACTCACGGGAGGGCAGTTAAAAGGAATCACGATTTTTTTCGCCAGCCTTCAGCCCTTGCTTCGCAAGCGCTGGCGGAAGTTCAGGTGCTTCTCAGAGACGCCAGCTATCAAGTTGGATTGCTTTTAATCGGCCCGTTTTGTATGGTTTCACTCCCACAAGGCGTTCGGAGAACGCCAGAATAAAAAGTGAAACCTGTTCAGGGATTGGTCTTAATGCTAATCCCTCTTTGATTCTCCAACTTTTAGAGTGCACGCTCTCATCCCAGCCTTTTATGAGAAAGGGCTTTTTTCGCCAGTCTTTTCGTAAAAGGCTGATTACAACCCTTTTGAAAAGCGTTGACGGAAAAATTTGCGTGCGGTTTTAAAGTTCGATGTTTTAGCGTGGATCAACGTTTAGTTTGTTATTGCATTTCCCAAAAGCCCCGCGGGGAAAGATTTATAAATGGCCCGTCCAATGCCCACCAGTGATTAAAAACCACCTTTCTCGGAGGTGTTCGCAGTGGAACCCAAGTTCGAGGTACCCGTATGCACGTCATGTGGAAAGGAGATAACCCCAAGGGAGCACGCCACTCACTTCGTCTGCCCGAACTGTGGCGAGGCGATAATCTGGCGCTGCGAGTCCTGCAGGGTTTTGAGCGTCCCCTACAAGTGCCCCAAGTGCGGCTGGGAGGGGCCGTGAACTGAAGAGGTGATAAAAAATGGCGGATTTCAACCTCGTTGGCGTTATAAAGGTCATGCCGACCGATCCGGACGTGAACCTCGACGAGCTCGAGGAGAAACTCAAGGCGGTTATACCCGAGAAGTTCGGCCTCGCCAAGGTCGAGCGCGAGCCCATAGCCTTCGGTCTCGTCGCCCTCAAGTTCTACGTCCTCGGAAGGGACGAAGAGGGCTACTCCTACGACGAGGTCGCCGAGCTCTTCAGGGAAGTTGAGAACGTCGAGAGCGCGGAAGTTGAGACCGTTTCGAGGATCTGAATCCTCGTCCCTTTTCTCTATATGCCCCCGAACGCGGCTTCATAGTTTCATTGCAATGCTCCTAAAGGCTCACACGATAAAAGGGCAGAAGAGGATATGGACTCAAAGCCCCAGCTCAAGGCTCAGCTTCGGCCTCTTCCACTCGTCGAGGGTCGAGCGGAGGTCCTCGTTCTCCACCCTGGAGTAGAGCTCTTCGAAGCGCTTCTTCGCTTCCTCATCCCCGCCCTTCCAGCGCGCCAGCTCTCCAATCGCCCTGAAGAAGTAGGCAGTATCGTCCTCGAAGAGCTCCGCAAGGGTCTCCACGTTCCCTGCCACGGTTTCGTAGGCCCCTTCGTTGAAGAGTCCCTCTATGAAGTCAACGAGCGTTTCGAACACGAGGTCAAAAATCTCGTCGTTCACGTTTATCGCCTTCAGCAGGGCGTCCCGCATGGCCCTGAACGCCTTTCCGTAGTCCTCTTTACCCGCGGATATCTCCGCCTCCACGAGCTTCGCGTTGACCTCTATCTCGTCGTCCCTCGGGTTCCTGAGGACCTCCCCGATGAGCTTCCCGGCCGCGTCGTAGTCCCCGAGCTCGTACTTAAAGTGGGCCAGGTCAAGGAGGCTTATGAGGCGGTTCTTATCGTCCCCGAGCCTCTCGAAGATCTCCCCGGCCTTCTCCATGAGCTCTATCGCCTTCTCCGTCTCACCGATCTCATCGTAGTTTACCGCAAGGTTCGCGAGGGTCAATGCTATCTCCCTCTCGTTCTTCAGAACTTCCTCCTCAAGCTTGAGGAGGTCCTCGTAGGTCTCTATCGCCTTCTCGGGCATGCCGAAGTGCTCGTAGGCATCGGCCAGGTAGTAGAGGGCGGTCGCGTGCTCCTCCGGATCGTCCTTTTTACGCTCGAGTATCCGTTTGTAAAGGCCAATGCCTTCCTCCAAATCGTCCAGGTGGGCGTAAACGTGGGCTATCTCGTGGGCGAGGTCGTAGGGGTCATCGCAGTCCGGGACGACCTCCCCAAGTCTCTTCAGCTCACCCCTCAGCTTTTCCTCGTCTTCGATGCCCTCTATGTAATCGTCAAACAGCTCCAGGAGCCTTTCGCAGTCCTTCTCGCTCAGAGCCTTCTCCCACTCGGCTTTAACGTCGGTCATCTTCACCACCGACCCCCGTTGGGGAGACGGGTTAAAAAGGTATGGGACCGAAAAATTTATAAATAGCCCAAAGGAACACTAAACCGAAAACACGGATTGTAACTAAAACCTCTCCACTCATAAAAACAAAAACGACGGGAGGTGGGGGGAGATGGCCCAGCTCGCCCTCGGGGAGGAACCCGACCCGGAAGCCCTCGCAAAGCTCACAAAGAGACTCATGAGAACGGAGCTCGTTTACTGGAGCTACACCCCAGCCATAACTGTGTGCAACAGATGTGGATACTCGGAGGTGGGGGGAGATGGCCCAGCTCGCCGGACAGCCGGTTGTTATTCTGCCCGAAGGGACTCAGAGGTACGTTGGAAGGGACGCGCAGAGGCTCAACATTTTGGCCGCAAGAATAATAGCCGAGACCGTCAGAACCACCCTCGGCCCCAAGGGAATGGACAAAATGCTCGTCGACAGCCTCGGAGACATAGTCATCACCAACGACGGTGCGACCATACTCGACGAGATGGACATCCAGCACCCGGCCGCGAAGATGATGGTTGAGGTTGCGAAGACTCAGGACAAGGAGGCCGGTGACGGTACCACCACGGCTGTGGTTATCGCTGGAGAGCTCCTCAGGAAGGCTGAGGAGTTGCTCGACCAGAACATTCACCCGAGCATCATAGTTAAGGGTTACACAATGGCCGCCGAAAAAGCCCAGGAAATACTCGACGAGATAGCCAGGGATGTCGACGTTGAGGACGTCGAGACGCTGAAGAAGGCCGCCGTCACCGCCATCACCGGAAAGGCCGCTGAGGAGGAGCGCGAGTACCTCGCCGGCATCGCCGTTGAGGCGGTCAGGCAGGTGGCCGAGAAGGTTGACGGCACCTACAAGGTCGACCTCGACAACATCAAGTTCGAGAAGAAGGAGGGCGGTAGCGTCAGGGACACCGAGCTCATCCGCGGCGTCGTCATCGACAAGGAAGTCGTCCACCCCGGAATGCCCAAGAGGGTTGAGAACGCGAAGATAGCACTCATAAACGAGGCCCTCGAGGTCAAGGAGACCGAGACCGACGCCGAGATAAGGATCACCAGCCCTGACCAGCTCCAGGCCTTCCTCGAGCAGGAGGAGAGGATGCTCCGCGAGATGGTCGACAAGATCAAGGAGGTCGGCGCGAACGTCGTCTTCGTTCAGAAGGGAATCGACGACCTCGCCCAGCACTACCTCGCCAAGTACGGCATAATGGCCGTCAGGCGCGTTAAGAAGAGCGACATGGAGAAGCTCGCCAAGGCCACCGGTGCCAAGATCGTCACCAGACCCTCGTTAAGGTCATCGCCGCCCACAAGGAGAAGGGAGCCACCATCGGTGTCGACGTCTTCGAGGGCGAGCCGGCCGACATGATGGAGCGCGGCGTCATCGCCCCGGTCAGGGTTACGAAGCAGGCCATCAAGAGCGCGAGCGAAGCCGCGATAATGATACTCCGCATCGACGACGTCATAGCCGCCAGCAAACTCGAGAAGGAGAAGGAAGGCGGCGCTGGCGAGAACGAGAACTTCGGAAGCGACCTCGACTGAGGGCTTTGAACCTTAACTTCTTTCCCTTCTCTCCGGTTTTGTCGATTTTCCGGCGCGCTTCTGGGCAACCTTTTTTAAAGAACTCCCGTTCTCATTCCGGGACAGATACCGAGGTGTTCTCCATGAGGGTGGTGGGAGTCGATCCCGGAACGAAGAGCTTCGACGTTATAGGACTCGAGGATGGGGGGATAAAGCTCGACCTCACATTCCCGAGCGAGGTGGTCGCGGAGGCACCCGAGAGGATCGTGAAGGCCATCGCGGACTTCAACGCCGACCTCGTGATCGGGCCCTCCGGCTACGGGGTGCCGCTGAAGCACATAAGCGAGTTAACCGAGCGGGACCGCTTCGAGATGACCCTCGTCAGGGAGGAGGAGCTGAAGGAGATCCCCGTCCTCATAGGGTTGCAGAGGATGGTAAGCGAGATGGCCGAGAGGGGCATGAACGTCTGGTTCATTCCCGGTGTCATCCACCTCCCGACGGTGCCGGAGTGGAGGAAATACAACAGGGTTGACATGGGGACGGCAGACAAGATGGCCATAACCGTTCTCGGCATCTACGACCAGGCGAAGAGGCTCGGAATCGGGTACGGGGAGGTTTCCTTCGTCCTCCTCGAGGTGGGCTTCGGCTACAACTACGCCGGGGCGGTGAAGGGCGGAAAAATCGTCGACGGCATAGGCGGAACCATCTTCCCGGGCCCGGCCTACGTGAACGGCGGTGCCCTCGACGGGGAGGTCGCCTACCTGATGGGAAAGCTCAAGAAGTGGCACCTCTTCTGGGGTGGGGCCACTGTGATAGCCGCCAACGGGATACTCCCGCCGGAGGAGTTCGCGGAGAGGCTCGACGAGGAACCGTTCGCAAAGGCCTGGGAGGCCATGAAGGACGGCTTTTTAAAGGCCGTCGCGAGCGAGCTGGCCGTCGTTGGTAACGCCAAGGAGATAATCCTCTCCGGCAGGCTGATGCGCATAGATGCCCTCCGGAAGGACGTGGAGGACCTCTTCGAGGAGCGTTTTGGCCTTCCCGTCGTGAAGCAGAGGGGCCTCGAGGGAAAGGCGAAGGAGGCCGCGCAGGGGAGCGCGATAATAGCGGACGGCCTCGCCGGTGGGGAGTTCAGGGAGCTCGTGGAGCACGTTGAGATAAGGAAGAGCCGAGGGAGCGTTCTCGACTACGTGAGGCTCCCGCTGGAGGTATGAGCAGTTTTAGCGTTTCTATTTTAGTTTCGCCCCGACCTCATCTTCCAATCTTTTCAGCTTTCCCTTGAAGCGCCTCAGCTGGGCGTTGGCGATTCCGACGATCCTCTCGATGTATTCCCCATCGACCCAGAGCTCCCCGTCCTCACCGAGCGGGACGTCCATCCTCTCTGTGGAGCGTATCTCGACGAGGAGCTTTCTGTGACTCACGCTCTTTATGTTCGAGTACTTGAAGCCGAGGCCCACCGCGAGGTTCAGGAGTCCAACGGCATCCTCCACGCTCCTCGCCGCGACGTGCAGGATGGGGCTCCTCACCAGGAACCAGAGCTGGCCTTTCCGATGTTTCCCGATGGCCTCGAGCACCTCGTCGACGGAGACCTCGCGGTGCCACTTGCCCAGCCAGACGGAGTTGACCTTGTCGCCGAAGTAGGGCATCTCCATCACCGATACCCTGCCGGAGCAGGAGGAGGTCGTGAAGTAGTTATCGAGCGAGTTTATCCTCTCCAGGAGCGGGATAACGTCCTCGTCCACCTTCTTCTCGGACAGGGCCTTTCTCAGACCCGCCATGGCCCTCGCCTTCTGCCCGTCGAAGTTCTCGGTGTAGAGGAACACCCTCACACCCCCAGTTCGCCGGCATCGACGATAACCTCTTTCTCACGCACGAACTCCACCAGCCGCTTATAGGTCGGATGGGCGACAAGCGTCGATGAGTCGCCCACAACTATGAGCTTCCGTTTGGCCCTCGTCAGCGAGACGTTCAACCGCCTCAGGTCCTTCAGGAAGCCGAGCTCGCCCTTCCCGTTGGAGCGGACGAGGGACAGAACGATCACCTCCTTTTCCCTCCCCTGGTAGCCGTCGACGGTCTTCACCTCGACCTCCTCTGGCAGGAGCGAGCGTATCAGCTCGCGCTGGTCGTCGTAGGGCGTGATGACCCCGATCCATCCCGGGTCGACGCCGAGCCCCAGCAGTCCGTTGACGATTTCCTCCACGAGTTTGGCCTCCAGCGGGTTCTCCCTGCTCTCGCTCCCGTAGCGCCGCCTCTCGAAGCGGTCGTCCCTCCTCGAGGTGTCCACGAAGACGAGGACGTTATCGGGTTTCAGAACCTCACTGGACGGGCCTTCCGGGGGTTCCTCAACCCCGAGGTCGGCGAGGGTTATTCCCCTAACGCTCCCGTCGGCCCTCACCCTTCCGCCGTAGAACTCCTTACTCGGGAACTCCATGAGCCTCTCGTTCATCCTGTACTGGATCTCGAGCATCTCGCTCTTTCCGGGATGGCGTTCGATGAGGCCCTCGAAGAGTGTTTTACTCAGCTCCCTCGCCTTCTCGCTCAGTATCGTCGGGGGCAGCTGCCTGTGGTCGCCGCCGAGAACGAAGCGCTTGGCCCGGTTTATCGGGATTAAAACGCTCGGGATGGTCGCCTGCGTCGCCTCGTCGATTACCGCCACGTCGTAATCGGCGTAGTCTACGACGTCGAGGGCCGCCGAGGAGTTGGTGGTCAGGACGACGTCGGCCTCCCCAATTATCTCCCTCGCTATCCTCTCCTCGAGCTTCATCGCGTCGTCGAAGGCCTTTCTTACCCCCTCGTTTAGCTTAATCCACTCGGCCATCTCCCTTATCAGGCGGGCGGGAACCCCTCTCGTTCCAACTCCCTTAGAGGCCAGTCGCAGTATCTCGCGGTCGCTCAGGCCCCGCCGGTATCTGGGTGCGGGCTTCGTGAAGGTGTCCCGCTTCTCCTTGAGGCTCTGGGCCGTGGCGTAAAGCTCCCTCAGCTCACCGTAGAGCTCGTGCTGGGTTATCAGGTACGCCAGGGTGGTCTCGTGAAGGCCCCGCGAGACCCTACTCGGGTGGCCAACGCGCACGACCCCAACGCCCGAATCGACGAGCCTCTCCACGAGGTTGTCCACCGCCACGTTGCTCTCCGCCGTTGCGAGGACCTTATTCCCCCTCTCCACCTCCTGCCTTATCAGCTCCACCAGTGTTCTGGTCTTCCCGGTTCCGAAGGGGCCGTGGACGAGGAAGAAGTCGGGACTGCCGAGGGCCTTCGAGATGGCCCGCCTCTGGCTCGCGTTCAGGCTTCTATCGAAAGGCTCGAAGGGAACTTCCTCGCTTCCCTCCGGCTCCCTCAGGCCGAGGTAGAACTCGAGGGCTCTCCTCCCGCCCTCGCGCAGGTTATCGAGGTTCTCGAGCCACCTCTTAAAGGTTATGTCGTTCGCGTAGAGGTCAAGCCGAACCCCCTTCAGCGCCCACTCCGGGACCGTCTCGAGGGCGACCGTCAGGAAGCGCTTTCCCTTCTCGGTCACGGTTCCGACCAAATCGCTCTTAAGGGGGTCTCTTTTGCTCACCACGACGAGGTCGCCGACGCTTATCTCGGTCTCTATCTCCCTCTCGCGCCCGTACCGGACGAGGAAGTAGCCGAGCTCCTCGCCGACCACCTTCCCGTTGAGGCCCAGAACGGCCCTCCCGACCTTCTCGCGCTCCCTTCCAGAGAGCCGCCTCATCTCGGCCCTCATCGCCTCTATCTCGGCCTTCCTCTCCATCTCGACGAGGGTCTTGAGGTGAGAGATGAATCCCCTTAGCGTTTCGTTCTCCATCATCCTCTCCCACCTTGAACTGCGGACTGAATTTTTAAACCCTTGGGAAACCCTTTATTTTGTCGGACATATGGGGACGACGGTTAAGGTTTCCGCGAGGATACCCAGGGGGTCCGCGGAGAGGATGGACAGTCTCATTGAACAGGGCATCTACCCGAACAGGAGCGAGATAATAAAGGAAGCCCTCAGGGAGTTTCTTCTCAGAAAGAGACCGAGAACGGCCGAAAATTCCGAGATTAAGCCATACCTCAAAGCCGTTGAGGGAATCCTCCGCAGGGACTGGGAGAGCGCGGCGGACGAGTACTGGGACGACGTGGGGGAGTCCCCTATGATTCCACCGGGTGAGCTCCCCCAGTGGAAGATAGTCCTCCTCGGTTTTCCTTTTGTGGACCTGACGAACCGAAAACTCCGCCCCGTGCTGATTGTTTCAAACGACGAGATCAACAGAACCTCAAACGCCGTTGTGGCGCTCCAGATAACGTCGAACCTCGGAAGCGGTTTCCGGAGTACAACGTCAGGGTACCCGATTAAGACGTTGTACGTTACGCCGGGACAAAGCCGCTGAGGCCCAGCCTGATAAAGCCGTACGTTGTTTTTGCCCTTGAGAAATCCCTCGTCAGAAAAAGGATCGGCGTTCTCAGGAAAGAAAAAATCGAAGAGGTCAAGGAAGGCCTTAGACGGGGCTTCGGCCCCTGAGGTCAGCCCATGCGAGTTTCCTCACCGCTCGGACGAAACTTCCCTCATCATCCCGAACGAGATAGAAAAGAGGGCTTAAAAGGCTAAGCCCTTCAGAAGAGCACCGAAACCATGTCCCTGTGGAAGGACCTCAAAGCTCTCCAGTGCCTTTCCTGGAGCTCGCCGTCCCAGGAGACCCGCTCGTAGAACCCCTCGAGGTCGTCGAGCAGGTACTCGAGGTACTCGCGCCTGCCCCCAGAAACCCCGTTGCTCAACAGCTTGCCCCTCAAAAACGGCATGACCTCCGACGGCCTTCCAAGAGCCGCCCAGAACAGACCTTCCTTCAGGATCTCGTACAGCACTTCCTCGAAGTCAGACCTCTCGGAGGGTTTGGCCCTCCCCCCTTGCGTTCACGATCTCCACGGCTTCCATGGGTACCACCGCTTTATGGAGCGGGCACCCCCTATTTTAGGGTTTTGGGCCTTCCTTCGTCAGTTTGTCATAAAATGGAGGAATTGGGAATGAAGTTTGAACAAAACCCCACATAATCCAGTGTTGCCTGTCACATCATCAGGGCAATGAGGCTCAGGGTAAGTAACAGGGGTGCCGCGTACGATAAGGCTATCGCGAGGTTCTTCGCGGGTATCCCCGTGCTCAAACATATACATCTGTTTACAAAGTTTACGTTTGTAAAGCCCTCGAAGGAAAGGCTCAAATTCCTGGATGCATATCGGATCAGATAACGTGTTGTTCCCAAGTGAAAACCCTTAAAAACTCCTGCCAGGTTCATGTTAAAAAGGACGTGGGGGTCAGGCAAAAATGGGAAAATTTGAACACAAACTTGTTAATGCCCTCAGGGGCTACACCTTCGACGACGTTCTTCTGATCCCTCAGGCGACTGAGGTCGAGCCCAAGGAGGTTGACGTCTCAACCCGGATAACGCCGAACGTGAAACTCAACGTACCTGTTCTCAGCGCGGCGATGGACACGGTCACCGAGTGGGAGATGGCCGTTGCGATGGCCCGCGAGGGCGGCCTCGGCGTCATCCACAGGAACATGAGCGTGGCGGAGCAGGTCGAGATGGTCAGGAAGGTCAAGAGGGCGGAGCGCTTCATAGTCGAGGACGTCATCACCGTGGGGCCAGGGGAGACGCTCGACTACGCCCTCTTCCTCATGGAGAGGAACGACGTGGACGGCCTTCCGGTCGTCGATGAGAACGGAAGGATAGCCGGCATCATCACGAAGGAGGACATCGCCGCAAAGGAGGGGAGCAGGGTCAGGGACGTCATGACGGGAGAGGTGATAACCGTCGACGAGAACGTCTCGGTCGAGGAGGCCCTCGAGACGATGGTGAGCAGGAGGGTGTCCCGCCTTCCGGTGGTCGATGGGGACGGAAAACTCGTGGGGATAATAACCATGAGCGACCTCACGAGGAGGAAGAAGTACAGGAACGCGGTCAGGGACGCGAACGGGGACCTCATCGTTGCCGCCGCCGTCGGGCCCTTCGATATCGAGAGGGCGAAGGCCCTCGATAGAGCCGGGGCGGACGTCATCGTCGTTGACACGGCCCACGCCCACAACCTCAAGGCCATAAGGGCCATGAAGGAGATAAGGAAGGCCGTGGATGCGGATTTGATAGTCGGGAACGTGGCCAACCCGAAGGCCGTCGATGATTTAACCTTCGCCGACGCCGTGAAGGTCGGGATAGGCCCCGGAAGCATATGCACCACGAGGGTGGTTGCAGGAGTAGGCGTCCCGCAGGTCACCGCGATAGCGCTCGTGGCTGACAGGGCCGGGGAGTACGGGCTCCACGTGATAGCAGACGGCGGAATCCGCTACTCCGGGGACATCGTCAAGGCGATAGCGGCAGGAGCGGACGCGGTGATGCTCGGTTCCCTCCTGGCGGGGACGAAGGAGGCGCCGGGTAAGGAGGTCGTCATAAACGGCAGGCGCTACAAGACCTACCGCGGGATGGGCTCCCTCGGGGCGATGATGAAGGGCGGCGCCGAGAGGTACTACCAGAAAGGCCACATGAAGACCGGAAAGTTCGTGCCGGAGGGCGTCGAGGGCGTCGTTCCCTACAGGGGGAGCGTCGGCGAGGTCCTCTACCAGCTCGTCGGCGGTTTAAGGTCCGGGATGGGCTACGTGGGGGCCAGGAACATCGCTGAACTCAAGGAGAGGGGAGAGTTCGTCATCATCACCCAGGCCGGCGTCAGGGAGAGCCATCCTCACGACATCACCATCACCAACGAGGCCCCGAACTATCCCCTCGGGAGGTGAGTTCGTCCTTCCCCCAATCCTTTCTTCCAGTTTTTCTAACCTCCCTCCTCTTTGGGTTTGGGCTTCGGATGAGACTTCCTCACCCGCTTTTTAACGCTCACGTTGAGCCGCATCAAAAACCGTTTAAGCCCTCCCGCCTACCCTCCGCGGGTGGTCGGATGAAGGTTGGAATAATCGGAAGCGGTGCCGCGGGGTTGACGGCCGCGGTGGCCCTCGCGAGGCTTGGCTTCGACGTAACGGTCATCGGGCCGGGGATAAGGGAGAGCAACTCCTACCTGGCACAGGCTGGAATAGCCCTTCCCATTCTCGAAGGCGATTCTCCGAAGGCCCATTTCCTCGACACGGTGAAGGCCGGAAAGTACCTCAACGACGAGGAGGCGGTCTGGAGCGTCATCTCAAAGGCGAGCGAGGTTTACAGCTTTCTAACCTCGCTGGGGCTGGAGTTCGAGACGAACGAGACGGAGGGCGGCCATTCCTTCCCGCGCGTCTTCACGATAAAGAACGAGACCGGGAAGCACATGACGAAGGTCCTTTACATGGCCGCGAGGGAAGAGGGCGTTCACTTCGTCGATGGCTTCGCGGAGGAGCTCGCCGTAAGGGACGGGAAGGCCTACGGCGTTTTCCTCAACGGGGAGCTCCTGAGGTTCGACGCAACTGTTGTGGCAACGGGCGGCTTTTCGGGTCTCTTCAAATACACCGCGGGCTCCCCAGCTAACCTCGGCCTCCTCATCGGGGACGCCGTAACGAAGGGTGCCCCCGCGAGGGATCTCGAGTTCGTCCAGTTCCATCCGACGGGCTACATCGGGAGGAATGGCGTTTTTTTAATCAGCGAGGCCGTTAGGGGGGCCGGGGCGAGACTTTTAGCGGACGGCGAGCGCTTCGTGGACGAGCTCTCCACGAGGGACATCGTCGCGAGGGCCATCTACCTCCAGATGATAGCAGGAAGGAAGGTTTTCCTCGACGCTACGGGGGTGGAGGATTTCAAGAGGAGGTTCCCGCAGATATACGCCTTCCTGAGGAGGGACGGCATCGATCCGGCAAGGGACCCGATCCCGGTCTCTCCAATAGCCCACTACACCATCGGGGGCATAGCGACCGACCTCTGGTACAGGACGCCCGTGGAAGGGCTCTACGCAATCGGAGAGGCCATGAGCAACGGCTTCCACGGCGCCAACAGGCTCGCCAGCAACTCACTCCTCGAGTGCATCGTGAGCGGGCTCGAGGTTTCGAGGACGATAGCGCGCGACAGGCCCAGAGAGGGCGAGGTTCCGGAGGTCCCTTACCGCTTCGACTCCCTCGGGGACGTCGATTCCCTCAGGGGGCTCCTCTGGGAGCACGCGGGTATCGTGAGGAACGCCGGGAGCCTGAGGGAAGGACTGGAAAAGCTCGATTCTATAGAGGCGGACGAAAGGCTTAAACTGCTCGCGAGGGGGGTTCTCGAGTGCGCGCTGGCGAGGGAGGAGAGCAGGGGCGCCCACTACCGCGAGGACTTCCCTTTCATGAGGAAGAACTTTGAGAGGCCGGGCTTTTTCAAGGGGAGGTGCGGGCTTTAGGGAGAACCAGTAGTAGTTGAAACCAGGAGGGGTCTTCCGAGAGACGTCTCGAGCGCGAGCTTAAGACCCACGAAGTCACAGTGGAGGAACTTGAAAAATTGCTTAAGGTCTGAACGGACTAACCTTTTTCAGGGTTTCTCCATAGTCCGGACGGGATTCCCCTATCACAAGCAAAGCTTGAGGTATGTGGTCTTTAGGTCGAATCAAAACCCGTTGCGGCGCACCTCTGAAAGCTTTTATACCCCCAACCGTATCATCCCCCAGGTGGGAGCATGGAGAAAGGGGAACTCGTACGGGAGATTGAACGCCTGAAGGAGGAGAGGAACGCGATAATCATGGCCCACAACTACCAGTTGCCCGAGGTTCAGGACGTAGCCGATTTCCTCGGGGACAGCCTCGAGCTCGCGAGGAAGGCGGTGAACGTTGACGCAGACGTGATAGTGTTCGCGGGCGTCGATTTCATGGCCGAGACAGCCAAGATCCTCAACCCGGACAAGACCGTCCTTCTACCGACAAAGCGGGCCACCTGCGCCATGGCCAACATGCTGAGGGTCGAGCACATCCTCGAGGCCAAGAGGCGGTATCCCAACGCGCCGGTGGTTCTCTACGTGAACACCACCGCCGAGGCCAAGGCCCACGCGGACGTCACCGTTACCTCGGCAAACGCGGTGGAAATCGTGGGAAAGCTCGACTCGGATGTAGTCATCTTCGGCCCGGACAGGAACCTCGCCCACTACGTGGCAAAGCGGACGGGCAAAAGGATAATTCCCGTCCCGGAGGACGGGCACTGCTACGTGCACAGGAAGTTCACCCTCGAGGACGTGGAGCGGGCCAGAAAACTCTACCCCAACGCCAGGCTGATGGTTCACCCCGAGTGCAAGCCGGAGGTTCAGGAGGAGGCGGACATCATCGTCTCGACCGGCGGGATGATAAGGCGCGCGCGGGAGTGGGACGAGTGGGTTGTCTTCACGGAGCGCGAGATGGTCTACCGCCTGCGGAAGCTCTACCCGGACATTAAGTTCCACCCGGCCAGGGAGGACGCCACATGCATTGGAATGAAGGCCATAACGCTCAAGCACATATACGAATCCCTGCGGGACATGAAGTACGAGGTTGAGGTGCCGGAGGAGATAGCGGAGAGGGCGAGGAGGGCCATCGAGAGGATGCTGGAGATGAGTTAAGTTCGGAGGGAAAGATTTCGAGATTTTTTGTTAATTGAAGAGGGAAACTTTTTAAGGATTTTTACCTCTCCATTTAACATGAATCGAGAGGAAACGATATCCCAGATTCTAATGGACTACATCAACATCGACGTTGAGGGCGTCGAGCGCGAGCTTGAGGTTCCCGAGAAAATCCCTGTGAACAAGGCTGTAACGATAATAGGCCCGAGGAGGGCGGGAAAAACGTTCTACATTCTCCAGAGATTTTCCAGGCTCAGGAGAGCTGGTAAAGCGGCCCTCTTCTTCCCCCTCGACGACGACAGGATATACCCGCCGACGCTCGAGGACCTTTCAACCCTCGTGAAGCTCTTTTACGAGCTCTTCCCCGACGCGGACGAGAAGTACCTGTTCCTCGACGAGGTTCAGGAGGTTGAAAACTGGGAGCTCTTCGTCAAGCGGGCCGCTGAGAGGGAAGGGTTCAGGGTTTACCTGACAGGGTCCTCTTCGAAGCTCCTCGGGAGCGAGATAGCGACGGCCCTCAGGGGGCGGACCCTGACGTTCGAGATACTGCCCTTCAGTTTCCGGGAATTCCTGAGGGCCAAGGGGGCCAAGTTCGGCAGACATCCATCCACAAGGGAAGAAGCGACCCTTAAAGCCCTTCTAAAGGAGTACCTAAAGTTCGGGGGTTTTCCCGAGGTCGCTCTCATCGAGGACGAGTTCCTGAAACGGAAGGTCCTCTCTGAGTACGTGGACGTTATGCTCTACCGCGACATCGTGGAGAGGCACGGTATAAAGAACCTCAAAGCCGTCAGGCTGTTCCTGAAGCTCCTCGTAACGTCCTTCGCGAAGGAGTTCTCGGTGAACAGAACCGCGAGGTACATGAAGGACATGGGGGTAGATGTCAGCAGGAACACCCTCTACAGTTACTTCGACCACTTCGAGGAGGCCTACGTGGTCTTCCCGCTCAGGAAGTTCTCCCACAACCTGAAGGAGGTTGAGAAGAGCCTTCCAAAGGTCTACATCGTTGATACCGGCCTGATAAACGCCTACTCCCCGCGCTCGGATGTTAGCATGGGCAGGCTGATGGAAAACGCGGTTTTCCTTGAGCTCAGGAGGCGGGGAAGGGAGCTCTACTACTTCAAGGACGAACGCGGCAGGGAGGTTGACTTCCTCGTGAAGGACGGCGACGGTGTTTCGGAACTCATACAGGTCAATTACTCCATCGAGGAACCCGAAACGTTTAAACGGGAGGTTTCCGCACTTCTCAGCGCCTCGGAGAGGCTCGGCTGTGAAAACCTGAGGATAATAAACTGGGGCAGGGACGACACCGTTGAGGCCGGGGGGAAGGAGATAAGGCTCGTTCCCCTCTGGAGGTTCCTGCTCGGAGGTGAGGAAGAATGACGCGGATTTCCTATCTCCTGCGCTTCGTTGAGGAGGACGCGCCCTTCGGCGACGTCACGAGCGAGGCGGTCATCCCCGAAGGGACGAAAGCAAGGGCCGTTATAATAGCCAAGCAGAGCGGCGTCATAGCGGGCGTTGGGGAGGCCAAGGCCCTCTTCGAGCACTTCGGCGTTAAGGTTGAGGTCAAAAAGCGCGACGGCGATGAGGTCAGGGAGGGCGACGTTATCATCGAGCTCCTCGGTGATGCCCGGGCGATTCTGCTCGTCGAGAGGACGGCCTTAAACGTCATGGGCAGGATGAGCGGCATAGCCACGGAAGTGAGGAAGCTCGTGGAGAAGGTCAAGGCCGTGAACCCGAAGGTCAGGGTCGCCGGAACGAGGAAAACCCTGCTGAAGCCGATGGACAAGAGGGCCATCCTCATCGGTGGGGGCGAACCCCACAGGTTCAGCTTAAGCGACGCGATTCTAATAAAGGACAACCACTTAGCGCTGGTTCCGCTTGAGGAGGCGATAAGGCGCGCGAGGGAGTTCAGCGTCTACAAGGTCGTCGAGGTCGAGGTTGAAAGGCTGGAGGACGCGCTCAAAGCGGCCAAAGCCGGGGCCGATGTTATAATGCTCGACAACATGTCACCGGAGGAGATAGCCGAAACGGTCGAAGCGCTTAGGAGGGAGGGTCTCCGCGATAGGGTGAGGATAGAGGTCAGCGGCGGGATAACGCCCCAGAACATCACCGAGTACGCGAGGCTCGACGTCGACGTGATAAGCCTCGGCTACCTGACGCACAGCGTGAGGAACTTCGACGTGAGCTTGGAAATCCTGAAGGAGTAAAAGAATTAAGGTCTAATGCCTATCCTTAACCATCCCTAAAAAGGATTTCAGTTCCAAAATCGGATGAGCGGACTCTAATTTTAGAACTCTCCTCCCTTAACTGTCCCGAACCGGCGCTCCGGCCCAAAAGTAATGTGAATAAAAATCCAGCCCCAAGGACTCAAAGGCAGAAACACAGCCAGTTCCTGTGAAAAGGCTTAAGAGCTGAAACCACCCTTTCCCTCTTTTTTTCTAAAGTATTATCAGAAACTTAAACCTAACGTTCAACATGCTTATCCTGACAGTATGATATCGATGCTGTCGGTATGCTTTCACTTTAATCACCCTCCGGGGATACATAGTTTATGATAAAAGACTGGGATCGTCTGAGGTTTTAGCTTTCATATTCCCCTTCTTGACAGTTTGAATTTCATAAATCTTCCTTTTTATGAAGGGAACCTTAAAGGATGAAACGGAGAATTTTTTAACACCAAATTGCAGTAATATCTCCACAGCATCTTCTTTTCCTGCCAGTTCCCCGCAAACGCTAACTGGCAGATTGAAGTTTCTAGCTTTTTCAGCTATAGTGGTGATAATCTCAAAGATTATCTCGTGCTCGTCTTGGTAATATTTGGATACTGAAGGATTGTTCCTATCTGCCGCAAAGATATATTGCGTCAGGTCATTTGTGCCTATGCTCACAAAGTCAATATGGGGATTAATCTTATCGATGAGCCATATTATCGAAGGCACCTCTACCATAATGCCCAGCTTGAAGGACCCTATTTTCCTTCCTTCAGTTAAAAGATCTTCTTTTGTTTCGTGGATGATCCTGAGCAGTCCTTTGATGTCTTCAGGCAAAGTAACCATCGGAACTAAAACTGAGAGATTGCCATAGGGTGATGCTCTGAGGAGTGCTCTCAGTTGGGTTTTTAAAATCTCTTTGTGCTTCAGGAGTAAACGGATCCCCCTTAATCCTAAAAATGGGTTTTCCTCATCATCTACTGGCAGGTATTCAAGTTTCTTGTCTCCTCCAATATCTAATAACCTAATGACAACTTCTTCAGGATAAAATGTTTCTAGAGCCTTCTTATAAACGAGATATTGCTCCTCTTCAGAGGGGGGATTATCCCGCCCAACGAATAGGAATTCTGTTCTAAAAAGGCCAATTCCGTCTGCTCCTTTCCTTTTGGCAACCTCTATTTCTTGGGGCACACTGATATTTGCCATTATCTTTATGTCGTCAAACTTGAGCCTGCCGTATTTTTCTATTTTCTCTTTTTCTTTTGTGTACCTTTTTGTTATCTTTTCAAATTCTCGAATATTTGCGTCATCAGGGTCTATAACGATCCTACCGATTACCGCATCAACAAAAACCGTCTTTCCCTCATACTCTGAGAGGTCAGGAAGCCGGATTATGTACGGGATTTCAAACGCCCGAGCGAGAATGGCGGCGTGAGTCGTGTGAGAGCCTTGGGTGGAAAGGAGAGCCTTGACGCCAAGAGTGCTCAACTTTATGATATCAGAGGGGAAAAACTCCTCACTATATACCACATTACTCTTTAAATTATCAAGTCCTTCAGGAGATTCAAGAAGAAGGTTTCTAAATAGGTCTTTAATATCGTCAACTCTCTGTTGTATGAGAGGATTACCGGTGCTCAACAATAATGAGATTATTTCGTCGCGAATATACTTGTAGTCTTCAATCATTATCTTCCCATCCGCGCTTGCATCTTCCAGTTTTTTCCAAAGAAACGGATCCTCAAGAAGGAGCTGATGAACCTGCGAAATTTCCTGTACCTCCTTTGGCAATGAGGGGTCACTTATAATTTTGCTCAACTCGGAAGAGAGAGTTTTTGCGGCAAGTTTGATATCCTCTAGGTTGATAAACTGTTTTTCTGTTGTTTTTTTTCTCTTTAGTACTCTAAGAGTACCCAATCCATAGCCTTCAGATATTATATTGCCCCTTGGAATTTGGATTACTTTATTTTTTTGCCTCTCCATCCAGAATTCCCTCCACAATTTCGATAACTTTTTCAGCGTCTTCTCCGCTTACGATAACCTCAACTTCAGCGCCAGGGTCGACTCCTAAGCTTAGGATGTTTAAGATGCTCTTTGCATTCGCCTTCATGCCTTTATACACAATATAGACCTCACTGGAAACCCCTAAAAGAGCTTTAACCAGCTCAGATGCCGGACGGGCATGAAGTCCTTCTGGGTTTTTGACAACAACTTTTTTTCTAATTTTCATATTATCCCTCCGTTACGATATGAACAAAGAAATTAAAGAAGATGATCAAGCAAAAGCTACCTCTCTACGTGTGTATCTCTTCACGGCAATAACTACCAGTGCTGTAATTATTGTTCCAATTGCTATCACACCTAGGTAAGTGATTGGGTGATTGACGACGTTTGGTAAGATTATTGCGAATATTCCTCCATGAGGTGCCCTAAGTTCCAGATTTAGTGCCATTGAGAGTGCCCCTGTAATTGCTGATCCTGTCATTATAGATGGGATTACTCTGAACGGGTCTGCTGCAGCGAATGGGATCGCACCCTCTGTAATGAAAGATATTCCCAAGATCCATGCAGCTCTTCCTGCCTCAATTTCCTCTTCTGTAAACAGCTCTTTCTTCAGGGTTGTGGCAAGTGCAAGACCGAGAGGTGGTGTCATACCCGCTGCCATAACTGCTGCCATTGGTGTGTAAATTCCTTCTCCGAGAAGACCAACCGCAAACGTGTAAGCAGCTTTGTTAACGGGACCACCCATATCAAAAGCCATCATAGCTCCAAGTATCAATCCGAAAGTTATGGCGCCCGCAGTACTTACAGTGGAGAGCCAGGTTCTTAGGCTCGCTTCAACGGAGGATATTGGGTTACCGATTATGTATATCATTAGAACCCCTACAACAAATACTGACGTTAGTGGAATTACGAAGATTGTGTAAACTCCACTTAAAAGGTCGGGAATTTCTACTTTTTTCATGTATTCTACAAGATATCCGGCTATATATCCCGCCACGATACCTCCAAGAAATCCTGCACCCATGTCTACCGCTAAAAAGCCACCAACCATACCTGGGGCAAGGCCTGGCTTATCTGCAATAGAGTACGCTATGTATCCCGCAAGCACTGGAACAAACAATTTAAATGCTGCCCCGCCACCCATTTTCATGAGTGCCCAAGCTAGTGTTCCTTCCTTCTCAAACGCGTGGATACCAAAAGCGAACGAGAGCGCTATCAACACACCTCCCGCTACGACGAAGGGTATCATAAAGGAAACTCCTGTTAGTAGGTGTCTATATGCACCACTTACCGCGTTTACCTGAATTATGTCGTGGCTTTCTCTTGTCTTTTTAGGGGGGTTTGCGGGTTGCTCTTTTCTGCGGGTGGGCTCTTCCTTTGCAAGTTCAATGGCCTTCAGCAAGACTTCTTTTGCATTCTTTATGGCTTCCTGAAGTGGAACTTCCACTATTGGTTTACCTTCAAACCTAGAGAGATCAACTTTCGTTGCGGCAGCGACTATCACAGCATCTGCTTCCTCAATGTCCTTCTCTGAAAGCTGACTTTCAGTTCCTCTTGCTCCTTGGGTCTCAACTTTTATTTCAACACCCAGTTCCCTAGCGGCTTTCTCTAAAGCCTCTGCTGCCATATATGTGTGGGCTATTCCAGTTGGACAGGCTGTAGTGGCCGCAATTTTTATTTTTCGATTTTCTTCGTCTGGCATCTTTCAACACCTCCCAACACTTTCGATCGGATAACAAATCCGCATTATCCTTCAATGTTCTTACTCAAAATCTCCACAATCTCGTGAGGGCTTTTTGCCCTCATCAGGGCCTCCCTAAACTCTTCATGGACGAGTCTTCTGGAGAGGGAACTTAGTATTTTCAGATGAAGATCTCGTGCATTCTCAGGAACCCCTATCAAGAACACCAAATGGACGGGCTTATCGTCTATGGCCTCAAAATCAACACCTCTACTTGATTTTCCGATGGCCACTACAGGGGACACTACAGCAGAGCTTTTAGCGTGAGGTATTGCAACACCAAACCCAACTCCAGTTGGTGTTATCTGCTCCCTTGCCCATACATCTTCGAAGAACTTCTCCTTATCCTTGACAACTCCATATTCGTAAAGTAAATCAATGAGTTCAAGTATAACTTCTCTCTTGTTTCTCTTCTTTAGTTCCATTTTAATTAGCTCCTCTCGAATTACCTCTTTAATCTCAGTCATTGTTTATCCCCCTCTGTAATCTCAATCCTCGAAAGTAATGCCCGAAAAACTTCTAAATCAATCGGACCCGTATCTTCCGATATTATTGAGGTAGAAGCAGTAGCCGTTGCAATTTTGATAGCATCAACAATACCAAGCCCTTTTTCAAAAGCGTGAGCAAAACCTGCCACTAATGCATCTCCTGCACCTACAGGAGTTTTTACATCTTCAATATAAAGAGGCTCAGCGTAATATGCTCTTTCTGAAGTTATTGTAACACTTCCCCGCGCTCCCATAGAAACACATATGACGCTTATTCCATATTTATCCATCAACTCTCTAGCCGCGGCCACTATTTCACGAATTTCTTCAAAATTCTTCCCAAGTAGCTGTGAAAATTCTTGGAGATTAGGTTTTATCATAAACGGGGAAGCTTCGATCCCCTGTTTTAACGCATCTCCGCTTGCATCAAGGATGACTTTTGTATTCTCTCGAATTTCTGTGATAATCTCCTTGTAAGCAGAAACTGACAATCCCTGAGGGAGGGAACCAGATAATACTGTGACATCTGCTCGTTTAGAATATTGAGAAATCTTTTGTTTTAAGACTTCAAAGAGTTGTTTGCTAACTTCAGGACCTCCTTCATTAATCTCAGTAAGCCGTCCAGTACTAGTTTCTATTAATTTTATGTTCTCCCGAACATCCACTTGGGGAATAACTACAAAATCATATTTTATTCCCAAAGATGAAAGATAGTCCTCAAACACAAGCTTGCTTTTCTCTCCAATAAACCCCACAACTGTAACCTCTGCGCCAAGTGCTCGAGCATTTTTAGCTACATTAATGCCTTTTCCTCCAATGTTTCTACTGACATCTACGGCCCTATTAGTTGCTCCAAGTTTTAGTTCCTCAACAAAAAGGGTCTTGTCAATAGCCGGATTCATTGCAACAGAAAGTATCACCTGCCCACACCTCCCAGTGTTATAAGCTGAATCTTCCGTTCTTTGAACGCCGTAATCCACTTAGGATCAATTCCAGAGTCTGTTATTATCGCAGAAACCTCCTTTGGTTCTGCAAATTTCACAAAAGCAGTCCTACCAAACTTCGAATGATCCACCACAATATATGGCGTCGAGGCAATTTTAATCATTATCCTCTTAATTTCAGCTTCCAGCAAGTTTGTAGTTGTTATTGCATCTAACGTAATACCATTAGCCCCAACGAAAGCCATATCTGCATGTAACTTAGACAAGGTATTCTCTGCTATTGGGCCCACCAAAGCAAGTGTCCCCTTTTTAAGAGTTCCCCCTGTAAGTATTACTTCCACGTTTTTTCGTATAGAGAGTTCCCTAACTATAAGGGGGGAATTCGTGATTACCGTGATATTTTTATCTTCAAGGTTTCGGGTTATCTCTAGAGTAGTCGTCCCAGAATCCAAAACTATGATGTCCCCATCCTTCACGAGATCATTAACTAATTTCCCGATTTCTTCCTTGGCGGATTTCTCAAGAGATTCTTTCTCAAAGAACGTAGGTTCATAAGAAAGGTACTCTATTGCTATAGCTCCCCCATGAGTCCGAATTATCTGTCTTTTACTTTCTAAAAATGCCAGGTCCCTCCTTATCGTGGGTTCGGAAACATTGAGTATTTTAGCTAACTCAGAAACAGTCATGCTCTTGTGCCTCCGTAGGAACTCCAAGATTTTAGCTCTTCGCTCTTCTGCAAACATGGTAGCATCACCTAATCGATATCGATCAAAATCTTATTATTATGATTGTTTGTGATTGTTTATGATTATATAATATATAAGTGTTATGGTGCTGGATAAGCATGCCCTCAGGATAATTGGGGTATCATCTTGCGAAGCTCGACGTCGACGTGATAAGCCTCGGCTACCTGACGCACAGCGTGAGGAACTTCGACGTCAGCCTCGAAATAATTGGAAAGGTCTGAACTCCCCCTGGATTTCCTTTCCATGTTTTCCCGAGACTTAAGTGTTCGATTGTGTTTTGGACTTCATATCCCGGCTTTCCGCTATCCCCTCTCCGCCCCTTTGCTAAGTTCCTTCAGTTCTCGCAGCAGTTTTTTGTAATCGTTTATCATCTTGCCGTACTCTTTGATGCCGCTCTCCTCGAATATCTGAGTGGCGGATTCCAACTCACGAACGGCCCCCTCAACGGTCTCAACCACAACCCCCACGAACTCTCCAACGGGTACCCTGCACACCCTCCTGTAATTCAGGCTTACGAGGTACGTATACCCGTCCTCTTTGAAGAGGTAAACACCCAGGGTGGGGTCGTAACTTCCAAATGATGACGCCAGGAACGGTTTTGATGTTAGCTCTCTGAATTTATCGCCCAATAACCCTTTGAGGATTCCAACGTCCCTGCTAAGCCATTCCGGAATGTCCCTTACCCCCCTGCACTCCAGCCCGTGGAATTCCAAGTTTTCTGGGATTTCTCCGGTTATGGCGTAGAATCCAAAGCGGAGCAGCTCGTAGAGGAATTCGTTGAAGTAAACGGTTGCGTTGAATACCTCCCTACCATCACAATAAATAACGACGTCGTACCCATTCAGCGTTGTTCCGATTATTGACTCACTTGGATAATCATGTCCCTTTCCGTCCATTACCACCTCTTTTGCTCTCCTTTTCAGCGGGCCGAACGAGTCATCAAGCACAAAAACGGCCCTGAACTCACCCGTTAGCATCACCTCGATCTTTTGAATAAAAATAAAAACATTGCTCAGTCCCAGTCCACCGGAAATGCCGTCACTATTCTGTACAGACCACTGGGCAACCGCTCGATAACAACCCTCAGTTTGTTCTTAGCACCAACCCCAGGGTAATACTTCTCGATTATGTCTGTTCTTTCCGTCACAATACGGTTTGCCAGTTTCGATGGTCGTCTTTATCATCTGGAAAATCATGTCCGCGGTTAGATGTCGGAACTTTGACTTACGCTTCCATGTTTCTTTGGAGATATGTCTATCGATTATGTGTTTTGCCCCGTTCTTATCAATAGTGACGTCCCCCTCAGGGAAGTTTCGATGTCTCGTTGTTTCTGGGTTCTACCGTCAACTCTCCCTTTCTTGATGTCCGGTCACCCCGCCACAAACCTTATATTCAAGTTTTTCCTTGAGATTAATGCAAGTCAAAACTTGAGAAGGTGATGGCGATGGGGAAGCTCCACGTTATAGAGGCCAAGGGTACGGACAGGCTGAAGCGCGGTTTTGCCAGGATGGTTAAGGGCGGGGTCATAATGGACGTCACCAACGCCGAGCAGGCCAGGGTGGCGGAAGAGGCCGGCGCGGTCTCGGTCATGGCCCTCCACCGGGTTCCGGCGGACATCAGGAAGGCCGGCGGAGTGGCGAGGATGGCGCCGATAGAGAAGATCCAGGAGATAATGGACGCGGTTACGATCCCCGTCATGGCGAAGGTCAGGATAGGCCACGTGGCCGAGGCCAGGATCCTGGAGAGCCTCGGGGTCGACATGATAGACGAGAGCGAGGTTCTGACGCCCTCCGACCCGTTCTTCCACATCGACAAGCGGGAGTTCAAGGTGCCCTTCGTCTGCGGCGCCAGAAACCTCGGCGAGGCCGTGAGGAGGATATGGGAAGGCTCCGCGATGATAAGGACGAAGGGCGAGGCGGGGACAGGTAACGTAGTGGAGGCGGTGAGGCACGTCCGTCTCGTCGCCGAGGGGATAAGGCAGGTGCAGGCCATGACAGACGAGGGGATTTACGGAGTCGCCGAGAAGTTCGCCGAGCCCTATCTGAGGCTGTCCCTCAACGTCAAGGAGATAGCTGGTCTCCCGGCGAAGGTACTCGATAACGAGCCGGTCTACGGCGACTACACCTACCGCGAGATAGTGGAAGGGCTCTACGGGATATTGCTCGAGATCAAGAAGCTCGGCAGGCTTCCTGTTGTGAACTTCGCCGCAGGAGGGATCGCGACGCCGGCGGACGCGGCGCTCATGATGGAGATGGGAATGGACGGCGTCTTCGTTGGTTCCGGCATCTTCAAGAGCTCCAATCCCGAGAAGATGGCGAGGGCCATAGTCGAGGCCGTCAACCACTGGGACGAGCCGGAGGTCCTGGCCGAGATAAGCAGGGAAATCGGGGAGCCCATGAAGGGGCAGGAGATAGAGGAGCTCCAGGTCCGCCTCGAGGAGAGGGGCGTCTGATCCCCTTTTCTTTTGCCTTCCGGGGGTGATAAAATGGTTAAGGTGGGAGTTGTGGGTCTCCAGGGCGACGTAGAGGAGCACATTGGGGCGGCAACGAAAGCTCTGAAGAACCTCGGGGTTTCGGGGGAGGTGCTCTGGCTCAGGAAGCCGGCCCAGCTCGAGGGGGTCTCCGCGGTGATAATCCCGGGCGGCGAGAGCACGACGATATCCCGGTTGATGGTGAAGAACGGTCTCCTCGATCCTCTGAGGAAGCTCGGCGGGGAGGGTCTCCCGATAATGGGCACCTGCGCGGGCCTGATAATGCTCTCGAGGGAGGTTATCGGCGCCACGCCGGAGCAGAGGTTCCTCGGGCTCCTCGACGTCCGCGTCAACAGAAACGCCTACGGGAGACAGGTGGACAGCTTCGAGGCGCCGGTGAGGTTATCCTTCAGCGATGAACCCTTCCCGGGCGTCTTCATCCGCGCTCCGAGGATAGTCGAGACCCTGAGCGATGAGGTGAGGCCGATAGCGTGGCTCGGTGACAGGGTTGTGGGCGTCGAGGAGGGCAACGTCATCGGTCTCGAGTTCCACCCCGAGCTGACGGACGACACGAGGGTCCACGAGTACTTCCTGGAGAAGGCGATATGAGCTGGATTTTCGTTCCAGACGTATTTCAGGCACCTTTTTGCTAATTTCTCCGAAAACCTTTTTATTCCTGCCGTTGGAACGTGCAAAGGTGGTAACGTGAGCGGGCCCAAGACGGTTGTGTGTCCCTTCTGCGGCTTCGGATGCAGGCTCCTCGTTGATCCAGAGACGATGAAGGTCAAACCCCACAGGGGCGAGCCGAACAGGGGCAAGCTATGTCCCAAGGGGCTTCACTCAACGGAGTTCGTCCTTTCCGGGGACAGGGTCAAGCGCCCCCTGAAGCGTGAGGGCTCGCGGATGCGGCCGGTGAGCTGGGGACGGGCCATAGATGAGATATCCGCTAAACTCCTCGAAATCCGCGAGCTTTACGGGGCCGACGCTGTGGCCTTCCTGGCCTCCTCCAAGGTCAGCAACGAGGAGAACTACCTCCTCCAGAAGATAGCGCGGCTCTTCGGCACCAACAACATAGACAACTGCGCCCGTCTCTGCCACGAGGCGAGCGTCCACGCCCTCAAGATGACCGTCGGGGCCGGGGCGCAGACCAACCCCTACGCGGATCTCGAGGGGTTCGGCGCGATACTCATCTGGGGCTACAACCCGGCCGAGACCCACCCGGTAGTGATGGACTACATCCTGAGGGCCCGGAAGAACGGGGCGAGGATCATCGTCGTTGACGTCAGGAAGACGAGGACGATGGCCTTCGCCGATTACGGGCTCATCGTCCGCCCGGGAACGGACATAACCCTCGCGAACGCCATGATGAACGTGATAATCCGCGAGGAGCTCCACGACGAGGACTTCGTGAGGGGCAGGACCACGGGCTTCTCCGAGGTCAGGATGGCCGTGAGGAAGTACACGCCGGAGTACGCGGAGAAGATCACCGGAGTTCCGGCGGGGGTTATCCGTGAAGTGGCGAGGACGTTTGCCCTGGCCGGTAGCGGGGCGGTGATGTGGGGGATGGGACTGACCCAGCACGTCTCAGGCGTCGAGAACGTCATGGCCGTCATAGACCTCGCCCTGCTCCTCGGTTACATCGGCGAGAGGGGTGGCCTCTACCCCATGCGCGGCCAGAACAACGTTCAGGGGGCGGCGTACATGGGGGCGCTCAGCGAGTTTCTGCCGGGCTACGTCCCCCTGACGGACGAGAGGTTCAGGAAGCGCGTGGCGAAGATATGGGGAGTGGAAGACCTCCCGACGGAGCGCGGCCTCTACCTGACGGAGCTCTGGGAGGCCGTTGAGAGGGGTGACCTCAGGGCCCTCTACGTGGTCGGGGAGAACCCGGCGGTGAGCGAGCCGAACTTCATGGAGGTGCGGAGGGCCCTCAGAAAGCTCGACCTCCTCGTCGTTCAGGACCTCTTCATGACACGGACGGCGAGGTACGCCCACTACGTCCTCCCGGCCAGCGCCTTCTGCGAGAAGTCCGGGAGCTACATGAACAGCGAGCGCAGAATCCAGTGGAGCCAGAGGGTTTGCGAGCCATACGCGGACTCAAGGCCCGACTGGGAGATACTGACCGACCTCGGAAGGGCCCTTGGCCTGCCCGGTTTCAACTATTCGAGCGTCGAGGAGATAACCGAAGAGTACTTCCGCCTCTTCCCCTCGCTGGAGGAGAGGAGCGTTGAGGAGCTCAAGAACGGCGACGGTATCTTCCTCCCGAGGAAGAGACTCCACACCTGGGAGTTCGCGACACCCGACGGGAAGGCGAGGTTCATCGCCGTGGAGCAGGTGGGGCCGTGGGAGAGGCCGGACGGGGAGTACCCGTTCATACTGACCACCGTCAGGGTGATAAGCCACTACAACACGGGCGAGATGACGCTCAGGAGTCCGTCGCTCCTCAGGTTGATGGGGGAGCCCAGGGCGGTGATAAACCGGGACGACGCTGAAAAGCTCGGAATCCGCGAGGGCGATTGGGTCGAGATAGAGACGAGGCGCGGCAGGATAAGGATGAGGGCGGGTATGGGGGACGTCCAGCCGGGCCTCATCGCCGTTCCCTTCCACTTCAAGGCCAACAGGGTAACGAGTCCGGCACTGAACAAGGCGGGAACCCCGGAGTTCAAGTTCGCGGCGGCGAGGATACGGAAGCTGAGATAACGGGAGAGCTACGGGATAGCTAAGCTCAGAAACGAGAAGATCGAGGAAGTCAAGGCCGCGCTCGGGGGAGCCCTTGGAATCAGACCTTAAAGGCCCACTCGGGGTACTCGCCCGTGAGGCACGCGGTGCAGAGGTTTTTCATTCCAACCGCCCTTCTGAGCCCCTCGACGCTGAGGTAGGCCAGGCTGTCGGCCCCTATCGCTTTCCTCACCCTTTCAACCCCGCCGAAAGCCGCTATGAGCTCGTGCCTCGTCGGGATGTCAACTCCCATGTAGCAGGGGTACCTTATCGGCGGCGATGCCACCCGGACGTGCACCTTCCGCGCGCCGGCCTTCCTGAGCATCGCCACTATGCGCCTCATCGTGGTACCCCTGACGATTGAATCATCGACGAGGACGACGCTCTTCCCTTCTACCACCTCTTTCACCGGCGAAAGCTTCAGCCGGACCTTCAGCTCGCGGTAGAACTGCCCCGGGGTTATGAAAGTCCTCCCTATGTAACGGTTCTTTATCAGTCCCTCCGAGTAGGGGATCCCGCTCACCTGCGAAAAGCCGAGGGCGGCCGCCCTGCCCGAGTCGGGCACGGCCACGACGACGTCCCCATCGGCCGGGCTCTCCTTGGCCAGCTCCTGCCCCATCCGGACCCTCGCGAGGTACACGTTAACGCCGTCTATCGTGCTGTCCGGGCGGGCGAAGTAGATGTACTCGAAGACGCAGTGGTGATGCCTCTCCCTGGCTATAACCCTGTTCTCAACCTCCCCCTCCGAGAGGAGAAAGACCTCCCCGGGTCTTACGTCCCTCGTCTCATCGACGAAGAGCCTCAGCGCAGAGTCCTCCGAGGCGAAGTAGTGGCCGTCCCCCCGGCCGTAGCTCAGCGGCCTGAAGCCGACGGGGTCCCTCGCGACGAGTATCTTTCCATCGAAGAGAAAGGCCACGGAGTAGGCCCCCCGGACCTCCTCAAAAACGGCCCCCATGGCCTCGAACTCGTCCCCGGTCTCGCGGAAGTGCCGAAGGAACGAGATCCCCAGGAGCTCCGAGTCAACGGAGTGCCTGAAGCGGGCTCCGAGCCCCTCGTAGTGCCGTCTGAGCGGGAGAAAATTGGTCAGGGTCCCGTTGTGGGCCACGGCTACGGTCTTTCCACAGCAGGCCGCCTCCAGCGGCTGGGTCTCCGTGGGGGAACCCGAAGTGGAGTAGCGGACATGGGCTATCGCCATCCCCGACCTCAGCCTCGCAATCTCGCCGTTCCTGAAGACCTCGGAGACGAGCCCCCTCCCCGAGACCGTCCGTATCCGGTGCTTCCAGACGCTTATCCCCGCGCTCTCCTGTCCGCGGTGCTGGAGCGCCATGAGCGCGTAGTAGGCCTTCCTCGGTGCGTTCTCTGTAACCGCCGCAAAGACCCCGCACTTCTCCCTCATGGAAACCCCGCCGTTTTGGTTTTAGCATTTAACTTTTAAATGTCAATGAAAGCGGACTTCGACGCGATATTTTAGCTTTTCGTGTTTAAAAGCTTTGCCCACTTATTGACATTTAAATGTTAAAATAATCCTTAAATAGAGGTTAACTTTACATTAAAATGGTGAAGACCGTGCGGGTTTACGAAGGCAAGGCCAAGAGGATAGTCCCCCTCGACGAGGGGAAGGTGATTATGGAGTTCAAGGACGATGCCACGGCCTTTAACGGCGGAAAAAAGGGAGAATTCAAGGGCAAGGGCTCGCTCAACGCCCAGATAAGCGCGGTTCTTTTCAGGGTTCTCGAGGAGAGGGGCGTAAAGACCCACTTCATCGGCGTCGCCGGCGACAACAGGCTCATCGTCGAGCGGCTGAGGATGTATCCCCTCGAAGTCGTGGTCAGGAATGTCGTCGCCGGGAGCCTGAAGAAACGCCTTCCCCTTGCGGAAGGGACCGAACTGGCGGAGCCGATAGTCGAGCTCTACTACAAGGACGACGACCTCGGAGACCCGATGATAAACCGTTACCACGCGAAGGCCCTCGGGATAAGCGAGGGGGAGATAGATGAGATGGAGCGCATCGCCCTTAAGGTCAACGAGATCCTGAAGGAGTACTTCGCCTCGCGCGGGGTGGTGCTGGTCGACTTCAAGCTGGAGTTCGGGAAGAACGGCAGGGGGGAGATAGTCCTCGGTGACGAGATAAGCCCGGACACCTGCCGCCTCTGGGATGCGAGAACGAAGGGGAGCCTCGACAAGGACGTCTTCCGCTTCGATAGGGGCGACCTAATGGAAGCCTACGGGGAGCTTTACAGGCGGCTCGTGGGGGACTCGTAGGTTATGAAGACCGTGTAACAGCCCTTCCCGTCCTCCTCTATCACTATTTTCCTCAGTCCGATCCCGTACTCCTCAACGGCCTCCTTTACGATCCCGGGCAGGTTCTCGAGGAACCCCTTCCTCTTAATCGTGAGCTCCATGCCACCACCAAGGAAAGTTGGGGACGGGCCTTAAAGCCCTATCCCGTAGTTTCCCACGACTATCCCCGGTTCCTCCGTGACGGTTCCAAGATCGAAGACCTCAAAGTGCTTACCCAGGATCTCAAGGGCTTCTTCCCTCTCCCTCCATGGCACTATGACCGCCATACCAACGCCCATGTTGAAGACCCTGAACATCTCCTCCAATGGGACGCCGTTCTCGTGGATGAGCCTGAATATCCCCTCGATGGGCGGCATCTCAAGGTAGAAGCCGTGGTTCGTGAGGCGTTTGAGGTTGGTTAGACCGCCGCCGGTTATGTGCACCAATCCGTGGACCTCAACGCTTTCCAGGAGTTCCAGAACGGGCTTCACGTAAATCCTCGTCGGCTCCAGGAGCCACTCCCAGAGTTCCCTCCCTTCGTACTCGTAGTCGAGCCCGTACTTCGGGATGAGGAGCTTTCTGGCCAGCGTGAGGCCGTTGGAGTGTATCCCCGAGCTGGCAACACCGATAACCGCGTCTCCGGGCTTTATCTTCTCGCCGGTTATCACGCGCTCCCTCCGAACGATGCCCACGGCCGTCCCCGCGAGGTCGAAACCCCTTACAAGGTCGGGCATCACCGCCGTCTCCCCGCCGACTATTGAGATTCCGGCCTGCCTCGCCCCCTCGTAGAGCCCCCTGGCTATCCCGGCGAAAACCTTCTCATCGGGCTCCCTCACCGCGAGGTAGTCGACGAGCGCCACGGGCTCGGCCCCAACGCATATCAGGTCGTTGACGTTCATCGCCACCATGTCGATGCCTACGGTGTCGAACTTCCCGACGGCCTCGGCCACGAGAACCTTGGTCCCCACCCCGTCCGTCGTCATCGCGAGGTAGAAGTCGCGGAAATCCATCAAGGCGGCGTAGTGGCCTATCTCCCCCGGCTCGCCGATTTTGCCCTTCCTGAACTTGAAGGTCGCCTTTGCGAGATCTATGATCCCCCTCAAGGCCCGCGAGGTCTTTTCGTCGTCCACCCCGGCTTGAGCGTAGGTAAGCATGCTATCACCGCGTGGGAGTTGGGGGCCGAACCTTAAAAGCTTTGCCATTTTAATGCTTAAAAAGGCTTAAATATAATGAATTTTCAACATTTTTACGTCAAAGCATGAGGTGATGGTGATGATAAAACCCCGGGACGAGCTTGGAACCGCCATGACGGATTCCGCCGTTAGGATAATGCTCCTCGGGAGCGGTGAGCTCGGAAAGGAAATAGCCATCGAGGCCCAGAGGCTGGGCGTTGAGGTAGTGGCCGTGGATAGATACGCCAACGCTCCCGCGATGCAGGTTGCCCACCGCTCCTACGTCGGGGACATGAGGAACGCCGACTTCCTGTTCTCGGTGGTCGAGCGCGAAAAGCCCGACGCGATAATCCCCGAGATAGAGGCCATAAACCTCGACGCCCTCTTCGAGCTCGAGAGGGACGGCTACTTCGTTGTCCCCAATGCAAAAGCGACCTGGATAGCCATGCACCGCGAGAGGACGAGGGAGACGCTCGCGAAGGAAGCCGGAGTTCCCACCTCGCGTTACGCTTACGCAACAACGCTCGACGAGCTCTACGACGCCTGCGAGAGGATAGGTTACCCCTGTCACACGAAGGCCATAATGAGCTCCTCGGGAAAGGGCTCCTACTTCGTCAGGGGGCCGGAAGACGTCCCGAAGGCGTGGGAAATAGCCAAGAAGAAGGCCCGCGGCAGCGCTGACAAGATAATCGTGGAGGAGCACATCGACTTCGACGTCGAGATAACGGAGCTGGCGGTCAGGCACTACGACGAAAACGGCGAGCTCGTCACGACCTTTCCGAAGCCCGTGGGGCACTACCAGATTGATGGCGACTATCACTCAAGCTGGCAGCCTGCGGAAATAAGCGAGAAGGCCGAGCGCGAGGTTTACCGCATAGCCAAACGGATAACCGACGTCCTCGGCGGTCTCGGGCTCTTCGGCGTCGAGATGTTCGTGAAGGGCGATAGGGTCTGGGCCAACGAGGTCTCGCCGAGGCCCCACGACACGGGGATGGTAACCTTGGCCTCTCATCCCCCCGGCTTCTCCGAGTTCGGACTGCACCTGAGGGCCGTTCTGGGGCTTCCGATTCCGGGGGAGTGGGTCGATGGATACCGCCTGTTCCCGATTGTAGCACCTGCGGCGACCCACGTCATCAAGGCCAACGTCCCCGGTTATTCCCCGCGCTTCCGCGGCTTAAGCAGAGCTTTAAGCGTTCCGAACGCCACAATCAGGCTCTTCGGAAAGCCCGAGGCCTATCCCGGAAGGAGACTGGGGGTCGCGCTGGCGTGGGATAAGGACGTTGAGGCCGCGAAGAGGAGGGCCGAGAGGATCGCGCACACCGTTGAGCTGAGGACGAGGAGCGGGGGGTGGCAGAGCCAGGAGTTTATTAAAAAGATGCACCTGCTCTGATTTTTCTTTTTAAAGTCTTTTAAAAAAATAAATTAAAAAATAAAGCCACTAGCCCCTCATCTTTTCCCTGTACTCCTCAAGCTTTTTCTTCATGCTTTCATCTTTTAGCGCCAAAATCTCAATTGCGAGCAAAGCCGCGTTCTTCCCGTTATCTATCCCGACGGCGGCTACCGGAACACCCGGGGGCATCTGGGCCATGCTCAGGAGGGCGTCGAGACCGCCGAGCTTCGCCGAGACTGGGACCCCTATCACGGGTTTGGTCGTGTGGGATGCGATAACGCCCGGCAGGGCGGCACTTAAGCCCGCTATGGCTATGAAAACGTCGTAGTCTCTCTTTGCCAGCTCCTCGACCTTCTCCGGGTTCCTATGGGCGGATGCAACCTCAACGTCGTATTCAACTCCAAACTCCTCCAGGACTTTGGCAACCTTCTCGGCGATGTGAGAGTCGCTTTTGCTTCCCATCACCACGAGCACCTTCATGGCCTTCACCGGTCTCTGTTCTCCCCAGCCCTTATAAGTTTTGCCATTTTAATGTAAAAACAAAGCTTAAAAATTGAATTTTTTGACTTATAAATGGTGAAACCTATGAAGGTTCTGCTCGTTGGAGGCGGCGGCAGGGAGCACGCCATAGGCGAGGCGCTCGTGAGGGGTGGTGCCGAGCTCTACGTTGTCTCAAAGCACAGAAATCCGGGGCTTCTCAAAATCGCGGAGGGCTACGCCCTCGCCAGGGAAACGGACGTGGAAAGGGTTCTCGCCCACGCCGAGAGGTTCGGGGTCGACCTTGCCTTCATCGGCCCGGAGGCCCCGCTCGAGAGGGGAATCGTAGATGTCCTTGAGGAGAACGGGATCCCCGCGGTTGGTCCCTCAAAGGAGGCGGCCCGGCTCGAGACGGACAAGGCCTTTGCGAGGCACATGATGGAAAAATACGAAATTCCGGGGAGGAAGCACTTCAGGGTCTTCGACGACGTTTCCGAGATGCGCTCGTGGGTGGACGACTTCGGAAGGCCCGTCGTCGTAAAACCCCTCGGACTGACAGGGGGTAAGGGCGTTAAAGTTGTCGGCTACCAGCTGAGGGACAACGAGGAGGCGAAGGCCTACGCCGAAGAGCTCATCCGGAGGGACGGGAAGGTTCTGATCGAGGAGAGGACGGACGGCGTTGAGTTCACATTCCAGGTCTTCACGGACGGAAAAAATGTGATCCCGATGCCCCTCGCCCAGGACTACCCCCACGCCTATGAGGGCGATGTTGGGCCGATAACCGGAGGGATGGGCTCTTACTCATGTGAAAACCACACCCTGCCCTTCGTAACGGGGGAGGATTACGAGAGGGCCCTCGAAACCCTGAGGGCAACCGTTGAAGCCATGAGGAAGGAGGGAACCCCCTACAAAGGCATCCTCTACGGCCAGTTCATGCTCGCCAAGGATGAACCAAAGATAATCGAGTACAACGCCCGCTTCGGCGACCCCGAGGCCATGAACGTTCTTCCTATTCTGAAAACACCGCTCCCCGAGATAGCGGAGGGGATAGTTGGCGGGAGGCTCAAAAAGGCTGAATTTGAGAAAAAAGCCACCGTCGTCAAGTACCTCGCCCCGCGGGGTTATCCCGCTGATCCAATAAAGGGCGTCGGGGTTGAAATCAGGGAGGATAAAATCAGGGAAGAAGGTGCCAGGGTTTACTACGCCTCCGTGGATGAGAACTTAACCCTTCTCGGCTCCCGTGCGGTGGCGGTCGTTGGAATCGCCGGTTCCCTTGAAGAGGCGGAGAGAATCGCATCCGCAGGAATAAGGCACGTTAGAGGGGAGGTTTTCCACCGCGCCGACGTGGGGACGAGGGAGAGCGTCGAGAAGAGGATACGCGTTCTAAAGGAACTCGGGAAGGAGTTTGAGCCGAATCCGTGCTGAGGTGGTATGAATGATAGGTCGCGACGAGATCCTGGGGATCCTTGAGGGTTACGACCCCGGGCGGATAGCAATCGGGGTCATCGGAAGCCATTCCGCCCTTGACATAGCCGATGGAGCGAAGGAGGAGGGCCTCCCCGTTTTGGTCGTGGCCCAGCGCGGGAGGCACAGAACATACGCGGAGTACTTCAGGCAGAGAAAGAAGAAGGACGGCCTGACGAAGGGCTTCATCGACGAGGTAATCGTTTTGGAGAGGTTCGGCGGAATCATTGAAATTCAGGAGGAGCTGAGGAGGAGAAACGTCATCTTCGTTCCCAACCGCTCCTTTGTGGTCTACACGGGCATTGACAGGGTCGAGAACGAGTTTTTGGTGCCGCTCTTCGGGAGCCGCAACCTGCTGAGGAGCGAGGAGCGTAGTGAGGAGAAGAGCTATTACTGGCTCCTTGAGAGGGCGGGGCTTCCGTACCCCGAAGCCGTAAAGCCGGAGGAGATAGACGACGTCGGCCTGGTCATCGTCAAGCTCCCCCACGCGAAGAAGAGGCTCGAGCGCGGCTTCTTCACGGCCGCTTCATATAGGGAGTTCCGGGAGAAGGCCGAACGCCTGAAGAAGCTCGGCGTGATCACGGAGGAGGACCTCGCGAGGGCAAGGGTAGAGCGCTACATAATAGGCCCCGTCTTCAACTTCGACTTCTTCTACTCGCCCATCGACGGGGAGATCGAGCTCCTCGGGATAGACTGGCGCTTCGAGACGAGCCTTGACGGCCACGTGCGCCTTCCAGCGGGCCAGCAGTTGACCCTGCCCGAGCACCAGTTCGAGCCCGAGTACACCGTGTGCGGCCACGCGTCCTCGACGCTCCGCGAGAGCCTCCTTGAGAAGGTCTTCGACATGGCCGAGCGCTACGTGGAGGCAACCAAGAAGTACTACCCGCCCGGGATCATCGGCCCCTTCACGCTCCAGACCGCCGTCGACAAGGACCTGAACTTCTACATCTACGACGTCGCCCCCCGGACGGGCGGCGGGACGAACATCCACATGGCCATGGGGCACCCCTACGGCAACGCCCTCTGGAGGAAGCCCATGAGCACTGGAAGGAGGATAGGCCTCGAGGTAAAGCGCGCAATCGAGCTGGACGAGCTCGAGAAGGTCGTTACGTGAGGTGACGCCCATGAGGTGGAAGGCAAAAATCATCGTTCGCCTGAAGGAGGGGCTCAACGACCCCGAGGGAAGGGTCATCGGGAAGGCGCTAAAAAACCTGGGCTATGACGTTGATGAGCTGAAGGTTCCAAAGTGCTTTGAGCTCGTTTTTGAGAGCGAGGAGCCGGAGGAGGACGTCGAAGAAATGTGCAAACGCCTGCTCGCCAACCCCCTGATCCACACCTACGAGTACGAAATAGAGCCGCTGGGTGAGTGAGATGCCAAAGTTCGCCGTTGTAGTGTTTCCGGGGACGAACTGCGACTTTGAGACCCTTGAAGCGATTAGAAAAGCCGGGGGCAAAGCGGAGCGCGTCTGGCACGAATCAGGTCTGAAGGACTTCGATGGCGTTGTCCTGCCCGGCGGCTTCAGCTACGCCGATTACCTCAGGGCCGGGGCCATCGCCGCGAGGGCCGGGATAATGGAGGAGGTTAGGGAGTTCGCCCGGGACGGTAGGCCCGTCCTCGGGATATGCAACGGCTTTCAGGTTTTAACGGAGGCCGGCCTTCTGCCCGGGGCGCTGAGGCCGAACAAAAACCCAAGGTTCCTCTGCAGGTGGGTGCACCTCCGCGTCGAGGACGTCGAGACCCCCTTCACCGCCCTCTACGAGCCAGGGGAGGTCATCAGGATGCCGATAGCCCACGCCGAGGGGAATTATTACACGGACGACCCCTCAAAAGTTCGCGTGGTCTTCCGGTACAGCGACGGGGAGGGAAACGTCACGGACGGGGCGAACCCGAACGGCTCCCTCATGAACATAGCGGCGATAGCCAACGGGCGCGGTAACGTCCTCGGAACCATGCCCCACCCAGAGAGGGCGAGCGATAAATTCCTAGGAAGCGAAGACGGGCTGAGGCTCTTCAGGGGCATGGTGGAGTGGGCGAAGCGTTAGTCTTCTATTTTTTGCACAGGTGAGTGAACACCTCTTCGAGGGTCACTTGAGATGTTTGAACGTCGACAATTTTGTAACGGGATAGGAGACCGAGCACCTCTTTGATGTCCTCATTTTTGAAGTACAGCTGGAGGTACGTGAACTCCCCATTGCGTTGAACTTCTATTTTTTGGGTGATTCCATCAAAATCCTTGGGATGAACCATTCCTTTAATCTTTGCAATGATTTTCCTTTCCGCTTTGAGGGTCTGAACTTCTTCAATGAGCTCTTTTGGGGTCCCCTCGGCGATTTTGCTCCTGTTGAATAGCAAAACCCTGTCGCACAGACTTTCAGCCTCTCTTAGATTATGGGTCGTCAATAGTATTGTTGTTCCGAGTTCTTTTGAAAGCCTCAAAATTGCATTCCAGACTTCCCTTCTCGTAAAAGCATCGAGATAAACCGTAGGTTCGTCGAGGATCAGAACTTCAGGCTGGAGGACTAAGGGTAACGCCAGGTAAACCTTCTGTCTCATTCCAGCGGAGAGTTTTTGATACCACTCGTTCCGTTTCTCTTTTAGGTGGAGTAATTCAAGTGCTTGATTAATTCTTCTATCGGTCTCTGCCTTGGGAATTCCCCACAGTTCAGCCATGAACCTGAGATTCTTCTCCACGCTCACCCTCCACTGAAAGAGTCCGAATAAATCCCTGCTCCCCCCAAAGATGGTAAATATTTTGCCCTTAACTTCGTTGTGCTCTTCAACCGATTCATACCCATCAATGTAGAGATGTCCCCCCGTAGGTATAACAAGGGCGCTGGCGATTTTGCAGAGCGTGGTTTTTCCAGCACCGTTCGGACCGAGGAGACCGTATATCTCGCCTTCCTTAACCTTGAAATTCAAATCAACCAGAGCCGGGATTTCCTCCCTGGGCTTTCCAAGAAAATCCCCAAGACTTTTCAAATCAAGGGGGGACTTTATTGGGGGAGGGTAGTATTTGGTTAGCTTAACCGCCTCTATCACTTAAACCACCCTGATTACGTACGTTTTTCCCTTTCTTTCACGTCGAACCAATCCCATAGCCTCAAGATTCCTGACGGCCCTGCAGGCGTTGGCCCTGCCGAACAGCTCTCCCAATTCCTTCTGGGTTATCTCATTGTTATCAAGGATAAAGTCCAATACCTGCCCTTCCAAATCGCTCAGCTCGTGCTGGTGCAGGTTGTTTATCTCGATCTCAATCTTGAGTAGCAACACGAGTTTCCCGTTTTCACACTCCTCCCTTAAGATACTTACTCTCATCTTACCACCTCACGTGTGTCCCAGTGTTCCCAGCTGTCTCGCCTTGTTAAAGCCCCATCTAAAAGTCAGGTATCCTACGAGGAGCATTATGGCGGTGATGAGGAGCATGTTCGTCAGGCTTGGAAGGATTCGAGATAAAGAGTAGCCGCCACCCATTGTGAGCCTGCCCATCTGGAGGATATACGTCTCTGGATGGATTTTTGATAATGGTTGAAGCCACCATGGCAAAGCCTCGGGTGGAAAGTATAAACCACTGACGAGCTGGGCGGTAATGTTGAAGAACCAGTTCAGCGGGTCCTGTTTCGCTTTAGTGCCAATTCTAAAGCCGGCTGAAAACAGGTCGAGGGCGAAAATTAGCAATATTCCGCTCAGGATAACGATTATAACGCCAAGGTTAAGGTGGATGGTTAACCCGAAGAAGAGGACATAGATTATTGCTATCACTACGGTAAGTCCTAAGTTCCACAGGATTCGCCAGGCGTTAATCCCAATGAAGATTGAAGTTAAAGATGCCGGAGAATTGTAAAGAACCGGAAAAATTCTGCCGAGTACAAAGGACGAGATGCTCCCCCTGGGCAGGAAGACGAGGTTGTGGATTATTGAGCCTATGAGAAGATAATCAAGGTAGTTGGGCTGTTTCTTGGTTGGTGGTTTTTGTAACTTTGTTGTCTTTCATCACCGCAAGGTTTAAATACTACAACTTAGTATTCCCTTGACGGGTGTTAGTAATGCCTAAAGCGACTTTTGTCATCGACAGTGAAACGCTTGAAGAATTCAAAAGGCTGGCCAAAGAACGCTATGGGAACAAGAGGGGAGTCCTAAGCATTGCAGTTGAGGAAGCGATAAAAGATTGGATTAAGAAAACAAGAAAGGAACTGGAAAATGCCGAATGAAACGATAAAACTCACCGCAAAATTCAAGCTCAAAGAGATTCCAGACGGGTTAGATGGCCTATTCCAAACTTACCGAGAAATAGTGAACACCCTCATCACCCACGCTCACGAGAACAACATCACCAGCTTCTACAGGCTGAAAAAAGAAACGTACAAAAGCCTTCGCAAAGAGTACCCGGAACTACCAAGCCACTACCTCTACACGGCCTGCCAGATGGCCGCGTGGATTTACAAGAGTTACAGGAAGAGGAAGAAGAAGGGAAAGGCAAAGGGGAGGCCAGTCTTCAGGAAGGAAGTCATAATGCTCGATGATCATCTCTTCAAGCTCGACCTCGACGGAAAGATAATAAAACTCTCCACTCCTAACGGGAGGATTTCGCTGGAGTTTTACCCCGCAAGGTACCACGAGAAGTTCCGGGGCTGGAAGGTTGGGCAGGCCTGGTTGGTTAAAACCCCAAAAGGCGTCTTCGTGAACGTCGTCTTCTCCACGGAAGTTGAAGTTGGAGAAGCAAAGACTTTCGTCGGCGTTGACCTGAACGAGAACAATGTAACCCTGAGCCTCCCGGATGGTGAGTTCGTGCAAATCATCACTCATGAGCGTGAAATCAGGACGGGTTACTTCCTGAAGAGGCGGAGGATTCAGAAGAAGTTTAGGGCAGGCAAGAAGCGGGAGAAACTCCTCGAGAAGTATGGGGGAAGAGAAAAGAACAGGCTGAACGACTTGTACCACAAAATAGCGAATAAGATTGTTGAACTGGCGGAGGAATACGGTGGAATAGCTTTGGAGGACTTGACGAACATTCGGGATTCGATAAGGTATTCGGCTGAAATGAACGGGAGGCTTCACCGCTGGAGTTTCCGAAAGTTGCAGTCAATCATCGAGTACAAGGCGAAGTTGAGGGGCGTGAGTGTTGTTTTTGTTGATCCGGCTTACACTTCTTCCCGGTGCCCGGTATGTGGGGGAAAGTTAAGCCCGAATGGGTACCGGCGGGTGAAGTGTGAGTGTGGTTTTGAGGCTGATAGGGACGTTGTTGGGAGCTGGAACATCCGCTTGAGAGCCCTGAAGATGTGGGGAGTGCCCGTTCCCCCCGAAAGCCACCCGATGAAGATGGGAGGGTGGAAGGTTAGCCGTAACGATGTTTACAAAAGTTACGGCCAACCAGAACGGGTACCGTATTGAGAGATGTTGGCATTAATGGTTATTAGCTTTGCAAAGATGCCTATCTTCTCATGATGCGGTTCATAAGTGGTTATATTAAAATCAACGATGGTAACAATGAAAGGTATATAAGTCTCATCGATATTATACTCACGGAGGTAGATTGAGATGGGGAGGCTTAAAACCCTTAGCATAGCGTTCCTTGGAATCGGAATCATCTCCCTTATACTTGCGTTCCTGAAAGGGGAAGTAGCCCTCTATATTGTTGGAGCCTTGCTCCTCATGTTTTTCCTAATTACACCCTACGATGTTCAGCTCAGAGGTGACCGTTTAATCGTGAAACATCCCCTTATCACACGGAAATATAAAGTGATTGAAACAATCCCTGTGTCTGTTTTTTCAATAGCTAAAGCTAGAAAGTTTGGCATGCGGATTGGTAACATATGCATTGGTTATTTTTCAACAAGGGAAGGGCAGGATGCATTTTTTGCAACCACACAGTCCTCTGCACTTTTAGTCAGAACCGAAAAGGGGCTGTTCGTCATAGACAATCCCAGTAAATAACCAAGGGGGCTGTGACATGCGGTGGGACAACGTTAAATCCATCGTGCTAAAGGAATACTGGACGTACGTTGGAAATAGAAAAATAATCTTCTCGACTTTGACAGTTATAGTGCTCTACGCGATAATCATCGGGATCAACTATATCACAGGTCCAAAAGCTTTAACATCATATTCTCGAGCAATTGCTATAAAACAAATATCTTCATCCCCGACTGTTTTTGGCATCGGTCCGCTTGATGTTAAGAAAATGGGCGATAATGCGATTTTACTGGCAGCGATGGTCGTCCAGCTTCCCCCCACGATTGCTGTGTTTTCATATTTTACAACATACACATCTATTTTGGCATCTTTTTTTGTGGAGCGTACATTGGGAACGATGGAGGTGCTGTTCTCCACCCCCCTCGAGGATGGGGAAATCCTTGGGGGAAAAATCATAGCCTCCGTGAGCATGGGGATAACTACGTGGATGGCCCTGTTTTTAACAAATACCCTGGGAATCGAAGCCCTGACTTTGAAGAGTCTGGGCAGGATGTGGGTACCCACGCAGGATTACATTATACTGTCCGTCCTATATCCACTATCGATCGTTCTTCTGGCAATTCCCATCGGCCTCTTAATTAGCGCAAGGGCAAAAGAACTTGGAGAACAGGTGGGAAGTTTGATTGGAATCATCCCCGTTGTCATCGTACTCCTTCTCATCCGTATGGATCTTGTAGATTTTTTCAGGCTTATCAAAATACTCACAGTGGCGGATTTCTTAATGATACTCGCATCTTTAAAGTTCCTGAAATTCAACCGCCTTTCCTTCATATCCAACCCGTGAGGTGATCCCATGCTCACAGTTGAGGGCATAAGTGCCGGCTACGGTGAGAGGGATGTAATAAGGGATCTGAGCTTTTCTGTAAAGGAGAATGAAGTTTACGTCCTCCTGGGGGCAAACGGTTCGGGAAAAACCACGACCTTTAGAGTTGTCACAGGCGTTCTCCCGCCTTCTAAAGGTAGGGTTCTGGTCAATGAAGTTGACTTGTGGCTTGAACCGGGTAGTGCCAAAAGGAAAATTGGATACCTGCCTGAAGGTGAGAGAATTTACCCGGATCTAAGCGTTTACAGAAACCTGCTGTTCTTTGCTAAAGTCTACGACATCAATGGGGGAAGGGTTGATGAACTTATAAAGGAGTTTGGACTTGAAAGGTACCGGAATGTTAACGCCGGGAACCTGAGCAGGGGCTTCAGAAAGAGACTTGCGCTGGCCAGGGCGCTCCTCCATGACCCAGAGGTTTTGGTTTTGGATGAGCCGTTCAGCAATCTTGACGTTCCAGGGGTTCTGAGTTTGAGAGATAAGATATTGGAAATGATCAGGATGGGTAAGGTCGTTCTTTTCTCAACCCATATCTTCACGGAACTCCAGCACTTTGAGGGTGTGAAATGCAGGGTTGGGATAATAAACGATGGAGAGCTCGTTGTTGAGGATAAGCTTGACAACCTGCTTTCAAGGGTTTCCAACATCGAGATTGGAATAACAACGGACAAACCCGAGTTGGCGATAAACCTCCTAAAAAATCTTGGGTACGAAGTGAGGCGCGATGAGGGATCCGGCATCGCCGTTCGTGTCTCCAATTACAACGCTGAAGTGCCGGGGATAATAAAAACCTTGGTTGCCGAGGGCGTCAACGTCTACCAGGTAAAACCTAAGGAGACACCGTTGGAGAGCATCTTCGTGAAGGTATCAGGAGAAGGAAGAGGCTTGAGTAAGTGAAGCAACCCGATAGAACGCATCATAATGGATGGGGAAAAGATGCCGGATGTTAAGTCCCTGATGGTGCCCCTTTTAATTCTCCTCATTTTCTTCGCCTATTACATCACCCCTTCGGGAGTTCAGCAAAAGCCTGTCATTCATCTCAACCTCTCCCCCATTTCCGATTGCTCGGGTAACGTCTGCGTTGAAGTCAATCCCTACCTTGAACTCACGGATGTTGTCTTCCACATGGCCGGCTGGAACTATAACGACACGCCCTATGCCAGGGAGGCAATGTCTTACTTCTCCCCTTACAAAAACCATAAGGCGGTGCTCCTCGCCAGAAAGGCTATGAAGAAAGGTTTGAAATACGATGCAATCCCCAGGTTTGCCATGCAGCTGAACTCCACGGAGTGGGATGAACATCTAATAGGGAGGGTTCACGGGGACGAAAAACTCCTCAACGAACTCGCTTTAGCTATGAAGGAGTTCGCCAGGGACTCGAACTTTTCAGGATTCTACGAGGGACATGGAAAATTCTATGAGGGGCAGATAAACCTCTCCCTTAAGGAGAACCCGAATCTTTTCAGCATTCCAAATTTTGAGGAGAACTTCTTCGGAGGGAGGAAGGAACGCTATGTCTTTGTCCTTCAGCCCCTTGAGATGTATAGCAGTTACGGTGGCTACATGGATGGCGGTACCGTTTATGGATTTCTCGGCGTTTGCTCTAATGGCTCATACTGCGATGCCTCTGTCCATGAGTTAGCCCACAGCTTCGTCAATCCCGCGGTGGACGCTCATTACGCCGAGTTCAAAGAATACTCCCAGATGTTCTCACCTGTAAAGGAGGTTATGCCATCCATGGCGTACTCCACCTGGAAGGTCTATCTTGATGAGACCTTCATCAGGGCTTTCAACGCTTACTACATCCTCGAAACGGAGGGAAATCAGAGTGCTGAAAGGTTCATAGAGGGTCAGGAAAGTCTCGGTTTCTACCTCGTTGGAAAGGTTTACAGGGCTTATCTAACCGATTACCTTCCGAACAGAGATAAATACCCCACCTTCGGGAGCTTCATGCCAGAGCTCGCGAGGCTCATGGGGAAGTGGTACAGGGATGGCTTCTGGAAGAACGTCTCTCCCGAACCGACCATCGAGAGGGCTTTCCTGGAATTTAAACATAAAGGAGTTAAAGTCTACGTTGTGGGAAACCTCTCAGAGAGTACCTACGTCAAAAACTACGTTGAGATGCTCAAAGAGGCGGGCTTTAATGCGAGGCTTACAGACAGGCTCGATGGGGGTAACCTTATCGTAATCGCACCGCTGGATTCCCCGATAACCCGTAACCTGAATAAATACGTTGAACTTAAGAACTGCTCAGTCGTTGTGGATGGTACCGCTTACTCGAGTGGCGTCTTCCTCGTTGAAGCACTGAAAAATCCGAATGGGGATGGCTTCCTACTCCTGATCGCGGGAACGCCCGACGTGTTCGGGAGAAAACCATCGAATGGGGATGAGAGCCTGGGGGACTACCATTACTTCGTTTACCTGACGAGCATTAAACGGGTCGTTGCCTTCGGGTGAAATTGAGGACGGGGGATGCTCTCACTTTAGCCTTCCCCCTGTTGAGCGTAGTGTAATAACGGAGAATTCACACTCGACGGGATTAAAATAAGAATAGAGTAATCAAAAGCTTCAATACTGCGATTTCGAAACGGAAAAACAATAGAAAAAGCGGAGCGCGTCTGATATACAGCTATCCAAGGACTTCGGTGGCATAATGATTCACCCGAAGAGGGCTTCTTATAGCTCAGCTCACCTCTAAATCCTTAGGCGTGAGCATCTTAACTCCCTCCTTCTCGCATGACTCCCCGGCTTTCTCCGTGAACCCGGATTTTGAGAAGAAGAACATCACAGCGGAGCCAAATTCACTCCTAACCTTTCCGACGAACTTCTCTATGTCCCTGCGGGTCGCGGGCCGGTTCCTCCACTTAACCTCAAGCACGTAAACCTTATCACCAAAGGCGACCCCGTCGAACTCAACGTCACCCCTCTGGTAGGGACGAAAGTCAACGCCCAGGGTTTCCCGTAGTTTCTCCCTGACCATGGCCTCTTCTGCAATTCCAAGCTCTTGTTTTGCCCTGAGGTATTTCTCCTCCAGCTCCTTAATAAGTTCCTCCAGAAGTTTCTCCCGCCTGAGCTCCAGCTCGGTAATGCCAAGGTAGGTCTTTGCGAGCCAGAAGCGCATAAGCTTGTCCGTAAAGTAGTACCTCCCGTCCTGCCTCGTGATTAAATCAGTCCTCAGGAGGAACTTCAGGTAGTTCGACACCTCCCCGCTGGGTTTGTTCAAACGCCTGGCTATCTCCGAAAGCCTCAGTCCCTCCTCCTGGGCCAGGATAAGAAGTATCTGTTTGTGTATAGGCCCCTTATATGCCCTTGAGAGGGACTCGTTGAAGACGTATTCAAGGTGCGCGTAGATGTCCCCCTTCTCACTCAGCAGTTCGGTGAGGAAGGCGTAGTGGACGTCTTTACGCCGGATCTTCTCAAAGCCCTCCTCGACCAGACGCCTGCAAACTGCTAAAACATAAAAGGGATGTCCCTGTGTGAGGCGGTGGAGCAATTCAAGGGCCGAGTGAGTGGTTTCAGTCCCTGCCCTTTCCAGGATTGCTTTTGAGAGCGCTATCGTATCCTCCTTCGGCAGGCCCCTCAGGTAAATCCGTCGGAATTGCCCAAAGAAGGGATTCTTTGAGGCCAAAATTTCCTCCATCATCCTAACGGCGGAGCCGGAAATGAAGTACGCTATTTTCTCCTGCTTTTCTGTGATGGCACGCATCGTCTCCAGGAACCCTTTAAAGTTAAGAACCTCCTGAAATTCGTCCAGAATGAAAACGGCTTTTTGTTCTGTCTTTTCTAAAATTGACTCCTGCATTTCAAAGAGGGTCTCGAGGGTTCCCCCCTTGATCGCCTTAACCTCTCCATCGACGTTAAGCTTTGCCGAGAGGATCAGCAGGTCGTCCCACGTCAAGAGCTCGCTCCTCTCGACCTTCGTATCCAGCGCATTGGCGAGTTCATAGAGGAGTTCCCGGGTGTAAGCGAAGATGAACGACTCCAGGCTTCCAATACGCTGAAGGTTCAGGTATGGGATTACTCCGTGAGCCTCTTTCTTAAACCTGAGGAGAAGTTCCGTTTTTCCGATCCTCCTCGGCCCGATAACGGCCACGTTGACCTTCTCACCCTTTCTCAGCGAGTTATAGGCGGAATGCAATACCCTCAATTCAAGCCTTCTGTCCACGAACATGTCATCACCTTATAGTTTTATGCATAAAACTATAATGCATTAGAGTTTAATAGTTTTTGGTTGTCTATGGGATGAGCGACATAATGCCTCACCCGATCCCGTTTCCATTATTTTTACATTTTACTGCCAAAATAAATCTTAAAAACTTTAAATTTTTACATATTTCTGACAATAAGGGAGGTGATCCTCATGTTTCCTCACGAGGAGAAAATCATCAGGGAAAAGCTTGGAAGGGAGCCGAACGAAGTTGAGTGGGCCATGATTGAGGTCATGTGGAGCGAGCACGCCTCCTACAAATCGAGCAGGCCCTGGTTAAAGCTCCTCCCAACAAAAAACGAGCACGTAATTCTGGGTCCCGGAGAGGACGCCGGGATAGTGAGGTTCGACGATAACACCGCAATAGTCGTCGGAATCGAGAGCCACAACCACCCGAGCGCGGTTGAGCCCTACGGTGGTGCCGCAACGGGCGTCGGCGGAATCGTTAGGGATATCCTATGTATGGGCGCCCGCCCCATAGCGCTTCTGGATCCGATTCGTTTCGGACCTCTCGAGAAAGAGAGGAACCGCTACCTATTGGGTGGTGTTGTGAAGGGCATAGCCGACTACGGCAACAGGATCGGTGTTCCGACGGTTGGCGGAGAAACCGAGTTCGATGAAAGCCTCGATGGCTACGCGCTCGTAAACGTCGCCTGCGTCGGCATTATGAGGCCGGAGCACCTGACCCACAGCTACGTTACCGAGGCGGGCCTGAAGCTGATCCTGGTCGGCAACAGAACCGGGCGGGACGGGATCCACGGCGTCACCTTTGCGAGCGAGGAGCTGGGCGAGAACGCGGATGAGGAGGACCGCTCAGCGGTGCAAATTCCCGACCCTTTCACGGAGAAGCTCCTAATCGAGGCCACTCTCGAGGCCGTTTACACCGGAAGGGTAAGGGCCCTCAAGGACCTGGGCGGTGGCGGGCTGACGTGCGCCGCCTCCGAGATGGCGGGAAAGAAGGGCTTTGGTGCAATAATTTACGCGGATAGAGTTCCCCAGAGAGAACCAAACATGAACGCAATGGAGGTCATGATTTCGGAGAGCCAGGAGAGGATGCTCTTCGCGGTTAGACCGGAGGACGTTGGGGAACTCGGAAGGGTATTCGAGAAGTACGGTCTCGAGTGGGCGGTGGTCGGTGAAGTTATCGAGGAGCCGCGCTTCGTCGTCATCTGGAAGGGGAAGAAGGTCGCCGACCTGCCGATTGACCTTCTCACGGACGTTCCGACAATGAAATGGGAGCTAAAGCCCCGCGACATCGAGCGGGGCGTTGAGATGCCCGGCCTTCCCTTCGAGAGGGCCTTCCAGCTCGTCTGGGGCAGTGAGAACATCGTGAGCAAGCGCTGGGTATGGGAGGGATACGACCACGAGGTCGGGGGGAGAACGGTCCTCAAGCCCGGCCGAGATGCGGCGGTGCTCAAGATCAACGACGAGTACGGCCTCGCCCTCACGGCCGACGGGAATCCAAACCACAGCCATCTCAACCCCTACCACGGGGCGATGGGAGCGGTTGCCGAGGCCGTCCGGAACCTCGTGAGCGTCGGGGCCGAACCCCTCGCGCTGGTGGACAACCTCAACTTCGCATCCCCTGAAAGGCCCGACGTCTACTGGAGCTTCGCGGAGACGGTCAGGGGCCTCGCCGACGCCGCGAGGGCCTTCGGCTTGGCTTACGTGAGCGGGAACGTCAGCTTCTACAACGAGACGAACGGCAGGCCCATAAAACCCACCCCGGTAGTTGCAGGCCTCGGGAGGGTGAGGCTAAAGGACATCCCCGGAATGGGCCTCGAGGAGGGTCTCCTGATAGGTACCGTGGGGTTAACCCGGGGGGAACTCGGTGGCTCCGAGTTGTTCTCGAGGCTCGGCCTCGGAGGGGGCTTCGCCCCCCGGGTGGACCTTGAACTGGAGCGGGCCAACGCCGAAGGGATCCTAAATGCTGTAAGGGCGGGCCTCGTGAAGGCGGTCCATGACGTGAGCGGGGGAGGAATCGCAGTCGCTTTAGCCGAGATGGCGGTAAACGGGGTCGGTTTCCGGGTGGATCTCTCAAAGGTCCCTGCAGAAACCACGAACCCACTGGAGGTCGCCTTCAGCGAGAGCCACGGCCGCTACATCGTGGCCTTCCCGGAGGGAAACCTCGATGAGCTAAAGGGCTTCTTCAGGCACTTCGCCATCATCGGAGAGGCCGGGGGGAGTGACGTGGTCTTCCGGTGGAACGGAAGGGAGCTCCTGAGGCGGCCCCTCGAGGAGGTTAAGGCCATCTACGAATCCTTCCCAGAGCTCCTGGGTGAGGGGGAATGAGGTAGAACTCTTTTTCCTTTTTTGACAGAGTGATGTGAGGGACGTTAGCTTCGCGGTGGTCCGTTTAACCTTAGATATATTCCATTTTCAGAACAAATTTTTTTAAATTCGGAACATACATGGGGTACCGATGGCCATGGACGACGGGTACTTCATGAGCCTGGCGCTGGAACTCGCAAGAAAAGGGGAGGGCGCGGTAAACCCAAACCCGATGGTGGGGGCCGTTATCGTAAAAGATGGGGAGGTGATAGGGAAGGGCTACCACGAGCGTTTTGGCGGCAAGCACGCCGAAGTCAACGCCATAGAAGACGCCAAGAGCAAAGGCCACTCCATTGAGGGGGCAACTCTCTACGTTACTCTGGAGCCGTGCTCCCACTGGGGCAAACAACCCCCGTGCGTCGATAGGATCATCCAGGAGGGGTTCTCCAGAGTTGTGGTGGCAATGAAGGACCCCAACCCGTTGGTCAACGGAAGGGGCATTGAAAAGCTCGAGGCGGCGGGGATTGAGGTTAAGGTTGGTGTCCTCGAGGGTGAGGCGAGGAAACTGAACGAGGTGTTCGTCAAGTACATTACAACTGGGCTTCCCTTCGTGTCGATAAAGCTGGCCTTGACCCTCGATGGGTTCATAGCAACGAGTGGGTTCTCTTCTAAGTGGATCACGGGTGAAAAAGCCCGAAGGAAGGTGCAGGAGCTCAGGAGAAAACATATGGCGGTAATGATCGGGGCCAGCACCGTCCTCAAAGACGATCCGAGACTGACCTGCAGGATAAAGGGGTGCACCGAGAAGGTCAAGGTGATACTCGACAGGCACGGGCTGACCGCGGACGGGAATTTTAGGGTCTTCAACGACGGGAAGGTCATCGTCTTCACGGATAGCGAAAGGGAGTGGGCCAAAGCAGAGGTCATCAGGGAAACGGATCCAGGGAGAATACTCGAAATTCTCGGCGAAAAGGGAATTGACAGCGTTTTAATAGAAGGGGGAAGGTCAGCGTGCCAGTTTCTTCCCTTTGCTGACAGACTGTACCTGTTCTACGGACCCAAGCTCTTTGGGAGGGGCATCTCTCCGTTTGAGTGCCTGGACGTTGAAACCGTCGATGATGCGTTCAGGCTCGAGTTCCTCGGGGTTGAAAGGCTCGATGACGGCATCTACGTGGAGGCGCGGCCATGTTCTCGGGGATAGTGGAAGAGGTTGCAAAGGCGCATTACTCCAGCGGGAGGCTCTACGTGGATAGCGCGCTGAACGTGAGGCCGGGGGACAGCGTCGCCGTTAACGGGGCCTGCCTGACGGTGAGCGAAATTGGGCGCCAGGTGGTCTTTGACGTTGGGGGAGAGACGCTTAGGAGGACCAACCTCGCAGAGACAAGGCTCGTCAACCTCGAGAGGGCCATAAAGCTTGGTGATAGGATCAATGGGCACCTCGTTACAGGGCACGTGGACGGAACCCTGAGGCTGAGAAAGGTCCTGGGGAAGGGGAACACCCACTGGATGGCCTTTGAAATGCCAAAAGAAAAGTTCGGGGTGGTGGAGAAGGGGAGCATAGCCATCAACGGGGTAAGTCTAACGATCGCCCGGATTGGGAAAAACTGGTTCTGGGTTCAGGTCATCCCCCACACATGGGAGAACACCAACCTGAAGTTCCTGAGGGTGGGGGACCGGGTGAACTACGAGATAGACATCGTTGCCAGGTACCTGAAGGGCATTCTGGGTGATGGCTATGGACCTGAAAGGACTTAGGAAGAGCGTTCTTGAGGGCAAACCGATAGTCCTTATCGACGAGGAAAGGGAAGCTGAGGCTGATCTGGTCTATCCAGCCGAGATCGTTACTCCTGGAACACTGAACCTCATGCTTGAGGCCAAGGGGATGCTCTGCTTGGCCATGGACGAGGATGAGGCCCTGAGGAGGGGCTTCTTCAGACTTCCGTCGAAGGGGAGCGAGACCAACTTCCTGATGAGCGTCGATTACGGGGGAACCTTCACGGGGATCAGCGCCGAGGAGAGGGCGTTAACAGCTAAGAAGATCGCCGAGGAGCTTACAATCGACCACTTCCGCTACCCCGGCCATCTGCACCTGCTGGGCGGGATCGGGATAACGCGCAGGAGGGGACACACGGAGGCTTCCCTTGAACTTGTGGAGATGCTTGGCTTCAAGAGGTACGCGCTGATAATCGAGCTCCTGGATGAAAGCGGGAACTCCCACAACTTCGAGTTCGTCAGGGGTTTCGCGAGGAGACACGGTCTGCCAGTGGTCACGATCAGGGAGGTCTTTAGGGAGACGGTGAGGCGGAAAAGCTTCGTTAAAGTTGCCGCCCGGGCAAAGCTCCCCAGCAAATACGGAACTTTCAAGGTAATCGCCTTCGACAACGATCTGGACTTTAGGGAGCACGTGGGGATAGTGAAGGAACCCCTCGGTGAGGTGCCCCTCGTCAGGATTCACTCCGAATGTCTAACAGGGGATACCCTGGGTTCCTCAAGGTGCGACTGTGGGAGCCAGCTAACGAATGCCCTGAGAATGATAGCCCAAAACGGCGGGATTCTGCTCTACCTGCAGCAGGAGGGAAGGGGCATAGGCCTGAAGAACAAGATCAAAGCTTACGAACTCCAGGACAGCGGTCTCGATACGGTTGAGGCGAATGAGGCATTGGGCTTCAAAGCGGACGAGAGGGACTTCAGCGTCGCGTACCAGATGCTCAAGGCACTCGGGGTATCAAAGGTCAGGCTCCTGACGAACAACCCGCGGAAGGCCAAAGCCCTGGAGGAACTTGGTATTGAGGTCGTTGAGGTGATTCCCCTATTCGGGGAGGTAAACGAGGTCAACCGACCTTACCTTGAGGTGAAGATGCTCAAGCTCGGACACGATTTAAAACCTCTTCTGGAGGGAGGGAAATGATATACGAGGGGGGATACAACGGCGAAGGTCTGAGGATAGGAATAATCGTGAGCAGGTTTAACGACCTGCTGACCAGGGGACTCCTGGATGGAGCGCTGGATTGTTTCAAGAGACACGGTGTAGAGGACCCGGATGTGTTCAAGGTTCCGGGGGCCTTTGAAATCCCCTTTGTGGCCAAGGAACTGGCAAAGAGAGGCAAGTACGATGCCGTTCTGGCGCTGGGGGCCGTCGTCAGGGGTGAAACGCACCACTTCGATCTGATTGCCGGCGAGGTCGCCAAGGGCATCGCCCAGGTGAACCTGAACTATGAAACGCCCGTTGTATTCGGTGTTATAACCGTTGACGATGAACTTCAGGGGCTCGATAGGGCGGGGATAAAATCCAACAGGGGCTTTGAGTACGCCCTTACTACGTTGGAGATGGCGAACCTGCGGAGGAAACTTGAGTCCATATGATTAACATTTTTTTGTTAAAATAATCTTAAAAATAACTGCTTTTCTACATTTTTTTGGTGATGAAATGAACCTTAGAGTAGCCACCTACTCATCCCACTCGGCCCTTCAGATATTGAAGGGAGCGAGGGACGAGGGCTTTGAAACGGTGGCCTTTGGGAGCGGCCGCGTCAGGCCCCTCTACACCCGCTACTTCCCAGTTGCGGATTACTTCATCGAGGGAACCTACCCCGAGGCGGAGCTCCTTGGGCTGGACGCGGTTGTGATTCCAACCGGCTCCTTCGTAGCCCACCTCGGAATCGAACTGGTCGAGCGGATGCGAGTCCCGTACTACGGCAACAAGGCCGTCCTGAGGTGGGAGAGTGACCGCTCGCTTGAGAGGCTGTGGCTCGAAAGGGCCGGTCTGAGGCTCCCGCGCGTGTACGACGACCCGGACGAAATAGACGGGCCCGTTATAGTCAAGCCCGACGGTGCCGGTGGCGGGAGGGGCTACTTCCTGGCGAAGAGCCCGGAGGACTTCTGGAGGAAGGCCGAGAAACTCGGCGTCAGGGACAAGGAAGACCTCGTGGGGATCCAGATTCAGGAGTACGTCCTCGGCGTTCCGGTTTACCCCCACTACTTCTACTCCAAGCTCAGCCGTGAGCTCGAGCTCATGAGCGTGGACAAACGCTATGAATCCACCGTTGACGCGATAGGGAGGATCCCGGCGAGGGAACAGCTTGACCTCGAGGTGGACACCAACTACACGGTGATAGGCAACGTCCCGCTGGTCCTGAGGGAGAGCCTCCTGATGGACGTCATCGAGGCGGGGGAGAGGGTGGTCAAAGCCGCCGGGGAGCTCATGGGCGGCCTGTGGGGTCCCTTCTGCCTTGAGGGCGTCTTCACGGAGGAGATGGAGTTCGTCGTCTTCGAGGTCTCCGCGAGGATCGTCGCCGGGACCAACCCCTTCGTCCACGGCTCCCCCTACAGCTGGCTCCGCTACGATAAACCCGTTAGTACGGGGAGGCGGATCGCCATGGAGCTGAGGGAGGCCCTTGAAGAGGACAGGCTCGACGAAGTTTTAACATGAACATGTTTAAGTCTCGGGAGAATAGGTTTATAAATTGACGTCCGAATGCTGGGAAAAAGGTGGTGTCCATGTGGGAGAGGTTCATCGGGGAGAAGGTTGAGGAGATCAGGGAGACGGTAGGGGACGGAAGGGCGGTAATAGCGCTCTCGGGTGGCGTTGACAGCTCCGTGGCGGCGGTGCTCGCACACAGGGCCATAGGAGACAGACTCCACGCGGTCTTCGTCAACACCGGCTTCTTGAGAAAGGGTGAACCGGAGTTCGTGAGGAAGACCTTCGGGGAGGAGTTCGGCCTGAACCTGCACTACATCGATGCAAGTGAGCGGTTCTTCGGCGAGCTCCGCGGTGTAACGGACCCCGAGGAGAAGCGGAAGGTGATCGGGAGGGTCTTCATCGAGGTCTTCGAGGAGGTCGCGGGGGAAATCGACGCGGAGTTCCTAATCCAGGGGACGATAGCCCCGGACTGGATAGAGAGCAGGGGAAAGATCAAGAGCCACCACAACGTCGGTGGACTGCCCGAGAGGCTGAACCTGAAGCTCATAGAACCGCTCCGCGACCTCTACAAGGACGAGGTCAGGGAGCTTGGGAGGGAGCTCGGTCTTCCGGAGAAGATCTACAGCAGGATGCCCTTCCCGGGGCCTGGCCTGGCGGTCCGCGTCCTCGGGGAGGTCACGCCCGAGAGGATCGCCATAGTCAGGGAGGCCAACGCGATAGTCGAGGAGGAGATAGAGAAGGCCAAGCTGAAGCCCTGGCAGGCCTTCGCCGTCCTGCTCGGCGTTAAGACTGTGGGCGTTCAGGGCGACATAAGGGCCTACAAGGAAACGGTGGCCGTTCGCGTCGTCGAGAGCCTCGACGGCATGACCGCCAGCGCCATGGCCGTTCCCTTCGATGTCCTCCAGCGGATAGCCTTCCGGATAACGAGCGAGATCCCGGAGGTCGGAAGGGTCCTCTACGACGTAACGAACAAGCCACCCGCGACGATAGAGTTCGAGTGATGCGATACCCTTATCCCCATTTCAACGTAGTATCGAAGGGTGGGATCGTGGAGGCCATCTACGGGAACGGGGTGTCGAAATCCCTCAGGCCCCTGAGGCTGAAGGAGGGGCAGAGGCTAAGGGTGAGGACATACCCCGGGATTTCCTTGAGCTCGCGAGGGAGATGAGGCGAAAAGTAACGCCGGAGAGGTTTAGAGAGAACCCAACGGATTATCTCCTGCGGCTTCGGGAGGAGGAAACATGAAGGTCGTGGCTGATACCTCCGCGGTTTTCCCACTGTTTTCGAGTTTTTATCCAGAGCTCATCACTAACGATAAAAAGATGGCCGAGTTGGCAAAGATGATCGGACTGCGGGCGTTTTACCTTGTCGATGAAGCGGACGATTTCTTCGAACTCCTGGGGGTGAACCCATGATTTTGATAATGGACAACGGCGGGCAGTACGTCCACAGGATATGGAGGACGCTTAGATACCTCGGCGTCGAGGCCAGGATCGTTCCCAACACGACGCCGCTCGAGGAGATAAAGGCGATGGGGCCGAAGGGGATAATCTTCTCCGGCGGGCCCGACATCGAGAGAACCGGGAACTGCGGGGCGATTCTGGAGCACTACGACGAGTTCAACGTTCCGATCCTCGGGATATGCCTCGGTCACCAGCTGATAGCGAAACACTTCGGCGGAAGGGTCGGGAGGGGTGAGAAGGCCGAGTACAGCCTCGTCGAGGTCGAGGTAATCGATGAGGACGACCTCTTCGCAGGCCTTCCCGGAAAGCTGAGGGTCTGGGAGAGCCACATGGACGAGGTCAAGGAGCTTCCGCCGGGCTTCAAACTCCTGGCCCGGAGCGAGACCTGCCCCGTCGAGGCGATGAAGCACGAGGAGTTGCCGATCTACGGGGTGCAGTTCCATCCCGAGGTCTCCCACACGGAGCACGGGAGCGAAATCTACAGGAACTTCGCCGCTCTATGCGGAGAGCTTTAGTACCCCACCTTTCTTTGTTTTATCCCTGGTTCATGTGGCTCGTGGTCATGTTCATTCCGAAAAGTCCTTGGGTAATCCCTTTCCACTCCCTATTTTCAAATTGATACAAGTAAAATCGAAAACCTTTTAACGTTTTACTCATTGCTACCTTAGTGTAGTGGAGGGCGCACCATGGGACACACGATTTACTATCATTTGGAGCTCAAAGAACCCGGAAGGGCGTTCCGGTTCATCGAGAGGGTCTGCCGGGGGCTAAACCTTGAGTACGGGCTTCTGGAGGGGGAGATTATCGTAAGATGTTCCCCCAATGTGGAGCCCCTCGTAATCAAAAACGGGGAGGGCTTTGCAAAGACCTACGGTCGGGAGCCGTGCACGTCCCTTTACCTGCTGCTCTTGCTCTCGCTCTCCTCCTTCGGCTCGGTCGAGCTCTGGGAGGACTGACCCCCGAGGTAAACCTCGAGTATCCTCGTCGGAACCGCCCCCCTGAGCTTCCTGTCCTCTATGAGGAGCTTAACGACCCGCCCCACCTCGAGGTCATCCACTGCATCCACCCAGTAGTAGCCGGGCTTGACGTTGGCGGCTATGTCATCGTGAACGGATACCCTGGCGAGGCCGCCCCTGAGTTCCTCAACGACCCCGTAGGTGTAGTCCCGCCCGTATTTCGCCTTGAAGTACCACCTGAACGCCAGGATGGCCACGACCACCAGCGTGAGGTAGGTGTAGTAATAGTAGACGCTCGTGGCGATCCTTCTGAGGAGGTCGTAGCCGAGGAACGCACCGAAGGATATGGTGGATATCGAGTAGTAGAAGAACCTGTAAGGTTGAAATTCGATGAAGAACTCCCTGTTTCTGGTCAGGGTGTACCTGAGGTATAGGAAGTAGATCGCGGCAAGCCCCGCGAGCCACAGTGGGTTGAGCCTCAAGAAGAGCAGGGCAAGGTTGAGCGAGAGGTAGCCGAGGAAGGTCAGCTGGAGCTTGAGGCTTAGGAACTCGTGGACGGTGAGGGGCTTTTTGGTGAGCTTTCTGAGGTACTTGAAGCGCGGAGGCTCGGAGGAGGGGGAGGGGTGCAGGAAGCCCTTTACGGACTCGATAATCCTCCTGGTTCCAGAGTCCACGGACTCACCTATTCTGTAAAGGAATTCTTCAACGTTCATGATTTCACCTCTGGAGGAGGTCTTCCGCCCCCTGTTTTCCGAATATTGCCTCTGCGGTGTCTTCGTCGAGGAAGAACGGGATCGTGCTTAAATCTCCGCTTGATGTTACTCCCTGGGAAATTCCCCACACCCTGAACCCTGAGACCTTTGAACCGCCCTTAAAATAGTAGTTGAGGAAATAGTAGTCCACGCTGGACTGCCCTTCTTCCACTGAAATCCCCAGCGTATTGAAGAGATTGAAGAGCTTCTCATCGTAGTTTGCGTGCGGTATCATGAAGCTGACGAGGCCTATGGGATAGTATTTATCTCCGTATTTAACCCCGAGCTCGTCCTGCATCCTGTGGGCGAGGGTTACGTACGCGTCGTGGTTTGTGCTGCTACCCTCAAGGCGCTCGAAGAAAGACCATCCCCCGTATATGCCGAAGTAGCGGTTGTCCTGGATGCAATCTATGAAGGGCTGGAGGTCGTAGGCGCGGGCATTTGAATAGGTCGTTGAAGAGGTAGGTATTGTTTCTTCTGCCCCTGCACTTACCCTTGGTTCTGGATTGGCGTATTTGCGGATTCTCACCAGATCCACCCAGTAATCATAACCTCCAGCAATGTAGTAATTAGTAAAATTAGAATACTGAGTATCGGTGATAGACCCTGATGCTACAACAGTTCCTTCAGGGTATTCAAGTTCTACACGTATAGTTCCATTGCTCATTATTATCAATCTTTGCAAATACCATACATCCGTTGGAATAGTGGTGATGGTATTATATGAATGGGCTGAAGCGCTCATTCCTGTTCTTACATCTATGCGAGCTTTGTTTCCTTTAATATTAGCGGCAGAACCATATCCATTTCCATTATCATCTACAACACCAACCCTATCCCAGTTACCACCGGTTGATGCAGAGTTCCTGTTAATCCATGACTCAACTATAATATCCCTACCGAGAGGTTTTGGCAATGCTTTCCAAGCACCATTCGGGTCATTATTCTTCGTTTTATGTGCTGAATAGGTTCCTTCATATCTTCTTGACGAATCCTGAGACACTTGACCCTTTCCATATTTTCTCCAGCCTGTCCAAGTTTCCATATCATCGAAGAAATCAAAAACCTTAGTTCCATCTGATTCAGAGGAAGCAGAAGGATTGTCATAGTACATATAAATCGTTGTAGTTGAATAAGCTGGAATATAAGGAACTCTCACCCAGACTATTGCTTTCCCCGTTGTCGTGTCCCATTTTTCTATCCAGTATGGCAAAGAATTACAGGAACTATCGGCAAACCTTATGTCGCTTCCATCCGCTTTTGCCTTTGAAAAATCAAAGTTAGTACTGTCTAACTCAACCTTAACTTGATAATCAGTTAAAGTATTTGGATTTTGTGTGTTGTCGATCGTTATGGGTTTCCGGTGTTTCCAGTTCTGGTAATTGGAACACCAACCCCCTGGTGTTCCACCACCAGCACTCACACCATCGAACACCAGAACACCCATATCATTGTCGTTAAACACATCAAGCGGGGATATCTTCTTCCCGTTCAGGGTTGTGTTGACAATTGCTGGCTTTGTAATACCTGTCGTGTCCCCCTCGCGGAGCACATACCCGTCTGCCCCGCTCCCGGGATATGAATTACCGTAGAATATGTACCCTCCTTTCAGGGTTGGGGAGTATTTTCCGATCACAGGGGAACTCGTACTACTACCTTTACCCTCTAAAACTTTAATCGGCCTGTCAATGAGTTCGGGGAAGGGATAGGAGCATGCCCTAATTGACCGCTGGTACCTGCCTCCCGTCATCGCCGAAAAGAGGGGATCCTCAAGGTTCCGGATTGAGATTATCGAGCGGGTGGGGCCGTTTCTCGGCAGGGGGCCGGTGTAGATAACGGTCCCCGATAGGTCTTTGAGGGTGGCGTTCGGGATCCTGCCAAGTACCACGATCCTGAAAGAATCCAGGGGCGCGACGGTTAGGTTGATGTGCTTTGCAAGAAAACTATTTCTCGCGGATTCATTCCTTCTCATAATCTCGTCGATGCCCTTGTTCGCTATCAGGAATTCGTATCCCTGTTCTCTGAGCTTATCCGCTATCGTTACCAGCCAGTTCTCAACGCTCTGCCCCTTCATGACCCTGTTGAAGTCGTATCCGGGCATGCTCGATGACGTACCCGTCAAAATTAAGTCGCTGATGGTGTTGTTGACCCCATATGCAGGGCTTATGAAACTCCTCATAACCGCCACATAATCAACGGCCGCCACCACCGCCCTCTTCCCGGAGAGCTCCAGCGCTTTTTCGAAGTCCATCTCGAGGTAGGACACCACACGGTAGGTTCTCTCAACCTGGGTTCTCTCGCTCTGGGCCACTATTATCTGGGACGAGACGTCCTCGTAGGTGGCTAAGAGGAGCATCAGGGGTATGATCAGGAGTAGAACTGTTGAGTTAATCAGAAAAGCCCGCCGCTTCCTCATCCGTTATCCCTCCAGACCCTAAGGGTTATGGTTATCGGCTCAAACAGGCCGGGGATGTTGCCCATCGGGGCGAAGTCTATCCTGACGCTGGACGGAAGCCCTACGTCTATGGGGTTTTCTTGAGAGCCATCGTATGGAGTTTTTTTCCATTCTCCGGGGTTTGCATCATTCTTAAAGTTGAGCTTATCGAACAGCCTCAGGATGGCGTCGTCGAGGGCGTATTTGTCCGGCTTTAGTTCATCGACGGAGATATCTTTGTAGGTTTTATCACCCACGAGAATGGTGCTCTTAACGGGTCCCTCCCCAATGTCATAATAGTAGGTTAGCCTGTAACCATTGTACGTCCCCTGGCCCTGGAGAAGGTAGGGGAAGACGTCCCCGTAGCCAGCGTAGCCGGATATGAAATAGTTAATTATGGCCCTGCTCTCACCGGGGCGGAATCCATACTGAGAGACGTCTGAGCTCTCCGCCAGATACGTATTCTTCTGGCCCGGAACCATCATACTACCATTCAACTGGGAGTACGCCGCCCTTATCATATATATGTCCGAATAATTGTTGTAGAACACCTGCCCGTTTTCCGAAAGGGTTGTAGTCGATGATGGGGTGAACGTTGTGAACTGTATGGCCGTCCATACATCCACGTACCATGGTATTGCAGTTTCTGGTAGCGTGTAGGAGAAACTCATTTTGGAACATCTAACTGGGGTTCTATAATAGTAAACACAAGTGCCGCCATAATGGATATCACTGTAGTTTTTGAATATCGAGAGAGGTATTGAGTAGGGGGTGGTGAGGGTTTTCGGCACGTAATCTATTCTTATCCACGATTGGCCGTTTCCGTAGAGGTGCCTCTTCCTGTAAGAGGTATCATAAACAAAGTACCTTTTCTGACTATCCCATTCAGCGTCGAGAGCTATGACTATTCCAAAATAGGTCTTGGACAGGTTGTCGAGAGTGAAACCATACCTGTTCAGGTTTCCTTCTATCTCCGAGGAGCTTATGTCCACGCTTTGAACTCCTGTAGTGGGTACTGTCCTCCGCGCGATTAAGTAGTTGTTGGAACCGTAGGGGTAGTAGACGCGTATATTTTCGACACCTTCAGTAACGAGATGGAGTGATATACCTGTGATGATACCCGGAGCAAATAGGGCGTTTAGGTAGTAAATTCCCGTGTAGCTCTGAACATCGTAGAGCTCTCCGTAACGCCTTGTAGGGTCAAAAAACCGGGAGTCCGTGGTATTGGTGGAGTAGTTCACATACATCATGGAGCCGCTTGCGTATCCCAGCTCATAGCAGTTATCAGTGCCGTAAGAGGTCGAAAATGTCGCAGTTAATACGTTATCCCCCCCCGTTAGATAGTCTTTGATATCGGAATGATATCCCGCTCCGAGCGAGTGGCCGTTGAGGTCAAAAGACGATGTTTGATATCCCGTCCTCTCAGCAAGCTGTATATCAGCTTTTTTAATATCCACATCGTCGGGAAGTCGGAAGTGGCTCCGAACAGTTAGGGTGTTTGCACCCTCCCCATAATTCGTGGTGTAGCGACATCTAGCTAAAACCCTCTGAATTCCAAAGATGTCGCTCCTCGTGTACTCCGCCTTCGTCAAATAAGCCCTCGCCATGTAGCCCCTCGGCGTCTGGTTGTAGGCGTAACCGCTCAAAACAAGGGTGGCGGGTGAAACGTCAGGGACCTTTGAAGGATCGGAGCCGACCTTACGGAGGTAGGGGCTCGTGTAGTTGTTTATCATGAGCTCGTAGTTGTAGTTCCTAAGCGTGTTGTTGAGGATGTAGCCGAGTATCACCTCCGCCTTGTGCTTCAGGTTTGCGCCCGGAAAAATGGGTGCCGTGGCCCAGTAGGTTGTCACTATATCCAGTGGGGACATGTCGGGCGTTACAAGGGTTGTGTTGAGGGTTCCGTTGCTTATCCATCCGTCCACCACGTTCTGAGGGACCAGATCCCTCAAAGAGGTCGTTCTCAGCGTTAGCAGGGTATCTTCCGCCACGTACTTGGACTGGGAGCGCATGTAGGTGGAGTAAACCTGAGAGCTTGGGTTGATCAGGGTTATGCTGGCCACGAACATCGTAACCAGCAGGAGGGCGAGCAGGGCATCAAGGGTGAACACAAAACCTTTCCTCTTCATGAGTCATCCCACACCAGGAGTTTTATTATAGCCTCGTCGAGTTTGGGCTCCATCAGGTACTTTATGCTGGGAACCACATCAAGGCTTACATGATCCCTGCCCCAACCGTTTAGGGAGTAAAGCCATAGTCCTATCGGCTTGTCCTTGGCATTCGGCCCGAAGAGCTCCTCGAAGGGTACCGTTATAGTGCTACCGCTACCCTCGTAGTACTTTAGGGAGACTTTGCCGTTTTCGTAATAGGCCAGGGTCGCTTTTAGCTCCGTGGAGTTCCCGTAAACGAAGAGTCCCCTGACTTCAGTGCCCAGGACTGAAATTAGGGTTAAATTGCCCTGGGAGGCTGAACTGACCTTAACCCTGAGGGAAGTTCCGAGCGGGGGGTTATACCGCATTACGCCGTAAACGATGGGTTCCTCCTTTGAGGGGCCACCCGATAGGTTGTAAGCGAACCTTGAAACGGTTGTAACCCTCTCTGCGGGCTCTATCCAGGGGGAGTTGCCCATCGATTTATCTATCACAGCCCCATCGTTCACGATTGAACCGTTTATCATTGCAAAACTGTGGAAAGATTCCCCATTCTCCAGGAACTCCCGTGCACCCGTGAAGTTCGATTTAAGCTGTGGAAGGGCGTTGTCCCGGGCTGAAATTCGGATCTGAACCTGTCCCTGCCCCCCTATGTGTATGGAGGTTATATTACCAGGGCATCCGGTCACGCTCATGCGATACTGACTCGTAGAGTCGATAACCTCAAACTCGACCTTTACGTTCGAAGGGAGGGTTTTCTCAAACGTTTGCCCTCCCTGCACAGTGACATTTATCGCCTCGGTGGCAACAAACACCAGGTGATCACCCGGTTTAAGAAACACGTTACCAGAATTCTCCAGAGTTAAACTACATACGTCCCCATTCACATAAGACGTTCCGTCCCTGGTTAGGTTGATGTAGGAGATGGAGAACTCCGTATTACCCGGCCCTGCTTTGGATATTTTAACGTTTCCCAAATCATTCCCTGGAAGAAGAAGGTTGTGAAGATAGTACCTCGGGAACCTTCCGGAGATGCTCACGTTAAAGCTCGAGAGATAGAACTCCATCCGGAAGTCCTTCCCCATGCTGAGGTTCAGGAGGCTCTCCTTCACGCTGGCATCATCAAAATGGTTTTTCAGGGCCAGGAGCTTCTCGTAGCTCAGGGCGTAGGTGTAGTTCTCGCTTCTCAACCCGACCACTTTTACCCCGCTGGGGTTCGCCTCCCAGTCGGATGGAACACCGGGGTTCTTAACGAGTACGTCGAGCATGTTGTCCGCTACGTTGGCCCTCTCGTACCATCCGAGCAGAGAGGTTATCTCGCCCCTAAGGTTGTCAGCGGTGGTGGTTACCGTCCCGAGTATCATGATGACCATGACCAGTGACAGCATCGCGTCGAGCGAGAGCAGCTGGCCCCTCCTCATTCTCTCACCACATCAACGTTTATCTCGATCTTTTTACCATTTAGGTAGAGGGGGTCGTTCAATTCCCCGCTCCATTCAACGTCGGTTCTTACCGAGACGTCCGTCTTGATGTACTGGGTTATACCCCTCTCGACCGTGCTCTCCGGAAGCCCGGCCCCGGTGTAGGTTATCTTAACGTCAACTTTTATGGTACCGTTGACCTCCTCCGTGCGCACCCCCAGGAGGCGGAACGCCCGGTAGGAGTAGTTCGTGGCGGTTATTATACCGTTCAGGGGATCGTGGATGTCGTCGTGGGTCACAACCCCAGCGTTCAGGTAGGCGCAGGCGTCCGAGGCCGAGCTTTTAACGTACGATACTATAGAAACGGCCGTGTTCTCGTGTAGGTACGGAGGAATCACCACAAGAACCCCGGTTAAGATCACCGCGGTTATGAAGAGAACCTCAATCGCTGTCTGTCCCTTACGACGAGAGGACCACATCGACCCTCCCCTCCGCTTCGTTGTACGTTGCGGTTACGTTAAACTCCATGTTCGTTGCCGTTAGGGTTACCTTGCTGTTTTTGTATATCGGCACCTGAGCCCTCTGAACCACGTGGTAGGACTCCCCCCCGATATAGGCATCGATGGTGATGTTGCTCGGGGCGATAAGCTTAATGGTTACCTCATCCCCGCTATCCAGCTCAATTGGGAGCCTCTTCCTCACCGTGAACCCGTCCCCAACGGCGTACGCCTTGACCACGGTGTCCCTCACGTCGATGGAGAAGGCTTTAAGCTTCGCCACGGTGTCGAAGGCCTCCGAGTGGGCCTGCTCTATACTGGCAATATGGACTAAGTTGACCATTGTAATGGCTATCAGAGTCACCGCGAACAGGAAGTCGAGGCTTATCTGCCCTTTCCTCATCTCATCCACCAGGTTTTATGTTTATGCGGAGCTCGCCGGCCGTTGGATCGAATGCCCACGAGACGGGCTTGTCTGGGTTCCACTCCACTATTATTTTGAGAGTGGAAGGGAGGCTGGCCGGCTTTATCCCGAGGCCGTAGAGTGTGGTTGAGTCCACGGTTAGTCCAACCCCCGGAGACCACACGGAGGAATTGGTGTAGAGAATGGCCTGGTACATGCCCCTGCTCCAGAAGACGTTCTTGTCCCCCCCACTGAGAACAAGGGTGCCGCTGGTTCCAACAACGGTGACGTACGTTCCATTGCCCTCATTACCGTAGTTCCCGTAGGTTATGAAGACGGTGGGGTCCTTCACGCCCAGACCTTTGCTGAGCATCTCCGGGTCCCGTAAGTAAGTTAACTCCACGTAGGCCGTCGCCTTCGAGCCCGGCCCCTGGGCGTAGACCTGGGATATCGTGTTCGATATCGCGTTGGCGAGGTTCTTCTCCTCGAGGCTTATCTGGATCCGGAGGTTCTCGGTCGAGGCTGAGCCCTCCTTGAAGGTCACGTTGTTCACGGAGTAGATCAGGAGGATGAGCATCACCCCGAAGACCAGCATGAACTCCAGTGAAACCTGCCCGCGTCCCGCTTTTTTTATCATACCTCTCCCCTCATTGGGTTTATCTCAGTGCATCTATTTAATCGTTACTCCCCGTCTCTGCGGAGGTTACTACCCGGCTCTGGGGACTCACGATGGCGAAAATCCCCGTTCCGGACTTTCTAATTTCGACACCGAAGTAATCGCCGCTGAATATCTTGAACCTGTACCTCTCCGGCCGGAGGGAGTGCTTTTCAACGAGTTCCCTCAGCTCATCGATGAAGAACTGGGTAAGCTCGTAGTAAATTAGATCGAGCTTTTCCCGGGTTAGGCTCCAAATCAGGAAAACCGCCGGAAGAACCGCGAGTCCAAGGATGACGTACGGTTGGCGCAGGAGAGCCGTAGCGATCACGGTGAGGATAATGAACACCGCTATCGAGGCGTACGCCATTTTCTCCCTCAGCCTCGCCTTTTTAATCTCCCTCACCTTTCTCTCCCAGATATCCAGCAGGGCGGGGTTGTAGAAATCGAAGGCAGTGTGCCGCTTCCCCTTCGCTATCCTCTCCCTTATCAGATCGTCCCAGTCGTCACGGTAGTATATGACCTCCCCGTGGAGCCTCGCCCTCTCAGCATCGAGGGAGGAGATTATCCTGACGATGTCCTCCGCGCTCTCGTGGGCTATGTGGGAGTAGACCTCCTTCTCGTCCAGCTCGAGGGCGACCTCGACGGAGTCCCTGACGGGTTCAGTCATCCCCCTCCCCTCCGGCATCGGGATACTCCTCCGGGAATCCTCCCCTCGCGTACACGTCGTCGAAGTCCGGTAAACCGCTCAGGAGCTCCCGCTTCTTCGTCTCCGCCTCCTCCTTGGCCTCCATGAACGAGCGGGCGTACCTCTTCGCGGTGGCGATTACCTCCTCTATGCTCCCACTCTCGTATATCCCGCTTAGGAGGGTCACGACCTCGACCTCCCTCTCGCGCGGGTCCGGGTAGAAGCCCCTGAATATCTGCTTGCCCCTTATCTTGTTGGTGAGGTAGTCGAGGGCCTCGAATATCTCGGAGGCCTTGAGGACCTCGGGTGGGCCGTGGACGGCGACGAGGCCGTAGAGGGCCGATTCTATGTTCGCGTCAAGGTAGAGACCCTCGTTCTCGAAGGATTTTATGATAAGCCTGGAGAGGTTCTTCACCCTGCTCGCATCCGCCTTGGCGTAACCGACGGTTGCGAAGCTCCCGAAGGCCTTCAGTACGAACTTCAGGTCACTGGCGTCCAGCGTTTGCTCGCCGGGAACGTCCACGAGGGCGAGGAGCGATGCTATACGCTCGACTACCGTGTAGTTTATCCGCTCGTAGGCCTTCGCTATGTCGTCGCCCCCCTCCTTGAGCCTGTTGTTGTCTATGGCTATGATTGAGTCGGCCACCTTGGAGAGCTTGTCGATGGTTATGGCGGCGTTTATCGTCGGTCTTATGCCCTCCTCCTTGAGCGGGAGCGCCCCGATGGCGACGACGAGCGAATCCGGGTACTCCTCCTTTAGGGCCTCCGCCAGGACCGGCGTCCCCCCGGCTCCGGTTCCACCCCCGAAGCCAAAGGTGAGGAAGAAGATGTCAACGTCCTCGTAGCCTATTATCGAGCCTATCTTGCGCATGACCAGCGGAAGGTCGCGCTTCATCGCCTCCCTGCCGAGTATCGGGTTCGCGTTGACTCCCTTCCCGCCCGTCAGGCTCTCACCTATCAGTATCCTCCGCTCCGGGGGGACGTGCTTGAGGTAATCGAGGTCGCCGCGGGAGGTGTTTATCGCCAGGGCCTCGAAGTCAACAAGGGCGAAGAGGTCGGCTATCTTGGTCCCGCACTGGCCGACCCCTATGATTAGAGCCCTCACCTCTTAATCACCCCACCACCGTTACCCGTACCTTGCCATTCTCGAGGAGGAGAACCATCGCGTGTCCCCGGATGTACCTGATGAAGCCGGTGGTGAAGACCTCCCTGGCGATCTCTGAATTTTCGGGTTCGTACAGAACGAAGAGGACGATCCCCTCCGGGGTCTTGCCGGGGACGAGGACGACGGCTTCGCTCGTCGGTACGGTGATGTTTCCAACGGTTACGGTTCCGTTGTCCACGTAGAACTTCAGATAGGGGTTGTACTCCCTTATGGGGTATCCCGTGAAGTTCGCCAGGACTATGTAGCTCCCCTCACCGATTGAGCTCGTGTTGGCCGGGAGGAAACCCCCGCTGAAGAGGTCGTTGAGCGTCTTTATTACCGCTTCGAGGCTCTCGTTGTCCATGCCCGGTGCTACTACTCTGAAGGTGTCCCCGTCGAGGGCCCTCCTCACGTCGTAAAGGTCAACGGGCGGGATGTACTGGAAGCGCGAGAGGTATTCTATCGCGCTGGCCATCTCTATCGTTTTGCCGTCTATCGCTCCGGAGTCCCTCGCGTTCATGACGAAACTCAGGGTCTCGTTGGTGTAGTTGTAGCCGTAGTCCAGCAGAAGGTCTGTTGCCCTGACCGTGAGCTCGACGGTCGGCGTTCCGGGGAATTCCCTGTTCTCGTCCCACACGTAGTACGTCTTCCAGTAGGGCCAGCCTCCGTCCACCCTCTGCTCTATCAACCACTCGAGGTGAGGTTTGAGCTCCTCGGGAGTGGCCATCCCCTTCAGAGCCTCCAGAACGGTGATGGTAGTCAGCACGTCCGGCTTGAGCATGTAGGAGTAATAGGCGGTTGTTACGTAGGTCCCCCATCCGCCGTTGCTTACGCTTAAAAGCCAGCTCTTTGCCCTCTGGATGAGTGAATCGTTCGCCGGAACTCCCAGCTCACGCAGGGCATCCACTGCAAGCGCCGTGTCGTAGGGTTGTGGCCCGAGCACGGTGTTGCCCCAGAGGCCCTGATCGAGCTGAACACTCCGTATAAGCTCCCTGGCCTCCTCCTTTTCCTCCGCCGTCAGGTTACCGTAGGCGAGGAGCGTTTTCAGCGCGTAGTAGTATCCAACCGACATCCTGCGGTTCTCCTTCATCCAGTTCGCATCCCGTTCAAACGCCTCCCTCGTCCACGCGAGGGCCCTCCTGACCCTCTCCGTTGAGGGGTAGCACACATCAATGGCCCTGAGCGCGTAGTAGGTGGCCTTCTCGTCGGACGGAGTGTTGAGGCCGAGCCCCCATCCACCATCGGGGTTCTGCATGTTTTCAAGCGCCTGACAGGGCATCTCGTAGGGGTTGCTGACTTTTTTTACCGGCGGCAGCTTGGAAACGCTCGAGAGTGCCATCAGGGCGTAGGAGGTGGTGGCTATAAGCTCGGAGGACGAGAACATGTACGGGGTGCTCACCCAGTAAACGAGGTTTCCCGCTTCCGTGCTGTAAGATTCGAGCCTGATGAGCATCCTCATCGTGTCGAAATCCCAGGGGGCGTAGAGAACGAGGACGTAGGTGAGCATGGCCCTCTCCTTCATGCTCAGGTCTCCGCCCTTAAGGAGAAGCTCCTTCACCGTCTCCAGCGTCCCGTTGGACACGGGGTAGCCCACGCTATGGTAGGCTATTAACTTGAGGGCGAGCGCCTCGTACTTCGGGAGCTCACAGGTGGCGTTCCCCACGTACTTGACGGCGTTTCTAACGGCCCTGCTGTTGTAGCTGTAACCGTTCTCGCCGAGGGCCCAGATGGCCGCAAGCGTCGGGTAGCAGGAGGTCGGGGTTCCGGGCACGTAGCCCCATCCATCGTCGTTCTCCGCCGAGAAAAGGTACGAGAGGCCGCGATCGATGGCGAGCTTCACTGTCCCCCTCTTCTGGCTCTCGAGGTACGGGTAGACCCTGCTAAAGGCCACAACGGCGTAGGCCGTGTCAACCACGTTGCTAACCTCTCCTGGATAGAAGCCCCATCCGCCGTCAGGATTTTGATAATCGAGCATTCTGTCGACGAGGGTAACGAGGTCGGGGGTTACATCCCAGGCCAGGTCATCTGCCGCCGCCGAGAGGGCCATTATCGCCAGGCTTATTTCTCCCGTCTGCTGACTGGACCCGGCGGCGTCTTTGAGGAACCTCACGGAGCCGTCTATCGTTCCTGCGGCAACTGCTGGGATCAGCATGAGAACGATCGTTATCAGGGCAAGAATCCTCTTCATCACCTCACACCTCTAAACTCATCCTAAGCCGCCGGAATAAATAAACTTTTTCCATGGGCATGAGGCATGAATTGAAAAATCGAAAGGGGTTCAGTGTTTTATGAACCTGCCCCCCGTGCCCGATGCGTGCGGGTCAACGTCGTCGCGCATTATGAGAACCACCCTGCTGGGCTCGTACTCGTCCTCGATGTGGTAGCCCGGAAGGTGCTTCACCAGCTCCTCCGCGAAGGCCTTTATCTCCCCGTGCTTCGGCATGTTGTCTATGGTCAGCCGGTTCCTCGAGAAGCCGACGAACATGTACGCTTTGGCCTCGACGAACATGGGCCTGGCCTTCATTATGAGCCTCGCGTAGCCCTCGGGGTTGTGCATGTTCTCGCCCCTGACGAGCGTCATCCTTACCACGGTCCTCGTCGGCAGGTCTTTCATGAGCTCGAGTGTCCTGAGGATCCTGTCCCAGCCGTCGGGGATCATGGGAACGTTGACGCGGTTGTAGGTCTCCAGGTCCGGGGCGGTCAGCGAGAGGTAGAGCTGGGTCGGGAGCTTGTCCTCCCTCAGCATCTCCTCGATCCTCTCGGGAACCGTGCCGTTCGTGACTATGAAGGTCGTGAAGCCCCTCCTATGAAACTCCTCAACGAGGTCGCCCATGTAGGGGTAGAGCATCGGCTCGCCGGAGAGGCTTATGGCGGCGTGCTTCGGGTTCCACGCCTCCTCGAACTTCTTCATGTTTATGCCCGGCATGCCCTTGTAACCGACGAGGAGCCTCCTCTGGGCCTTTATGCTCTCCTCGACTATGAAGGCCGGGTCGTCCCAGGGCTGGGGCAACTCCGTCCCGAGGAAACCCTCCATCGGGCGCCAGCAGAATATGCAGTTGTGGGTGCACCACGCGGTGACGGGCGTCATCTGCAAACAGCGGTGCGAGTGGATACCGTAGAACTTCTGCTTGTAGCAGAAGCGGTCGTGCTTCAGGCTCTCCTTCAGCCAGTGGCAGAGCTTGACCGAGCTGTGATGGCCCACGAGGGCGTAATGCTGCCTCTGGAACAGTCTCGCAATCTCCTCCGGCATGTTCGGATTGGACTGGAACGTTATCGCCATTAGCCTCACCTACGTCTCTCTGTGGTTGGGTTCGGGGAGCCTTTTAAAAAGGTGATGGGAACAGAACTGGCCAATATTTTATCGTCGAAAAATACTTCGGCAATCTGCGAAAGGTTTAAAAGTGGGGTATCGATGTACCTTCCATGTTCGAGACGATGAAACCTGAACCGTCCTTCAATCCAAGGGAGATTAGAATCGAGTTCCTCGAGGACGACCCCGAGCCCGTGGAGAGGCCAAAGGTTAAGTTCCTCTTCGAGGTCAGGAGGAATCACCTGGCGTAGCCGTTTATCAGGACTATGTCCTCGAAGAAGAAGTGCCTCGTGGCGATTACCCTCCCGTTAAACCCGGCCTCTTCCAGCAGTCTCAGGGTCTCCTCCACCCCGGTTATCGAGCTCTGGACTATCTGGACGACTCCGCCCGGTTTGATGTACGCGGGAACCTCCCGGATGAACCTGTCGAGGACTTCCCTCCCGTTTTTGCCTCCGACCAGCGCGAGGTCTATGGGTTCCTCGGGTTCGCCGGGCAGGTAGGGGGCGTTGAAGGTCACCACGTCGAACTTTCCGGAGACGTTCTCGAAGAGGTCACTCACCCTGAACTCGACGTTTTCAAGGCCGTTTATCCGGGCGTTCTCCTTCGCCAGTTCAACGGCCATGGGGTTTACATCGACCCCCAGGACAAAGCGGGCCTTCCTCGCCATCAGAAGGGCTATTACGCCAGTCCCCGTGCCCACGTCGAGGGCGACGTCTCCCGCCTTAACGGCAAGGTTCTCGGCCAGTAGAAAGGTGTCCTCGGCCGGTTCGTAGACCTGCGGGTGAAGCTTGAGATCGATGCCGTAGTAGGATGGCATTAAACACCACGCGCCAGTTGATATAGGGGTAAAGGAGCAGAAAAGCCGAAAGAGGTCACTTCCTCTTCCACTCGGTGTAGCCGCACCTTCCGCAGCTCCAGCGGTCCTTGTGCTCGGCCATGAAGACGCCCGGACCGCAGCGCGGGCAGAACTTGTTCTTCCTCCTGACCTTGCCGCCCTTGACCTCGTAGAGCTTCCACTTCTGGCCCATCTCACTCCTCCTCCTTCTTTATTATCCCGTCCCTCACGAGGACGTATTCGGGTTCGATGTAGAGCATCCTCTCCTTGCTCTCGTAGGCCTTGGCGTAGCCCCTGCTAACGCGGCTACCGAAGTAGCTCCTTATGTACTGGATGACCACGGTTTCAGGGTTGAGGTCGAGCATTGCGACGAGCTTGCCCTTGACGTCGGCCCTGCTCGGGGTCGCCTCGCCCTCGTGGATTACGTCGAAGTATATCTCCTTTCTCCCGAGGAGCCTGTTCTCCTTCATCTCCCTAACCTTAATCTCCATCGCGAACCACCTCCATCTTCGACATGATCTTCCCGCATTTGAGCTTGCATTCGGGTGTTACCCTTATAAGCACCACTCCCTCATCGGGCTGGCCGTAGAGCACGATCGAGTCGGGGGGCGCGTAGAGCACGGCCGGGATGGCCGCCAGATCCTCCTCACCGTTCACCTTTATGTAGACCCTCCTGCCCCTCTCGGCCAGTCCAAGGCCCTTTCTGACTGCATCTAATAAAGCTTTCGTTATCGTCCCGGGGGGATTCTGAACCGTTATCACCACGGCGCCGATCTCGATCCGGGGATTGTACTCGTGACGTTTGGTTCTGTGGTCGTATATCGCCACGCTCGGCCTTATCCCCAGCTTGAGGACGTTCTCGGTGACGACGTCGCCGACGGTAATCAGGTGGGGGGCCTTTTCAAGCTCTTCCCTAACCCTGATGTAGGGCTCTGGGATCTCCCCCCGGATGAGCTCGCCGAGGGGGTTCTTCAGCTCCCCCCGGAGTTCTGGAGTTAGTACGAACAGCATCATCTGACCCTTACTGCGTACTTTCCTGGGGCCTTAACGCCCAGTTTTTGGGCTATCCTCGACTTCTCGGGGTCGGTGATTATGACGAGGTCGAACCACTCGTCGCTCAGGTCCCTGCTCCCGCAGATCGGGCATCGGTCCTCGGTCGTTATGTAGTGGCAGTGCCTGCAGGCCCTCTCCTTCGTCATGCCTCGGCCTCCTTGCGCTTCTCCTTCTCTATCCAGTCCCTCTTTCCGAGACCGGGCTGACGCATCGTGAGGCCTATCTTGTTCTCCCTGATGACGCGGCTCTTACCGCTTACGGTAATGATCCTCGCCCTGACCTCATCGCCGAGCTTCAGCGTCCTCTTGGTCTCCTTGCCGAGGAACTGCTTGTTCTTCTCGTCGAAGACGACGTAGTCGTCCATGAGCTGGCTGATGTGGACGAGACCGTCCATCGGGCCGATCCTGATGAAGGCACCGTACGGGGCCACGTCGATGACCTCGCCCTCAACCACTTCGTGCATCTCTGGCTTCCAGACGAGGACGTCAAAGACAACCTCGTGGTAGGTCGCTCCGTCTCCCGGCACCACGACCCCCTGGCCTATCTCCTCAACGTCCATGACCGCAAGGATAACGCCCTCTTCGCGGTCGTAGATTCCCTCGTAGGTCTCGCGGAGCACGAGCTTCGCCGCGTCCTTCGGATCCATCGTGAACATGGTGGGCGGGATCCTCACGACGTCCTTAACCTTCAGGAGCTTGTACATTCCTTTACCTCCCGCGGGATGGGAATAAAAGAAGGGAAATCACTCCTTCCTGCCGAACTTCTCCCTGTACATCTCTATGGCCCTGAGTATCTCCCTCTTGGCCTCCTCGGCGTTGCCCCAGCCCTCAACGGTGGTGGTCTTGCCCTGAAGCTCCTTGTAGCGCTGGAAGAAGTGGGCCACCTCGTCGAGGAAGGCCCTCGGAACGTCGTCGATGTCCTTCCAGTCCTTGAAGTAGGGGTCCTCAACCGGGACGGCCAGAACCTTCCAGTCCCTGTCCCCGGAGTCGTTCATCTTCATTATGCCTACAGGCCTCGCCTCGATGATGGTGAGCGGATAGACGGGCTCGCGCATGATCACCATGATGTCGAAGGGGTCCCCGTCGTCGTACCAGGTCTGGGGGATTATTCCGTAGTCCACCGGGTAGAAGAACGGGCTGTAGAGGACGCGGTCAAGCTTTATTAGTCCGGTCTTCTTATCGAGCTCGTACTTGTTTCTGCTCCCCTTTGGTATCTCTATGAGGGCGTAAACGACCTCTGGAACCTCCGGGCCGGGTTCAAGCTCGTGGAACGGGTTCATCTCTAACCACCTCTTACCTCTTGTAGAACTTCTACTTAGCCTTTCGGATAGGTCTTTTAAAGTTGTTGGTTACGAAAATTAGAAACGCAAAGGAGAGAGCCTCAGTTGGGCTCGTTCCTCTTCCCGGGCAGGGGTTTCCTGTACTCGTACGATACCCCCTCGTCGATTATGGCGAAGACCTCTTCATTATCGTCCACGTAGTGGAGCACCGGCCTGTCCAGGAGCTCGAAGGCCGTCTCCAGGTCCTTCGGGGTCTTCAGAACGACCCGTTTCTGGACCTGCCCCGGTACGCCGTTGACCATGTACCGCTTTATCCTCGCCATCTCGTCCTTTGGCGGTCTCGAGGTGTAGGCGTAGCCCACCACGGGTATCAGCATCAGGAGCGCCATCAGTGTGGTCACTACCTTCGCCGTATTGAGGTCGCCCGTTACCCCCAGAACGCTTGCGCTGACCTCTTCCCTGCTGGTCGCCGTCAGCGGCTTCCTGGTGGTCTTCTCCGTGTTCGTGAAGTAGTAGAGCCCGGCCCCGCCGTCTCTGACGAGCTCAACCTCATGGTCGAACTTCTCGTTTACGGCCTTCCCGCCGACCTCGCCGGTCCCGGAGGCCTTCACCGTCACGGTTATCCGCCGCTTCAACCGCGTCATCCCGAGCTCTCTGGACACGTTACCGCTCATCTCCTCGATCTTCCCCATGTCCAGCTTTCTCTCCACCGTGAACCCACCGTTCTGGAGCTTCCCCCTCTCGTCGAAGAGCGTTTCCTCCCACAGGGTAACGTCTTTGCTCCCCCTGGTGACGTAGTAGGTGACCTTCCCCGTGACTTCGTACGTACCCGTGCTAAGCGGGGGGTTGGAGCGGTACGTGTAGTTAAGCAGGAACCGGTCAACGAGCGATATTGGGTATTCATCCCTGGAGATCAAATACCCGTAGATTTCGTTGGGCTTGAGGTACGCGGAGTGCCTCAGCTCCCCCATATCACTGAACGTCCCGAGTTTCTGGGTCTTCACCACGTACGGGCTCGCGCTCATGAACTTCACCGAATAAAAGGCGAAGAGCAGGAAGAGTATCAGGAACGCCCCCAGGACTTCCTTCCGTCCAATAAACCAGATCAGCTTTTTCTCCTTCATCCTTCACATTCTCCCATGTCGTTTTCATGATTGTAACCCTGGTCGTGATTGCACCAGCAGTTGTTATGACAGCACCAGCCGTCCACGCTTACGGTGAGGGCGTTGCTCGTTATGCCGTAGTGCAGTATGGTCGCCCCGTCGTTCAGGTTGTAGTCGCCGCATGAGGTGAACTCCTGTTTTCCTCCATTGTTCACCCTGGTGAATATCGTCACGTTCATGCGGGCGCTTCCTCCCGCTGGGATCGTGACGTTCCACTCCATCTTGGTGGCGGAATGGGAGTGACCGTTGTTGGCCGCCGCCCAGAACCTGTAAGTGCCGGCGCTTGCACTGGTTCTCCCCGGACTCACGTTGAACTCTGCGGGCACGGTGTCGGTGATGGTCAGGGAAAGGTCGTCCGCCGTTGGGTTCGTCACCAGTATCTGGAAGGTCCATTCCTGGTACGTGAACATGGGTATCCCGCTGGTGTTGCCGTAGAGGAGTACCTTCTCCACCGTCGGGTCCGCGGGTGGATCACCGACGATGAGCTTTATCGGGCAGGTTTCTATAACGGCATCTCCACCGTCCCAGCGGGCGCGCATCGTGACCGGAATAACGTACTCCCCCGGGGCCGTGTTGCTTGCGTTAACGTGCCCGGTGAACGTGTATTCAGCACCGGAGGCTATCATCCGCTCGGCGCCGTCCTCGGTTTCTATGAACGTGTCCGCGTTGCCCTGAATGCCCGAGTAGTCCGGGTCGAGCGATATCCATACGTCCTTTCCCCCGTTCAGGTAGTTCCTCACGGTCAGCGCGTCGAAGTCAGTCCCGTTGTTGGGGTTAACCTCCACGACCGCGGCGTAGCCGTCTTCACAGTCAAAGCCGAGGTACTCGTTATCGTGGGGGACGACGGCAACTTTGACGTCCCTTGATGCGTTAAGACCCACGAACGTCCCGCTGGAGCCCATGAGAACCAACGCTGCCAGTGTGAACGTTACGATAATTGAGAACAGAGCTTTCATATCCTGAACACCTCCGATATTCCACTAAGAAAGGAACCCCTTCTCCTCCTGATTCTGATGACCTCCTCGTTCCCGACGCCCGAGATGACGTACAGTGCCCCCAGGAGCACGGATATCTCGGCTAAAATTGCCATCAGCGGCACCATTGGGTGGATTTCGTACAGGTAAACGAGTATAGGGGCCGGGAGGAGCGGTGGGTACGCGTTAACCTGCAGTTTTGGCGAGTACAGGCCCGTTGCATTCGGGGCCCTGATGGTCAACACGAGGTCTTTCTCCTCCCCACCGCCCAGTTTGAATCCCCCGCTCGATACGTCCGTTATCGTGGGTCCGGCCGAGGTGCGGTACATCATGGGGTAACGGTTGTCGTTCCTCACCGTGACGTTCTGCCGGAACTCCTCTCCCGGGAGGTACCAGCCCTCCCTCAGTCCCCCCGCGGAGGTGGAGGAGTAAGTCACCGGAAGGGCCTCCCACGAGACGAAGGTCGAAACGGCCACCATGATGAGTAGGAGAATGGAGGCAAGGAGGTAAAGGGTCTTGAACCTGAGAACGGTCTCCCTCTTCCTCTTCTTGTGGCCCTTCGAACCCCCGTCCCCCGCGAAGGAGAGGATGCCGAGAACTATCAGCCCCCCAGCGAGGAGCACCCTCGTCCTGCCGGAGAGGCCGCCTTCGAGGTAGTTCCCGATCTTGGGTACCTTTATCGGTTTTCCGTTTACCGTTATCACGGTTCCCGCCACCTTATCCTTCGGGATGGGCGGGATCTTGTGGCTCTGCTGGTCCGTCGCCACGTTGTTGTCGCCCTTCGTGACGTATCCGTCTTCGGTAACGGCGTAGACCCTGTGAACGGTCCACACGCTCCCCGTTCGGAAGACCATTATCTCACCGACCCCGGGGCTCCTCGCCAGGGGGTTGATGAAGAAGACGTCCCCCTTGCCTATCGTCGGGGCCATGCTCCCGGAGTAAGCGTAGGAGACGAACACGGGCCTGTCGAGGAGCACACCCACGAGGGAAGCCACCGCGAGAACGCCGACGATGAGCAGGGCCGCGTACTCGAGTAGGGTCTTCATCCGCAACTTCTCCCCCAGGCCTCTATGGTTATTTCATCGCTGTAGTCTCCAAGCGTCAGGTTGTGGGTGTCGATCCTGACCCCAACGCTCGTGCTCTCGTTCGCCGCGAGGGTTACCTCCACCGCGTCGCTCCAGTTTCCCCCGAAGCCCCCGGTGAAGAGGCCCACGTTCGGGGCGTTTGAGGTGACCCTCACGCATATCTCGTCGTATCCGGTCTGGCTCCGATTGTTCTCGATGGTGAACACGTGGTCAAAAACGAAGGTGCCGTTCACGCCCAACCCATCGCCGTAACCCGGATAGAAAGGGTTTTCGGGCGAGACGTCAACGAACAGAACCCCGCCTTTGGAGTAAGCGTAAGGAGGAACGGGGTTAATGGAAGGGTTTACGCCCTCGGAGGTTGCGTAAACCACGGTTAAAGGATTGGAGGGGTAAAGTCCTCCGATCCCCATGAGCAGGATAATAACTCCAAAACCAATGACGGCTGTTATATTTTTTCTCATCTTCTTCCCTTCCTTCCGCAAACAACGGTAAGGGGAGCAAAGGCTCCCGAACTAAAGTTCATCACGGTGAGGTCTCGCAGGGCCCCGGAACCGCGTAGAGCTGTACCTGGCCGTTTATGCTGTCTCCGGCCTCAAGGTCGGTGCTGTTCAGGATCATGCCGATGGGGACAACGTCTCCAGGCATAACGGTTACGTCGAGGCTCGTCTCGCCCGGCTGGCCGGTGTAGTTCCCAACGAAGAGACCTACCTCGTCGCCGTAGGCGCTACCGCTGTAGGTCAGGTGCATGCAGATGGGGGTTCCCTCCCAGAGGTCGTTGCTGATACCGAAGACTTCCTCGAACACGTAGGTGCTGTTCGGGCTGACGCCCTCACCGAAGCCTTCCTGGTAGTTCAGGTTGTTGTGGCTGAAATCAACGAGCAGCATTCCGTTGTCGTTGATGTACGCGTAGGGTTGCATAGGTCTTAGATCTATGAGCTCGTTGTCATCCGGAACAACCTGGATGTGAACTCCCCTGTCCGCCTGGAAATAAGCGAAGTGGGCACTGCTTGCCGCGACCGCAACTAAAAGACCCATCATCAGTGCGAATAGTCCCATGAGTTTTCGCATTTTCAGTCACCTCCGCAAGTGAACGGTGCATCGTCCGCCGGCCATGCCTGGATGTTTATATCCACGTCGTAGCCTCCAAGGGTGTTTGATGCCGCAAGTTCCATGCCAACGCCGAGGGCCTGTCCGGGCTCAAGGTAGAAGCACACGTCTCCAACCGCGGTGTCCGAGTTGTAGGGAACGCCGCCGCCGTTGGTGTTGTACATCAGTTCGTCGGGGCTGTAGAACGAGACCATTCCGGGATCCGAGGAGGTTATCCTCACGACTATCGTTTCGTTTTCCCAGAGGTGGTTGCTGACGTTGAAAACCTCGTCGAAGTTGTACCTGCTCTGCGGGCTCAGGCCGATTCCTCTGCCTGTGTACCCGTCGAGCTCCCCCTGGTACTCGGCCCAATCGCTTCCGTTATCGTTCCCGGGCCAGTTGGGGTTGTCCTTTGAGAAGTCAATAACGAGTTGCCCACCATCGTTCAGGTAAGCGTAGGGCTGAACCGGCGTCAGATCGATGAGCTCGCTGTCGTCGGGAACGACGGCGATGTGAGTGCTCCTCTGGGCTCTGTAGTCCCTGAAGGTTGCGCTCGTGCCCAACGCGAAGGCCGCCGCTATCATCAGCCCCAGCATACCCAGGGCCAGAATTTTCTTCATGGTACATTACCTCCATGTTTTCCAACGACACCCTCGGCGAAGGCCATCATAAGATGCCTGATGACGTTAGAGGGGTCGGGGTATATAGTAAATTCCGGCTTACTCAATGGTAATACCCCGTTACCGGAACAAAAATGACTGGATTTTATCAAAACGGGCGGTTCACGACCGTGCTCCGCTAAAACAGCCTCTTGATCTTCCTGTGGTGGACGATGCTTATGAGGAGGTACACCACGGAGGCCAGCAGCAGGTGCAGGTTCCCGAGGTACCAGCCGGCCACGATGAATATCACCGACGTCCCCATGTAGAAGGTGCTCCAGCTTATGTCGTGCCTGTTGACGGTCTCCATGTAGACGGTAACGTTGTCCGGGATCCTCAGGAGCTTAACAACGCCGCGGTCGAAGGTTACGACGCCCTCCCTCTCCAGCTTTGGTATGTGGGTCTGGACTAAACTGACGTATACGCTCTTCCTGTGCTTCCGGTCGGTGTCCCCCTCCCTCTCCGCTATGTACTCCACGAGTTCCCGAAGTTCCGCGTTGCCCTCCATCTTCTGGAGGTACTCTATCATCAGCATCCTCCTGTCGTTTCCGAGTATAGCCGTTGTCGCGCCCATTCTCTCACCGCAACCGGTAGTGATTTCTCCTGTTTCCGTTGGTGTAGAACGCCTCCACCTTTCTCTGCTCCACGAGCTTCCTCAGGGTTCTCTCAACCTTCTGCCTCGTGCAGAAAATGCCCCTCTCGTTGAGGAACCTGGTCAGAAACGCCACGCTGAGCGGTCCACGACTCCGGAGGATATTCCCAATCTCTCGCTCCAGATCAACCACGTTGCTCACAACCACCCCCACATGTTAGGCAACGATTATGTAACGCTACATCCGGTTGGTAGTCATACTATTTAAAGGTGTTTGAAAAGTCCGATTTTCGACTTTTATTGGCTCAAAAGGAGTATATCCCATCGTAGGGCGAAAACAGCCGAGAAAGACTCTAAAAATCCACTGTCCACCTGTTTTTATCCTCCGGATTTCCGGCCGTCATTGGGAACTGAACAACTTTCCGTCAATCTCCCGGCAATACGCCAAACATCCGCGATTTTCCCGGGGAAGTTAACCCCTGGAATATTCACGTCGGATATTAAAAACCGCTTCGAGATACTAACCGGAGTATAACACGAGGTTCGAAAGGGGAAAGGAGGACATGGAAAAGAGTGGGGTTCGATGGTCTGGAGCCCGGTTGAATGGTAGCCCCGCGGGGATTCGAACCCCGGTCGCGGGATCCAGAGTCCCGCATGCTTGGCCGCTACACCACGGGGCTGTGCCCGTTGATAGCTTAAGGGAGGTATTTATAAATTTTATCCCTACGCTTAACCCTTCCGGGAGCTCAAACCATGCGCCTCCATCGGCCTTTTGGAAGAAGGCTGGGGAAAAATGGCCCTTTCTCATGAGAGGCTGGGATGAGAGCGTGCGCTCTAAAAGTTGGAGAATCAAAGAGGGATTAGCATTAAGACCAATCCCTGAACAGGTTTCACTTTTTATTCTGGCGTTCTCCGAACGCCTTGTGGGAGTGAAACACTACAAAACGGGCCGATTAAAAGCAATCCAACTTGATAGCTGGCGTCTCTGAGAAGCACCTGAACTTCCGCCATCCGTCTGGATGTTCGAACGATAGTGAGAACAGCGCTTGCGAAGCAAGGGCTGAAGGCTGGCGAAAAATGGTGATTCCTTTTAACTGCCCTCCCGTGAGTGTTTGCACCCTCAAACGGCCATTGAACTCCGAATTCGAGATTAAAAGGCCAAATCCAAGGGGTTTGCAATCTCCCGCGCTCCGAAGGAGCACCATCCAAAAGCAAACCCCACCATAAAAGCTTTCTTAAGAAGAGTGAATTCAAAACCCAAGAGCAGTCTTTACCTTAGCAAACACCCTTAAACTGCTCCTTGAAAAAAGAATCACCCTTTTCCGTCAACGCTTTGAGAAACAAGAACCTGTTCCAGGGGTGTGGGGGCTCCGCCCCCTTGTCTTTCGTTATGGTGGGCCCGCGGGGCTTCGAACCCCGGACCTCCCGCTTATCAGGCGGGCGCTCTGACCAGGCTGAGCCACGGGCCCGCGAGAAGATTTTGGTGCCCCGGCCGGGATTTGAACCCGGGTCGCGGGATCGAGAGTCCCGCATGATTGACCGGGCTACACCACCGGGGCGCGTCCGAGATTAGAGAGCCTGGAGGGTTTAAAAAGTTTTTGGTAATATGGAGCCCTGGGGGTGTCTTCATTGAATACCTCCCAGAAGCTCCCTGACGGTTCTCCTAACCGCCTCGTAGCTATCCAGCCTTGGCTTCCAGCCGGCTTTCTTCGCCTTCTCTATGCTCAGGCGCATGAACTTGACGTCGCCCTTCCAGCCGCGACCACCATCAACGCCGCCCGTGAACCTGAAGGCCGGCCTCAGCCCCATCTCCTCGCTCACTATCTCCGCTATCTCCCCCACGGTTATCCAGTCGTCGTTGCCGAGGTTGTAGAAGTCGACCCGCGCCTTTCCTTTCTTGAACGCCCCGAACAGGTGGAGCATGCCGTTAACGGTGTCGCTCACGTGGAGGTAGCTCTTCCTCTGCGTTCCGTCGCCGAGTATCTCGAGCTCGTTCGGGTTCCTTCTGAGCTTGTTGATGAAGTCGTAGATGACCCCGTGGTTGGAGCGCTCGCCTATGATGTTGGCCAGACGGAAGATCAAAGCCCTGAAGTCAAAGGTGTGGGCGTAGCCGCTGATGAGGGCCTCGGCGGCAAGCTTCGCCCCGCCGTAAACGCTTATCGGCTCCAGCGGCGCGTAATCCTCTGGAGTGGGTATCACCCCGGCGTCGCCGTAAACGGTCGAGGAGCTCGTGAAGACGAGGTACTTAACGCCGGAATCCTTCATTGCACTTAGCAGGTTGTGGGTTATCAGAACGTTCGTCTCGTAGAGGAGCTCTGGACTCTGGGAGCCTATCCTGACCTCGGGGTTGGCGGCGAGGTGGAAGACGGCCTCGACGCCATCGACGGCCTTCCTGACGGTTTCGACGTCCCGCATGTCCCCCCTTATGAACTCGAACCCCTCGTGGTTCATCCAGCGCTTTACGTTGTCGAGGCTACCCGCGCTCAGGTCATCGAGAACCCTGACATCATGACCGGATTCCATCAGGGCATCCACGAGGTGCGAGCCTATGAAACCAGCACCGCCCGTAACGAGAACCTTCATCGTACCACCAACCCCGATGAAACGGAATAGTTTAAATACGTTTAGGGAGTACCCTTTCAGGAATTACAAGCGTTAAAGGTTATCCCGGTGGTGACCATGAAGGTTCTCATAATGGCCGGCGGCTACGCGACCAGGCTGTGGCCCATCACGAAGGACAACCCCAAGGCCCTGCTGCCGGTGGGGAACAGGACGATACTCGACTACATCCTGGAGAAGGCCGGCGAACTGGGATTCGAGACGTACATCTCCACGAACCGCTTCTTCGAGGCGCACTTCAGGCCCTACGCCGAGAGGTACGGGGTCGGGCTGATAGTGGAGGACACGCTCCACGAGGAGGAGAAGCTCGGCACAATCGGGGCCATGAAGAGGGCCGTTGATGAGCTGGGCCTCGACGACTACCTCGTGATAGCCGGCGACAACCTCTTCTCCTTCTCCCTCAGGGAGTTCCTGGGCGCGTACGACGGAACGACGCTCATAGCCGTTTACGACGTCGGCGATCTGGAGCTGGCGAAACGCTACGGTGTCGTTGTCCTTGAGGGTGATAGGGTAGTCTCCTTCCAGGAGAAGCCCGCCGAGCCCGGCTCGACTCTCGTGAGCACCGGCGTCTACGTCTTTCCGCGGAAGGTTATGGGGCTCATAGACGAGTACCTCTCCAACGGGAACCGCGACTCCCCGGGCTACTTCATCCAGTGGCTCCTGTCGAGAGGCGTTGACATCAGGGCTTACAGGTTCGACGACTACTGGTACGACATCGGCTCCGCCGACAGCTACCTGGAGGCTCTGAAGACATTACTCCGGGAGAGCCACATCGAGGAGATCCAGATAAGCCCCTACTCGAAGATAATTCCGCCGGTGGTCATAAAGCGGGGGGCGAAGGTACTCGGGCGTTCGATAATCGGGCCCTACGCCTACATCGGCGAGGACTGCCTCATAGAGAACTCCGACGTCAGCGATTCGATAATCTTCAGGGGAACGACGATAAGAAACGCCACCATCTGGCGCTCGATAATAGACGAGAGGTGCGAGATAAGGAACCTCGAGCTGAGGAAGAGCCTCGTCGGCGGGCACGCAAAGATACAGAGGGGAGAATGAGGGGGCGAAGGAATGGACACCGAAGACCCTAGAAGGAGGCTCGGGAAGGCGGTCGACCTGATTTTAGCCCCAAAGTACGCCATCTTAACCCTCCTTATCGTCTCCTCCGCCGTCCGCCTCCTCCCGATGCGCTTCAGGTACCTCCTCGGCTACGACCCCTACTTCCACCTTGCCTACACGCGCTACGCCCTGACCCACGGCTGGGTGAACTTCTTCCCCTACGCCCTCGGCCCATGGGGGTACCAGGTTCACAGCTTCCATCCCCTCGGCCTCTGGATGACACCTGCCTTCGTTTACAAACTCCTGAAGCCACTCGGCGTTTCCCTCTTCAACGCCTTTCGCCTGACCCCCGTCATCTTCGGTGTCCTCACCCTGATCTTCACCTATCTAACCATCCTCAGGCTCTACGGTAAAAGGGAGGCCTTTCTCTCGGCCTTCTTCCTGTCCGTTCTCTTCGGCCACGTCTTCCGCTCGATGGCCGGCTACTACCGCGGGGACAACTACATGCTCTTCTGGTACAGCGTCGGGCTCTACGGGATGGCCCTCGGTCTCACCCTGAGGCCAGGGAAGTGGGGTTACAGGAGGTTCATCATCTACGTTATCCCCGCCGTCGCGGGCGGCCTCTCGGCGGTGTTCTGGCAGGCGTACTACCCGATATTCGCCTTCCTCCTGGCCAACACCCTCCTGCTTGCGGTTGGAGCCTTCTTACTCAGGAAGGATAGGTACCTCCTCGATTCCCTCGTTCTCACGATCTCAACCGCCCTTGGAGCCCTGATCGCCAACTACCTCGGTGGGATCTTCGGCTACGGCATGGTTGGGCACAACAGGTGGCTGGGCAGGAAACTGGCCGAGGAGCTGGGACTCAGCTTCGGATGGATGAAGGACGTTTTTCTGCTGGCTTTTCTGAAGTACGCCGTTCCTCTGGCGGTTCTGGCGATCGTGGTGCTTCTCATCACATCGAGGTTCCTCAGGGGAAAGAAGGAGCGGGCGCTGGTCGTTGCAATCGGACTCCTTCTCGCCCTGTGGCTGGCGGTGAGGTACTACGGGACGGTTAACGAACTCCTGCAGAGGCTGTTCCCCCAGTCCCCGATAGTCGAGACGCAGAGGACGGGTTTCGGAGACTGGTGGGAGGCCTACGGCGTAGCCGGCCTCCTCTTCCCGCTCTTCGCCCTGAGGTTTCTCCCGTCGAGGGCCAAACTCAGGGATTTCCTCCTCCTCGGAACCCTGGTGGTTCAGCTTCCGATGGTCTTTCTGTGGACGAGGTTCCTGTTCATAAGCTCCCTCTCAATAGCGCTGGGGACGGGAATCGGACTGGTCGAGCTTTACGATGTCTTAAGTCCAAGGCTCTCGCTTAAGAAGGGTGGCGCGCTGGCGTTGTCTGCGCTGTTGCTCTTAATTCCTGTCGTGGGGGCCTACCAGGGCTTCCGGACCACCCTGAGCGTTAAACCCCTGGCGGACGAGCACTGGGAGAGGGCTTTAACCTACCTCGGGGAGAGCTCCAGCATAAACGACGTTGTCCTGACCTGGTGGGACCAGGGGCACTGGGTGACGTACTTCGCCGGACGGGCGCCCGTCGCCCAGGGAGGTCCCAATGGGGCCGTTGCCAAGTATTATCTCGGACTGGAGAACGGGAGGTACCTGATGAACCTCGGGGTTGACTACGTGGTCGTCTCCTACGACACCGTGCTGAAGTTCGGCTCGGTGCTCGAGACGGCGGGTGCCTCGCCTCGAGAGTACGCAATGATTCCAATGCCGCTCGTCTCCGCCGGCGGGGTGCTCGTCTTCTCCACAGGGGGTTACTCGATAATGGCTGTGCCCGAAGGGGATCGCTGGAACGTTCAGGTCAACGCGGGGGGAACCGTACTGATACCGGGGAAAGTCTTCGTTGAGCGGGGGAAGTCCCTGGAAAGTGTGGTCCTCACAGGGAGGCCGAACGCCGACGCCTACGTTTACATCAACCTGAACTACGGCTACGCCGTCCTGATGAACGGGAAGGCCTTCAACACGCCCCTCGCCAGGCTCATGTTCACGGATGAGTACCCTGGTTATTACAGGCCCGTTTACTCCGATGGCGGTTACGTCAAGGTCTTCCGGTTCGAGCATCCCAACGTCGTCGTTGCCGCCGGGAACGGCTCGGTGGTTCTTAGGTTCACGAACGCCACCGGGACTGGGATTGGGATCTTCGGCTACCTGGACAATGGAACCAGGGTCTTCAAGAAATGGTACGGCGTTAAGGGAAAGGACGAACTCATCCTGCCCGGCGACCTGAACGGTAGCGTCGTCGTCCGCTACACCTACACCCAGAAGAAGACCGTGCTCGACAGGGGCGTTTTCAGGATATCGGATGTGCTGTCCGGTACTGATACAGGGGATTAACCTTCCAGATCTCATGCCTTTTTCGAAACCTTTATATTGCCTGCTCCCATGTATCGAGTGTAATTAAATATCATTAAGGCAGGAGGTGTTTGGGATGGCCGATGAGAAGAAGTACACGACCGTTTCCATACCGAAGCCCCTCTACGACAAGATCAAGGCCAGAATAGAGGGCACAGGGTTTACTTCGGTTTCGGACTACGTCACATACGTTCTCCGCGAGGTTCTGGCGAGCCTCGAAGAGGAGGAGAAGGAAGAGGTCTTCACAGAGGAGGAGGAAGAGAAGGTCAAGGAGAGGCTCCGCGCCCTCGGTTACCTCGACTGAGGCCTTTCCTTTTTGAGGTGGTACCATGGTCTCAAAGCCCCACGGCGGCAAACTCGTCAGGAGGCTCGTGGCCGAGAGGACGCGCGAGAGGATCCTGAGCGAGCAGGAGGAGTACCCCCGCGTCCAGATCGAGCACGGCCGGGCCATAGACCTCGAGAACATCGCGCACGGCGTTTACTCCCCCCTCAAGGGCTTCTTGACGAGCGATGACTTTCAGGATGTACTCAACCACATGCGCCTCAGCGACGACACGCCCTGGACGATCCCGATAGTCCTCGACGTAAAGGAGAGGGCATTCGACGAGGGCGACGCGGTGCTCCTCTATTACGACGATATCCCCGTGGCCAGGATGCACGTTGAGGAGATATACACCTACGACAAGAGGGAATTCGCGACCAAGGTCTTCAGGACCGACGACCCGGCCCACCCGGGAGTCGCCCGCGTTATGGGCATGGGGGACTATCTCCTCGGCGGCGAGATAGAGCTCCTCAATGAGCTCCCGAACTCTTTCGCCAGGTACACCCTCAGGCCGGTCGAGACGAGGGTTCTTTTCAAGGAACGTGGCTGGAGGACCATCGTTGCTTTCCAGACGAGGAACGTGCCCCACCTCGGCCACGAGTACGTCCAGAAGGCGGCGCTAACCTTCGTCGACGGGCTCTTCATCAACCCCGTCCTCGGAAGGAAGAAGAAGGGGGACTACAGGGACGAGGTCATAATCAAGGCCTACGAAACGCTCTTCAGGCACTACTACCCCAGAGATGCGGCCGCCCTGGCGACCGTCCGCTACGAGATGCGCTACGCCGGTCCGAGGGAGGCGATCCACCACGCCATAATGAGGAAGAACTTCGGTGCGACGCACTTCATAGTGGGGAGGGATCACGCGGGCGTTGGCGACTACTACGGCCCCTACGATGCGTGGGACCTCTTCGAGGAGTTCCCGGACCTCGGGATAACCTCGATGTTCATCCGCGAGGCCTTCTACTGCAGGAAATGCGGCGGCATGGTAAACGCGAAGATATGCCCCCACGGCGAGGAGTTCCACGTCCACATAAGCGGCACCAAACTCAGGAAGATGATAATGACGGGGGAGAAACCCCCGGAGTACATGATGCGCCCGGAGGTCTTCGAGGTCGTGAGGAGCTTCGAGAACCCCTTCGTTGGGTGACCCATTATTTTTTTGCGGGGTGGGTTAGGTGAATCTAATCGTCCACCACTGGGACACGGACGGGGTAACCTCTGCGGCGCTCCTCGTGAAAGCGCTCGCCCTGGAGGACTTCACCAACATGACGGCGCCCATAGGGGAGTTCTCCTTTGATGAGCGCATCTGGGGTGCCGTTGGGAGGGCCAAAAGGCTCTACGTACTGGACTTCAACGTCCCGGGTGAGGCGGAGAAGGTTGAGGTGCCGACGCTCTTCATCGACCACCATACCCAGCCGAGGATCCGGAACCCGCTCGTGGAGCAGGTCAATCCGTCGCTCGGAGGCGAATATTACCCCTCCTGTTCCCTCGTCGTCTCGGAGCATTTCGGGATATGGAACGCCTGGAGCGCCCTCGGTGTCGTCGGGGACATCGGGGAGAGGGCTTTCGAGCTGGAAAAAGTCAGGACACTCCTTGAGAGGGAGGGGATTTCGCGGGATGAAGCTTTAAGGCTCGTCGAGCTCGTGGATTCGAACTACATCGCCATGGAGAGGGAAGCCGTGGAGGAGGCCGTGAGGGTTCTCCTCAACAACGATATCAAAGGTCTCCTCGAGTACGAACCGTGGGTGAAAAAAGCGGAGGCGATAAGGGAGGCCATTGAGGAAGCCACCTCAAATCCCGAGGAGAGGAACGGCTTCGCCATCGTCCGCTTCGAGAGTCCCTTCAACGTAATCTCGAAGGTCGCCAGAAAGCTCGTCTGGGAGATGAAGTACAGGGGCGCGGTGGTCGTCAACGGGAACTTCCACGGAAATGCTCAGGTGTACTTCAGGGTCTCGGGCGAGGAGGCGGAAAGGACGGACATGGCCGAGCTCATCGAGCGCGTTAGGGCCCTCGGAACCAACACCGGCGGCAAGAGGGAGGTCATGGGGTGCGTCTGCGAGAAGGGTAAAACCAACGACGTGCTCTCAATCATCGAAGAATACCTGAGGTGAGGAGGATGGAGTTTGAGAGGAAGGTTAGGGAAGGGATGGCCCGGACGAAAAGGGTCCTCGTCATAGGACTGGATTCGGCCCCTCCGGAGCTGATGTTCAACCGCTTCTACGACGAGCTCCCCAACATTAGAAGGCTCCTCGAGAGATCCGTTCACGGGCCGATGCAGACCGGCATTCCGGCCATAACCATTCCGATGTGGATGGTGATGGTCACCGGTAAGACCCCGGGCGAGCTCGGGCTCTACGGCTTCAGGCACAGGAGGGGGAACTCCTACACTGACTACTGGATAGCCCACAGTAAAAAGGTGAAGGAGAAGACCCTCTGGGACCACCTCGGGGAGAGGGGCAAAAGGTCCGTAATCGTCGGCGTGCCACCGACGTACCCACCCAAGCCCATCAAGGGGCACCTCGTGAGCTGTTTCATAACCCCCGATGCGAGCGTCGACTACACATATCCGAAGGAGCTGAAGGGCGAGATAGAGCGGCTCGTCGGCGAGTACATCTTCGACGTCCCCTTCAGGAAGGAGGCCAAGGACGAGGTGAAGGAAGGCCTCTGGGAGATGACCGAAAAGAGGTTCGAGGTGATTCGCTATCTAATTCAGGAGAAGGAGTGGGACTACTTCCACTTCGTCGAGATCGGCCTCGACAGGGTTCACCACGCCTTCTGGCGCTACTTCGACGAGAACCATCACCTTTACCCAGGGAAGGGGAACAGGTACGAGAACGTCATCCCAGACTACTGGAGGCTTTTGGACAGGGAGATCGGGAAAACCCTGGAGCTTGTGGACCTCGACGAGACGGCGGTCTTCATAGTCTCCGACCACGGGATAAAGGCCATGCACGGCAACTTCGCCGTGAACCAGTGGCTGGCGGAGGAGGGCCTCCTGAAGGTGAGGAACCCCGAGGCGCTGCACGACGGCAGAACGAAGCGCTTCGAGAGCCTCGACGTCGACTGGAAGGAAACAACCGCCTGGGGCTGGGGCGGCTACTACTCGCGCGTCTTCCTCAACGTGCTCGGCAGGGAGAGGGAGGGAAGGATACCGCTCTCCCGGTTCGAGAGGGTGAGGGACGAGGTGGCGGAGCAGATAAAGTCCATACGCGGCCCGAACGGGGAGGGGTGGAACACGAAGGTGTTCTATCCGGAGGAGATCTATCCTGTGGCGAGGGGCAACAAGCCCGACGTGATGGTCTACTTCGACAACCTCAACTGGCGCGCCGCGGGAACGGTCGGGCACCCGAGCAACTACCTGCCGGAGAACGACACGGGGCCGGACGACGCGAACCACTCCGAGTTCGGGGTGTTCTCCATGTACCTCCCCGGCTTCGACGAGAGCAGGGCAACCAGGCTGAGCATCTACGACTTCGCCCCGACGATGCTGAGGCTCTTCGGAATTGAAGAACCCCTCGCGGAAATGCACGGGAAGAGCATCCTCTGATCTTTTACCCTTCGTTTTCCAATCACAGCTCGAAACGAGGTGGATGGAATGGACGGGCTCAGGAACATCGAAAAGGGCTTTACGATATGGCTCACCGGGCCGAGCGGTGCGGGAAAGACGACCTTAGCGGTGAAGCTCGCCAGGAAGCTCAGGGAGATGGGTTACCGCGTGGAGATACTCGACGGGGACACGATAAGGAAGACCCTTTACCCGGAGCTTGGCTTCTCGAAGGAAGCGAGGGAGATGCACAACAGGATAGTTATCCACATGGCCAGGCTCCTGAGCAGGAACGGGGTTATAGCGATAGTTTCCCTCATCTCGCCTTATAGAGCGGTCCGCGAACGCGCGAGGAAGGAGATAGGGGACTTCATCGAGGTCTACGTTTATGCCCCCCTCGAAGTGAGGATCCAGCGAGACCCGAAAGGGCTCTACGCCAGAGCAATGAGGGGCGAGATAAAGGGCCTCACGGGTTACGATGGGGTCTACGAGGAGCCGGAGAACCCGGAGGTGAGGGTGGACAGCTCCAGGATGACGCCTGAGGAGGAGGTCGAGGCGGTAATAGAGAAGGCCCGGGAGCTCGGGTACCTGCCGTAATCCGGAGGGAAAACCTTGAGCCCGCCTATCTTTGTGGGTCTGGGCTTTCTCGTGGGCTTCCTCGTCGGCCTAACGGGGGTCGGCGGCGGGGCCCTGATGACCCCCCCCTCATCTTCCTCGGCATCGAGCCCCTAACGGCCGTCGGAACGGACCTGCTCTACGCCACGATTACGAGGGTCTTTGGCCTGTTCTTCCACGGGAGAAGAGGCAGGATAAGGTACGATATAGCCCTTCGCCTCCTGGTGGGAAGCATCCCCGCGGTCTTCATGGGAGGCCTGATACTGCGGGGGCTGAACAGGGAAGCCCTCAACGCCTACCTCACACTCCTGCTCGGCCTCATCCTCGTCACCAGCGCCTTTTTGAGCATCCTCAAAGGAGAGCTACACGTCCCCGTGAGGCCGAGGTGGGCCTACGTTTACCTCCTCGGCTTCATCGTTGGCCTGACAGTCCAGTTCACGTCGGTCGGGGCGGGCGTTGTAGTGAGCTTCACCCTGATGAACGTGGCCAGACTCGATCCAAAGGACGTCGTGGGGGTCACCATACTCTACGGGCTTGCGCTCTCCGCCATGGGTTTTCTGAACTACGCGGGCATCGGCGGGGTTGATTACGGCCTCGCCGGAGCGCTGATCCTTGGGACGGTTCCCGGGGTTTACCTGGGGACCCACATCAGCAGGATCTCCGATGGGGAGAACCTTAAAAGGGCCATGAACGTGATGATACTGCTGATTGGGCTGTTCACCCTGCTGGGAGGTTGAGGTGCTTGGATGAGGTCAACCGCGCGCTTCAGAGGATGGCGAGGGGTACGGGCATCGTGTTCTTCGGGGGAATAATAGGGGTTATCCTGGGGTTTACATCCCGGACGCTTATAGCGAGGTATTTTGAAAGGAGCCAGTACGGAACGTTCAACCTGGCATTGACAATTCTGAGCGTGGGTTTGGTTATCGCCATGCTCGGTCTGTCGAGCGGGGTCACCAGGGAACTTTCCCGTTACCGAAAGGAGGCCCCTGAAAGAGTTACTTCCCTAATATCCACGGCGTTCTTCATCGTTCTGGTGAGTTCCCTCACAGTTGCCGTGGGGTACGTTATCCTCGCCCCTTACATCTCCCTGCTGTTCCATGATGGGTTGCTCGAATATGCCCTCAGGGTGAGCGCGCCTGCGATGCCCTTTCTGGCTTTGACTTCGCTCCTGGTTGCGATCTCCAGGGGGTTCAACAGGGTCCGTGAGAACTTCTACTACCAGAGAATACTGTCGCCGCTCTTGTATCTCTTGGTTGTCCTTGTTGTGGTCTTTGGCGGTTTGGATTTTGGTACTCTCTTCACGGGATACGTACTTGCCCAGGCGGCGACCTTCACGGCACTCCTTTTTGAGATGCTCCGGTTGGGTATCCTCCGGCTCAGGCTTTCCTTTAGCTCCCGGCTGGCCAGGGAACTGGTAGTCTTTTCCGCGCCTCTGATGCTCACTGGAATACTGGAGTACATCATGAACTGGACGGACACCCTGATGCTGGGTTATTACCTCAACTCCGATGTCGTTGGTCTCTACAACTCCGCTTCACCTCTGGCCAGGTTTATCCCCGTGTTTTTGGGCTCCGCCGGTTTCCTGTTCATGCCAATAGCCACCGCTTTTTACACCGAGGGTAAATTGGGGGAGCTCAACAGGATATACCGGATAATAACCCGCTGGATTTTCCTGCCAACGTTTCCCCTCTTCACGCTGCTCGTGGTGTTTCCCGAGACCACCATAACCGGGTTCTTCGGTCCGAAATACTCGGCCGCCTCCACTGCCCTTCAGATACTCGCGGTGGGCTTCATGTTCCACACCTTCCTTGGCCTCAACGGGATGAGCTTAGTAGCCATCGGAGAACCAAACGCCAACCTCGTTGGTAACATCTTCGCCGCGACCTTCAACGTGATCCTCAACGCCCTGCTGATACCCAGTTACGGGATCAACGGGGCCGCCGTGGCGACGTCTGTCTCGTACGTAGTGGCGAACCTCTTCCGCTCCTGGTGGCTCTACCTCAGGACTAAGATCCACCCCTTCGGAAGGAGCTACCTCCGCCAGCTTGCCGTTGCCGTTGTGATCGTGCCGATACTGATGCTCTTGGCTCCAGCTGATGTGGGTCTTCTCATGGCCCTTCTACTGGTGGGGCTATCCTTTTTGGTGTACCTGGTAATTATACTACTTCTGAGGACCGTGGAGCCCGAGGACGTTGCTCTGCTGAGGGCGGTTGGTCAGAGGTTGGGATGGAACGTTGAACCCCTTGCGAGGGTTCTGGAGAGGTTTTCCGTCTGAGGCTCAAATGGCTCTCATTGTGGGTTTCTCTCTGTAAGAAAAATTTAAGCGAAGATTTCAATTATCTTCTAAAACTTGGCGGATTGCCTTCTCATTCGGATAAGTTCCTGAGAGTCCTAGAGCTCATCACAAAGTTTTATCACATTAAGGGAGATTTTCGGAACGAATTGATTGTTAAATTGCCCCAGGCAAAGAAAAATGCCCGTGGAATCGGCAATTCAACCAACCACTTCATCCAAAAGACTTTGAGTCCTAACTGGGAGGAGCTCATTGAAAGCCTGCACTTCAAGATAGAAGAACTCTTTAAGTGAATGGAAAAGTCAAGTACAACCGGAGTTTAACCCCTTTATCTCGGTTCATCTCTCAATGGAGTGGCATTATATCCTCTACTGGATTATTCCGGTTATGCCCAAAACCAAGAATACTGATACCTATCTATTCTTCTCTTTATAAGCCGGGCAGGCGGCGCAGAACATGTAAAACCTATCAACGTTCACCCTGTAGAAAGTCTCTCCATTTTCTTTAAATTTTCTCAATTCCCCTCTCCAAACACTGGCTCGCTCCATCTCCAATAGTGGCAGTAGCCGTTGCGGTTGTATTCGCAACGATCTTTCTTCCATAAAGCATGGTCCTCCATAGCATCCCATAGACTCCAGAACTCATCCCAAAAGTCATCGGCGAAGAAAAGAAGTCTGCTACTCCAGAGCCCTCCACTCTTTTTAATGAATAGATAGGCGTACAAGGCCATTTCAGCAACCTGCTCAGGAGTCAACTCTTTGGCCTTCTCACCGCAGTATTAAGGGGCCCCATGTCTAAGCCCAATTCCACTGCCTGCTGCGTGAGTTCCTGACTCAACCCTTATCCCATTTTTTCTGTACATGACTTATTATTGTATCCCCGTATCCTGAAGGGGATTGTAGTTATAATGGAGTGTTTATACTGCATGGGATGGCAAGCTGGTTGCGATAGTGCCTGTAAGGAGGGAGACTTAACCATATGAAAGGGAAATTGTGAGGAACTTCTCCACTTTGGAGTGCGGCATCTCAACTTGGCCTTAGCGAGCCCACCATTTGACATCTTTATCATGGAGTGCCATAGCCGGATTAATAAATTGGAAAAGTGAGCCTGTTGAGCACGACACCTGCTGGCCTTTACAGGCTCTTATTTCATAGCTCAGTATTTTCCTCAGGTCCAACCTCACACGATAGATTTTTATTTTGTGAGGTTGTATAGGGGGCGGTGGAATGACATGAAGGCCCTTATTCTCTCAGGGGGTCACGGTACGAGGCTCAGGCCTTTAACGTACTCACAACAGAAACAGTTGATCCCGGTTGCGAACAAGCCTGTCCTGTTCTACGCCATCGAAGACGTCATCGAGGCCGGGATCCATGACATCGGAATCATCGTGGGCCCCAACGCCGAGCAGGTGAAGAAAACCGTTTTAAGCAGGGACTGGGACGCCCGCATCGAGTTCATCTATCAGGGCGAGCCCAAGGGACTGGCCCATGCCATCCTGGTGGCTCGAGACTACCTCGGCGACGATGACTTCGTCATGTACCTGGGCGACAACATCCTCAGGGAGGGCATCGTAGAGCACCTGGAGCACTTCAAGGAGGGAAACTTTGACGCGAGCATTCTGCTCTGTGAGGTCCCCAACCCCCGGCAGTTCGGGGTCGCAGAGATTAGTGAGGACGGGAAGACCATACGTCGCTTGGTTGAGAAACCGAAGGTGCCGCCGAGCAACCTGGCCCTGGTCGGGATCTACTTCTTCAAACCCGTCATCCACGAGGCGGTGAAGAACATAAGACCCTCATGGAGGAACGAGCTCGAGATCACCGACGCGATCCAGTGGCTCATAGATCAAGGCTACCGCGTAGGATGGACGAAGGTTCGGAACTGGTGGAAGGACACGGGAAAACCGGAGGACCTGCTGGAGGCAAATAGGCTGATCCTTGACGACATAGAGGCCGATGTAAGGGTGCAGACCAGCGCGCGCATCCACGGGAGGGTCGTCATCGGCGAGGACAGCGTAATAGATGAAGACACGGTCATTAAGGGTCCCGTGGTTATCGGGAAGAACGTCAGGATAAAGAACTCGTACATCGGCCCCTACACCAGCATTGGGGATAACGTTGTGATCGAGAACACCGAGATAGAGGATTCCATAGTGCTGGAGGGAAGCGAGATAAGGAACGCCGGCAGGATCGTCGAAAGCCTAATCGGGAGGGGCGTGAGGATAATAAACAGCACGTCCCACCCATTGGGTAGAAAGCTGGTCATAGGTGATAACTCAAGGCTGATACTGTGAGGTGGAATGATGCGGCTCCTGGTAACAGGTGGAATGGGATTCATTGGGAGCAACTTCATACGTTACATCATGGAAAAGCATCCCGACTGGGAAGTGATAAACTTAGACAAGCTCGGTTATGGGTCAAACCTGGCAAATCTGAAGGATATTGAGGATGATGAGAGATATACTTTTGTTAAAGGGGATATAAACGATTTTGATCTTGTAAAAAGGCTAATTAAGGAAGTTGACGCCGTTGTGAACTTTGCAGCCGAATCACACGTTGATAGGAGCATCTCGAATCCTTATGCATTCATAGAGAGCAATGTTCTTGGAGTTTACACTCTCTTGGAGGCAATTAGGAAGTACAATCCAGAGGTAAAAGCCGTTTTTGTCTCGACAGACGAGGTCTATGGAGATATAGAGAAAGGCTCCTTTACCGAGGAAGATAGGCTAATGCCATCCTCTCCATATTCGGCAAGCAAGGCTGCGGGTGATATGCTGGTTTTGGGCCATGCGAGGACCTACAATCTGAATGCCTCGATAACGAGGTGCACCAACAATTACGGCCCCTACCAGTTCCCCGAAAAGCTAATCCCGAAGACGATAATAAGGGCCAGCATGGGGCTTAAAGTTCCGGTCTACGGCACCGGCCAGAACGTGAGGGACTGGCTCTACGTTGAGGATCACGTGAGGGCGATCGAGAAGGTCCTGCTGAAGGGTGAACCACGGGAGATCTACAACATCTCCGCCGGAGAGGAAAAGACCAACATTGAAGTCGTCAGGACGATTCTGAGGCTCATGGATAAAGGCGAGGAGTTTATCGAGTTCGTTGAGGACAGGCCCGGCCACGACCTGCGCTATTCCCTTGATTCATGGAAGATAACAAGGGATTTGAAGTGGCGCCCGAAGTACACCTTTAAGGAAGGAATCAGAAAGACCGTTAACTGGTACCTCGAAAACGAGGACTGGTGGAGACCGCTGGTGAACGATAAGGTTCTCCACCCAACGCCCTGGAAGCTGGGGTGGTAACATGCCCTTTGAGTTCAAACGGCTGGAGATTCCAGACGTCATCCTGATAAAACCCAGAGTCTTCGAGGATGAGCGTGGATTCTTTATGGAAACTTACAAAAAATCAGATTTTGAGAAAGCCGGGATCAGGGGGGAGTTCATCCAGGACAATCATTCAAAGTCCAAGTACGGCGTTTTAAGGGGATTACACTTTCAGAGAGAGCCCTACGCTCAGGCAAAGATAGTCCGCTGTATTCGAGGAGTAATCTATGATGTCGCCGTCGATTTGAGGAGGAACTCGCCGACTTTCGGAAAGTGGGTTGGCGTCATACTCTCGGAGCATAACAAATACCAGCTCTACATCCCGAGGGGCTTTGCCCACGGTTTTCTCGTGCTGAGCGACGAAGCCGAAGTGATCTATAAAGTGGACAACATCTACGCGCCTGATTATGAAGGGGGAATCATCTGGAACGACCCTGATGTAAACATTCAGTGGCCAATCGATGAGCCGATAGTCTCTAAGAAGGATGGGAGATGGCCAACTTTGAAAGAGCTGATTGAGAGGGACGAACTGTTTTAGCCCTCAAAATTTTTATATGTTTGTAATACGAAATTGTATTCGGGTGTCGTATATGGAAGTTCTCAGCATAAGGATCCCCCGCGAGCTCAAGAGGAAGATGAAGGAGGTTGACGTTAACTGGAGCGAAGAAATCAGAAAATTCATTGAAGCCAAGGTTAGAGAATACAGGAAAAAGAAGGCCCTGGAGGAGATCGATAAAATGCTTGCAGGCTTACCGGAAACAGAGAAAGGAACCGCGAGAAAGTACGTGAGGGAGGACCGTGATAGTAATTGATGCATCTTCCCTGACCAAGTACATCTTGAGGGAGGAGAACTGGAGAAGGGTTAGGGAATACCTGCTGGACGATCCATACTCCTTAACTCTGGCTTTGGCTGAAGTATCAAACGCCATCTGGAAGCATCACGTGTTATACCGGAGGATATCAAAAAAAGAGGTCGAGGTAATGTTTGAGGCCGTGAAAAAGCTCAGGGAGGACGTTGTGATTTTTGAGCCGTTCGAAGGCTATCTCGGGGATGCCGCAAAGATAGCGATTGACTGGAGGATTCCGGTTTACGATGCGCTCTACTTGGCCCAAGCAAAGAAATACGGAGGTCTCCTAACGAGTGATGAGGAACAGTGGAAAATTGCAAAAAAGCTCGGAATTAAAGTGGAATACGTGGAATGATCACTCTTTGGAAAAATTGAAAGGATGAAACTAATCAAACTCGGTGGTTGAAGATGAGGGTCGCAATAATCGGAGCCAAAGGTCAATTGGGGACGGATCTGGTAAGAACCTTCGGGGAGGATCCGGCTTTCGGGGTCATTCCATTAACCCACGCCGATCTGGACGTCACCGTCCCCGAAACCCTGAAGGTCCTGAGGAAATTGAAGCCCAACGTCATCATCAACACGGCCGCGTACGTAAGGGTGGATGATGCCGAGCTTTACCCGGAGAAAGCCTTTCAAGTTAATGCAATCGGAGCTTTGAATGTTGCACGGATAGCCAACAAAATTGATGCTATTAATGTCTACATCAGCACGGACTACGTCTTCGATGGAGAGAAGGGCGAGCCCTACACTGAGGAAGATGTTCCCAACCCGATAAACGTCTACGGGGTGAGTAAACTGGCCGGGGAGGTGTTCACGAGGAACTATTCTCAAAAGCACTATATCATCCGTGTGGCGAGCCTCTACGGGAAGGCCGGTGCGAGCGGGAAGGGAGGTAACTTCGTGGAGTGGGTTATCGAAAGGGCAAGGCGCGGGGAGGAGCTAAGGATAGTG